>CAJFUR010000088.1 GCA_904420215.1 uncultured Eggerthellaceae bacterium
ACCACCACGTCGTACTCGTGCGTCTCGGCGAACTCCGTGATGTCGGCCGGCTTCTGCAGGAAGCTGGGGCCTTCGTAGGTGGAGCCGCCGGCGGCGTCGCCCTTGGAAGCGTCACTCGCAGCTTGGGGCGCGCAACCTGCCAACGCCGTGGCGCCCGCAAGGCCCAGCGCCCCAATGCCGCCGAACTTGAGCAGATCGCGACGCGAAACGTTCATGGATCCCATAATGCATTCCCTTCCCTCGCTTGGTTTCCCGTTGTTCCGGCCATACGCCGAACGCCGACCGGATGGCTGCCGTTTCGAGCAAGCAGCCACAGCGCGTGCGCCGGTGCACTTGCATTCGCCTGGGTCCTGCCGTGCCCCGCTGCGCTGCAACGCACACTTTGCCCACCCGGGAACCGATGCGCATCGACCACACGGCGAAAAAAGGTTTAAATGCATAAACCCCTCTATAAACCGTTGTTTGACCAGGAAATACGCATGCGACGCCCACCGCCGTGGAAAGCGGGCAAGCAAGGCAGGGGGTTTGGGAGAAAGGGAGAACGGGAGCGACGGCTGCGCCAACGGGGCTACGGGAGGCGGGTGGCAGGCTGCGGGCTGCAAGCTGCAGGAGGCGGGTGGCAGGCTGCGGGCGCCGGGCTGCGGGCGGCGGGCGCCGGGCGGCGCCCGGGCGGCGTTGCGGGGAAGCCACCCGGAGACGGAGCGGCGGGTGTCAGCCTGTTTCCCAGGCACTCCGGAGAGAAGCGCGCGGCCGGCCGTGGCAGACGACTTCAGCAGGCTTCGCTGCCGCCCGACGCGGGAGCCTTCGCGCCGGGCGGCAGCGGGAGACGCCAGCCGCACGTCTCGCAGACGGGGTGGCTTTCATCCAGCGCCGTTTTGCACTTGGGGCAGCGAATCTTCGCCTCCGGCAGTTTCGACCCGCACTTTCCGCAGTTCACGCATGGGTAGCACATGGCGCAGCCACCTTCTCCCCCGCTTCCTCGCAAGCCGCATCGAGCGACAGGGCCTGCGTGGGGCATGTTTCCACGCAATGCGCGGGACGGCAACGCAAACACACGCTCGCCGAGAACCGGGGAACGGCAAGCGCGCCCGGGGCCGAAGCGCCGGCAACAGGCGCCGAACCCGCACGCAGCACGGGTGACGCCGCAGGGGCGGAAGCCGACGGGCGGGCGGCGCCTGCTGCCGGAGGGACGGCGTCCACCACCGGAAGGGCGGCGTCTGCCGTCGGAGGGGTAACGTCTGCCGCCTGGCGGACGGCGCAGGTCGTCTCCGCCAACCGGCAGCGCGCGGGCGAGCCGGCGGGGATGCCGTTCCACTGCTTGCAGGCAACCACGCACGCGCCGCAGCCGATGCAGCGCGCGGCGTCGAAGGAGTACCCGCGCCGCAGTTCCCGCGAGAGCGCGACCGGCACCGCAGCGCCCGCGCCCGTTGGCGCCGCCGTCTCCGCCGTCGCAGCGCCCACGCCCGCGGGCGCGCCGGCATCTGCAGCGGAGGCGCGTCCCTCCACCGTCGCAACGCCCGCGCCCGCCGACGCCGCTGTTGGCGCCCCCACTGCGCCCGCCGGCGCCTTCGACGCCACGCGCTCCGCCCCAACGCCGCCGCCTTTCCCCAGCACGCCCATGCGCACGAGCGTCTGCTTGGCCATGGCGGAATGGAACGCGTCGGAGCGGGCCGGATCGCTGGCGTACAGAACGGCGCACTCGCTGCCGCCGTCAAGGCAGCCGTAACCGGGAAGCCCCAGTTCGGCGCACGCCTGCCACCAGCCCCGCCGCGCCATAAGCACGCCGGGGGGAATGGTCGGCGTCGTTTCGGCCACCAGTTTCACCCAGCCGTGCGGCGACTCGACGCGCACCCAGTCGCCGTCGGCCACACCGTGGGCCGCCGCCGTTTCGGGATGCATCCGAACCCACGGGAGCGGCTGGTGTTCGCGTAGGTAGGGCACGCTCGAAAAATAGCCATGGTTGCACCAGCGGTAGGCATGCACGTCCGAGAACGCCAGCGGATACGCGTCCAGCAACTCGGGGGTTTCCGCAATCCCCTCGGGCGGGCCTGCGTATTCGGGCAGCGCCCCCAGAACCCCCGTCTCGTCCGCCGTCGGCCTGCCCGCCAAAAGCGCGTTCGCGCACTGCACCTTGCCCTGCGGAAGCCCCGCGAACAACTCTCGGTAGCGGCGAGAACGGGCCTCGCGGGGCCGCTCCCCCGCCGGACGCTCGACGAAGATGCCCTCGGGCGCTGCGCGCAGCTGTTCCAGCGTCACGCCCGAGCCTTCCAGCTGCTCGCGCAAACACGCGTCCATGCTGCCGCCCCAGAAGTCGGCACCGTAGCCCATGGCCACGGCCAGCCGCAGGTAGAAATCCCAATCCGAACACGCCTCCCCCGGCGGCTCGGCGATCTTCTGGTTGATGGCAACGAACGTTCCTTCGGGGAAGTTCTTGACGGCGAACTGCTGCGAGCATTCGTACTGCGTGCAGGCGGGCAGGACGTAGTCGGCGAAGGCGCACGACGGATTCCAGTGCGTGTCGTGGACGACGTACAGGTCAAGCCGCCGCAGCGCTTCGGCAACCTTCTTGGGCTGGCGCGTGGCCGAAAGAGGGTTCGTGGACTGGGCAAGGGCCGCGCGCAAGCGGATTGGCTCGTCGGTCAAAGCCGTCATGAGCGCCTTGAAGTAGGCCGAATTCGGGCCCGACTCCCATGTGGCGGGGTCTTGATACCAACGGGGGAATTCGGGGGCAATCAGGCGCGACATGCCGGCGGCATATCCCAGGCGCTCGTCTTCGGCGCTGCAGGGAAGGCGCTCGGAAAGGAGGTCGATCTTGCGCGGGCGCACCAGCGGGGCGAACGCGGGACCGGGAGCTCCCCCGCCGCCGGGAATGTCGAGGTTGCCCGTTATGGCCTCGATGAGGCAGATGGACGCGCACGTCCAATGGCCGTCAACCTGCTGGTCGCCAATGCCGTTGCCGTAGACGATGCCCATGGGGCGCACGGTGCCCATCAGGCGCGCGACGCGCACGATGGCATCTTCGGCAAGGCCGGTCTTCTGCGCCGCCCATGCCGGCGTGAACTGCTCCACGTGGCGCGCCAAGTCCTCGAAGCCGAGGCACCAGTCGCGCACGAAATCGCGGTCGTACAAGCCCTCGCCAATGACGACATGCAGGATGGCCAGCGCCAACGCGCCGTCGGTACCCGGATGCACCGGCAGCCACACGTCCGCCCGCGCCGTCAGCGCGTCGGCCATGGGCCGGATGTCGATGACGCGCAGACCGGCCTCCTGCGCATTCAGGCGCGCGGCGATCCCGCTTTTCGCCACGCCCGAGTTTTCCGGGTTCGCGCCCCAATTCACCAGCAGCTTCGTCTTGTCCAACTGGGCCGGCGCGCACGACGCCGCGCCGATGGTCACGTTCTTGCTCGCCTGACGCTGCAGCGCGCATATGCCACTGTGCAGGTAGTTGGGGCTGCCGTACACGTTCAGGAAGCGCCGGCCAAGCGTGCCGAGCACCGGGAACGACTGGGGAGACAGGATGCCGAAGCATTCCGCGCCGTGGTCGCGCTTCAGGCGCGCGAGGCGCGCGGCGATGTCTGACAGCGCCTCGTCCCACGTGCAGCGCTCGAAGCCGTCCTGGCCGCCCGCAACCGCCTCCGCCTTCGGCGCCACGCGTTTCAGCGGGAAGCGCAGGCGGCTGGGGTCGTTCACCGTCTGGATGGCCGCGTTGCCCTTCGCGCACAGGGCGCGTCCGGACACGCCGGCATGCCCGCCATCGTTGCGCGCCTTGGGGTTGCCCTCCACCGCAACCCACTTCCCGTCAACGATATGGCACAACGTGGAGCAGTAGGTCTTGGCCGGCCCGCACATCTGGCACCACGCATGCCGCACTTCTTCCATCGCGCATCACCTCGCCTGCCCGCGCGGGGCGGCGCAGCGCCGAAGCGCGCCCGCCCCGCTTTTCCGTCCTGCATCCACTATACCGGCAGAAGGCGACATGTCCACCATGCCGTTTCCCCGCACGCCCCATGCGCCCCGCGCATGCGGACGATGCCGCGCCGGATGCAACGCCTGCGGCGCAGCCGCGCCACGGGCGGGGACGACACGCGCGGAAAGGCGGCCAATGCTTAAACCGTCAGTAGCTCTCGCCCAAAGCAGACAGGGCGGCCAGATGACCCGTTACCACAGCCCGACCAAGGCTCATTCCCGGAATAACCATAGGATGCTCCAACCCCCCGAACCAATCGCCCGAATTATTGCCGCAAGCATACAGATTGGGGATCGGCTTCCGCTGCTCGTCAAGAACTTCCATACGATCGTTTATCACCAAGCCGCCAAGAGCGCACAGCAATCGCGGCTGCCGGCAGATTGCATAGAACGGAGCATCTTTGATGTAGGTAAGCCGCGCTGCCTGTTTGCCGAAGTCGAGGTCTTCACCCAAATCGTTCAATTCATTGTAGCGTTCGACTGTCGCCTTGAACGCATCGGCGGGAACCCCCATCTTCTCTGCCAACTCGTCAAGCGTGTCGGCGGAAAGCACCTCTCCGTTCTCTATGTACTCATCTATGAATTCCATACCGAACCCGGGGAATGGCCCATTTTTCTGGTTTCCCTGCCCCATCTTCCCCGCTTGCACATCGGCTTTGTAATTGGCGTCGAAAACCTGAAAGTGTATGAATTCCGGCTGATTCATGCCTTGGGCATATATTTGACCATACGACATGTCTTCATTGCAGAATCGCTCGCCGTTCAAATTCACCCACAACCATGGACAGCCAGAACCCGACGCGCTGGACGAGGGGGGCATACCGGGGTCGTAATGAATGTTGCCGGCATGCGGCGCTTTCTGCATCGCCGCACCCACCCATGTGCCCATTTTGTGTCCATCGCCCGTGTTGGTGTCCGTGCAATACGCCGTCTGCAGCCCCTCTATATGGGGCATGAACTCCTTCCTCAGATCAGGATCTGCCCCATAGTCTCCAGCAGCCAGTATCACGCCTTTCGCTGCATTGACTTGCAAATACGAACCATCTTCCCTCTGAGCTATCACCGCCGTCACCGGGCCGTCGCCGTCACGCACAAGCTGCACGGCGGGCGTCGAATAATACACATCGGCGCCAAGCTTTTCCGCTTCGTCAGTGATGACCTGCGCAACGCCTTTCATTTGATCTGCGCCAAGGAACACCACGCCTCCCGAATACGCGAAGTTCCACGCATCAGGATATTCCGTGTCGGCGCCCGGATCGTACAGAATAGGCTCGCAATTTTCGTGCCCCGTGCAAAGCCGAACCATACGGTCAACAACTTCGCCACTGTACTCGGCCCAGCGATGCACAAGCTTGCGATTGCTGCGGTTCTCGCTCTCCCGCGCCCAGCGATTCAATTCTTCTTCAACATCCCAGTCGTCGCCGCGCTCTTTCTGCATCGTCGTCCCGTAGGCGCCAACGCCCATGCCATTCGCTATACACGTTGCTTCTTTCTGCAAAACCACAACGTGGGCTCCGCTTTCGGCTGCCGTGTATGCCGCATTGCACCCCGAAACGCCTGCACCTACCACGACGATGTCCGCATCGATCGTTTCGGCAATATCGGTAATGGGATCCGGAGGAGTGCGCCAATCACCATCCGCCTGCCCCTGGCCATTCCCCTCGGATTCGGACGAAGACGCCTGCGGGGCGCAGCCCGCAAGCCCAGCGACTGCCCCCACTCCAACAAGCCCGGCTCCCGCCAAGAAACTGCGCCGAGAAAGATCCTTTTTCATGATTCCCTCCTCTTTGTTGCTGTCATATGGTGGCCGTCGGCCACCTCGACATGCACTTTACCGGCCGAACGATTTCGGCGCATCTATCGAAAACCGGTATTTCTTGCCGTGGCAGCCTATCGTTTGATTCAAACGATAGGCTGCCCGCCTGCACGTTCGCACGAAAAACCGACAATGCAGAATTCCAACGAAGCGATTCGGAAGAATTCGCGGAGCGGCCAAGCGCAAACGCCTCACGCAAACCCAAAATCAGCGATGGCTCAGCAGCGATTCTTCGCCACATGCAAACAATCGCATTAAAGGGCTTGCTCCTCTTGTTCCACAAGGTCAAGGAGTTCTTGACGGGTATGTATGCCCAGCTTCTCGTAAATATGCCGCACGTGAGTTTGCGCAGTTCCCGTGGCAATCCCCAGTTCCTTTTTTATAACGGGGAGACTGCGTCCCCGCGCCAACATCACAAACACATCGGTTTCTCGGGGAGAAAGCCCGTACTTTCCCGCAATACCCTGCAAAAGACCCTCAGCCGAGCGGTTTTCAGCAGAATTTTTCCGCGGAAAAACAGGGTTGTCGCCGCTCGGCTTGTTTGCGCGAAACGCCTTTCCGTCGCGCAGCAAAAACATCGCCAAAACCACCGTAACGAACACTGCGCAGGACACAATCAACGGCAAACCCGACGCCTTGCCCAGAAGCTGCGCGAGTGCCGCCCCGAGTGGTTTTGCAACGAGAATGGCAACTTGCATGGCGCCGTACAGCGCAGCAAACGAACGAATGGCTGCAATTCCCAGCCTTTGCGTGATGTCGCACAAGGCTATCCATATCAGCATGTTCAGACACCAATACCCGGCCCCAAGCATCACGAAGGTCAGATGAGATCCCTCTTGGTCGAAAACAAGGAAAGACAGAAACCCGGCAACCATCAAAGACAATAGAAAACGTGACATGCTGTCGAAGCTAATAGCGGTCTTCGAGCAGATCAACGCAACCAGCGCCATACAGGCAACCACTAGCCCTCCCATTTGCGTCAAGCGCCCGACCAGCGAAAACCGATCCGCCACAAGAGGAGTAGCCAGTATGCGGACCACTTCGTTGAGCAAGACGCAGACAACAAGGCAGGCAAAGAGCACCACAACCCCAGAAAGTCGATTATCCCCCGGAGCCGTTTCCCCGCAGCATTCAAGAGAAGCTTTCGAATCTACATCTTTCTTGACAAAACTCATCGGATCGCTCACTGCAGCGCCCTCGCGTCCAAAAAGCAGAAGCCCTCCGCACAGCACCAACAACATGGGCAGCAAATACAGCAATACGGGTTCGATGGCAGGAGACGTCAGCAGCAAATACAGCGAGCAGCCCGCCACGAACGACCCCGCGCCCGACAACGCCGCCATCTTACCTTCGAACGAGCAAAACCTCTCTCCCCAGAAAACAAGCAGGAGCGCAGTTCCCGCCGAGGCAACAACTTGGCCCAGAACAAGCAACCAATCGTAAGCCGCTTGGCCAACAACCGCCAGAAACGAACCTCCCACCGCCAGGCCGAACGCAACAAACCCCAGCCGCTTTTTGTGGCAAAGCATCCAATCCGATGCGCCAAAAACCGCAAGAAGCACCATGACCGCCAGGTATACGCATGACGAAACAATCAGCTGATGAGGATACGCCCCATCAACAAGCCAAGGAAACAAAGCGGCATTAGACGCAGAGAGGTTCATCCATGCCCAATAAGACCCCAAACCCACGGATGGGGCAATACAGCGCGCCAAAACCTTGATGCCTTGCGTTTTCACCATATCTAACTCGGCAGAAAGCCAACCTTCCTTCCTGCTTCACATCCCCTTGCACACCCTCACCTTTATACTATCACGCCAACGGCACACCAAACGCCGCATTCTTCCGCCCATCCTGCAACTGGCGCTCGGGAACCGCACGCCCCATGCGCCCCGCGCATGCGGACGATGCCGTGCCGTCCCCCGCGTTCGGATTGGCAAAGCATTCGGGAATGTGGTTTACTTTACGGAAGCAGGGGGCGGCGCTTCGGCGCAAGGCGCCGCCGGAGCCATGCTGCCGCACGGAAACACCGATTGGAAGAAAGAAGCAGGCGAACGACACCATGTCCCTGACCAACCCCACGGAAGAATCGCTTCGCGTGAACGTGCCCGACGTGGCGCTGATATTCGAAGGCGGCGGCATGCGCGCCAGCTATTCCGCCGGCGCCGTGGTGACGCTTCTGGAGCGCGGGACGAACTTCGGCCACGTCTACGGCATATCCGCCGGCTCCAGCCACACGGTCAACTACGTGTCGCGCGACATCCGCCGCGCCAAGGCATCGTTCGTCGATCTGGTGCGCGACCCGCACTTCGGTGGCATCGGCAGCTTCCTTGCCGGCAAGGGCTACTTCAACGCGCCGCATCTTTACGAAGGAATCATCGCAGACTTGGCCGGAACCGACGCGGACATGTCCTTCGACTGGGACGCGTTCTCGCGCAACCCCGCCCACGTGCACATAGAGGGCTTCGACTGGGACACGGGCGCCACGGTGGCATGGACGAAGGCCGACATGCCCACGCCCCACGACATGGCAATACGCGTGCGGGCGAGCTCGTCCATGCCCATCTTCATGCCGCCGACGCGCATTGCCGGTCACACGTATCTGGATGGTGGCATGGGAACGAGCTGGGGCATCTGCCTCGAAGCGGCGCGGCGAGACGGCTTCGAGCGCTTCTTCGTGGTGCGCACGCAGCCGCGCGGCTACCGCAAGAAGCCCGTCGGCCCCGCAGGGCAGCGGCTGTTCCGCACGGCGTTCCGCAAACATCCGCTGGTGGCCGAGCGCACCATCGAGCGCTGGCAGCACTACAACGCCCTGTGCGACGAGTTGGAGCGGCTGGAACGCGAGGGGGCGGCATACGTGTTCTACCCCGAAACCATGTCCGTGACCAACCGCGAGACGGACTTCGGCAAACTGCAGGCCTCCTACGAGCAGGGCTACGCCCAAGCCCAACGCGAAGCCGACGCCTGGGAAGCATGGCTGCAAAGATAGCAGAGGGATATCCAACACCCTTTTGGCTTATAGTTTCGCAAAGAAAGCCGCGAGCGCCGGAAGCAGGGTTCCTAGTAAGATAATTGTTGCACCTGCCAAAATGCAGCCACAGCCAGGCGAGATACCCATCTATCTTGTCAGCCACCGCACCCCTGCAATAGACGCGTTCATCCAAACCCTCAAAAAATGCTTCCGACAAGCCTTCGCCTAAACGACGAAGCTTGCCGAACCGTCGCTCTGTTACAAACTTGCATGGCAGAATGGCGGCGCTAACGCGGCGCGCGCTCCGCGTTAATCCCCCACGCTTACGGCATTTCCGATACGGGGATATCGAGTGACGGCAGGATGCCGGCGGCGTAGAGGGGGACGTTCGTCATCCAACCCTGTTCGCGATACCCCTCGAGCGACAGCCTGACCGCGCAGAGCCCGCCGTATTTCGCCGTGAACGCGCGCAGGCTGCGCGCCCGCACGTTGCGCTCCGCCTTGACCTCCACGGGGAACACCCTCCCCGCGTGGTCGTACAGAAAGTCTATCTCGCCCGAAGAATTCTCCGCCGACCAGTAGAACGGAACCACCTCGCCCGTCGCCGCAAGCTGTTGGCACACGTATTGTTCGGTGAGCGCACCTTTGAACTCCGAGAACAGCGCGTCGCCGTTGAACACCGTGGAAGAATCGAGCCGGCTTGCCGCCCCCAAAAGCCCGACATCCAGCATATAGAGCTTGAATGCGCCCACGTCTTCGTACGCCGCCAGCGGCAACCCTGGTTTCGACACGCGCGGCACCTTGACGGCAAGCCCCGCATCGACCAGCCAGTTGATGGCGCCCTCGAACGAGCGCGCACGGGCGCCGGGGCGTACCGCCGAATAAACGAATTTCTTGTTCTCGCGCGCCAGCTGCGAGGGCAGCGAGCGCCACACCATGCGGATGCGCTCGGCCTCCTCGCCACCTGCGTACTTCGAGAAATCATGATCGTAGTCGTACAGCAATCTATCCTGCACCGCGCGCGCCGCCCGATAGTCGCCCGTATCGGCGTACGCGGCAACGGCCTCGGGCATACCGCCCACGAAGCAATATCGACGCAGCGCATCCGCGAAGCGCTCTGAGAACGCGCCCATCATGTCGAAGTCGCGCGCCTCTATGAAGTTCGCCAGCACCCCGTCGCCCGTCGCCATAAGGAACTCTACGAGCGTGAGCGGATTGACGGTCATGTGCTCGACCTTGCCCACCGGAAACGACACGCCTCTGTGCATGGCGACGCCCAAAAGCGAGCCAGCCGCCACCACAGGCACTTCGGGAGCCTGTTCGCAGAACATCTTGAGCGACGTGAGGGCGCGCGGACAGTCCTGCACTTCGTCGAACACCACCAGCGTTTCAGGGTCGCCCGCCGCCACGCCCGATTCCGCCGACACGGCGTCCAGCAAGCGGCGCGGGCTCAAGCTACCCTCGAACACGGATTGCAAGCCCGCGTTGTCTTGAAAGGTGACGTACGCCGTGCGCTCGAAACAACGCCGCCCGAACTCGTGCGCGAGCCAAGTCTTCCCCACTTGGCGGGCGCCTTCCAAGATGAGCGGCTTGCGCCGCGGGTTCGCTTTCCAGACGGCGAGCGATTCCAGCAACGTGCGGTGCATGGCTCCTCCTGATGGTTTCGAAAGGCGTGCAGCAGCCAACGGCAAATGGTGGCAACACATGCCGAGGATAGGGCGAAACAACGTGGAGAGCATTATAACACCTGATTTTCGGCGATTGAGCCATTTTTAAGGACTTATATTTGGTTTATTTGACGAAAATCAGGTGTTATAAAAGAAAGCGACCCTCGTCGGAAGCGATCCGTCTGTCTGCAAGGGGTTTGGGGGGGGGGGACGGATCGCGCCCGATGGGGGTCGCGCATCGAAGGGAGAACCCCGCGGCGGGGAAGGCCGCAGGGAATCCCCGCCCCGGGGAGGCCCGGGACGGGAGGGGGGCTAGAAGAACATGAACACCGACAACCCCAGTTCGTAGAACGCCACGCCGCTTGCCGCCCCATTCCGCACGGGGTTTTGCTATCCTGTACAGATACGTTTTCAGCTGACGCGTTGCGCGCTGGCGCGCCGCTTACAGGGAGGATGGAGCGCCCATGCAGATCACGCCCGCAGAAATTGCCGAAACGCTTGCCATGGTGAGCAAGCAGCACTTGGACATCCGCACCATCACGCTGGGCCTGAACCTGCGCGGCTGCACCGATTCCAACATGGATGCCATGGCGCGCAAGGTGTACGACCGCATGACCTCGGCCGCAGAACAGCTGGTGCCCACGGCCGAGCAGCTGGAACGCGAATACGGCATCCCCATCGTGAACAAGCGCATATCCGTCACGCCCATCGCCGAGATCTGCGCCGCCACCGACGCCGCCGACCTCACCCCCATCGCCGTGGCCATGGACAACGCCGGCAAGGAAGTGGGCGTTGACTTCGTGGGCGGCTTTTCTGCCCTGGTGCACAAGGGCGCCTCGGCCGCCGACCGGAAGCTCATGGACTCCATTCCGCACGCGCTCTCCGTCACCGAGCGCGTGTGTTCGAGCGTGAACGTGGGGTCCACGCGCGCGGGCATCAACATGGACGCCGTGTACCGGATGGCGCAGGTGGTGCGCGCCACGGCGGAGGCCACGGCCGAACGGCAGTGCATCGGCGCGGGCAAGCTGGTGGTGTTCTGCAACGCCGTGGAGGACAACCCCTTCATGGCCGGCGCGTTCCACGGCTCGGGCGAGGCGGACGCCGTGGTGAACGTGGGCGTTTCCGGCCCGGGCGTCGTGCGCGCCGTGCTGGCCGACTTGCCGAAAGACGCCGACCTCACCAGCGTGGCCGAGGCCATCAAGGCCACCGCGTTCAAGATCACGCGGGCGGGCGAGCTCATGGCGCGCGAAGCCAGCCGCCGGCTGGGCGTGGCGCAGGGCATTCTGGACCTGTCGCTGGCACCGACGCCAGCCGAGGGCGACTCGGTGGCCGAGATTCTGGAGGCCATCGGCGTGGGCACCTGCGGCGGGCCGGGAACCACGGCGGCGCTCGCCATGCTGAACGACGCCGTGAAGAAGGGCGGCGTCATGGCGTCGTCGTCCGTCGGCGGGCTTTCGGGCGCGTTCATTCCCGTGTCGGAGGATGCCGGCATGATCCGCGCCGCCGAAGCGGGTGCGCTCTCGCTGGAAAAACTGGAGGCCATGACGTGCGTATGCTCGGTGGGCCTGGACATGATCGCCGTGCCGGGAGACACCAGCGCGGAAACCATCTTCGGCATCATCGCGGACGAGTGCGCCATCGGCATGATCAACAACAAGACCACCGCCGTGCGCATCATCCCCGCCATCGGC
>CAJFUR010000089.1 GCA_904420215.1 uncultured Eggerthellaceae bacterium
ACGGCCATGCGCAACCTCGATTCCTGGGGCCTCTACATCACGTGCTTCATGTTCTTCGTGGGCCTCTCGGCCGGCGGCCTCATCATCTCGTCGGTGCCGAAGGCGCTCGGCATGAAGGGCTTCGGCGGCATCTCGAAGGTCGCCATCTGGACGAGCGTGTGCTCCACCGTGGCCGCCATCGCCTTCGTGGTGGTGGACCTGGGCCAGCCCTTGCGGGTGTGGGAGCTGTTCGCGTACTCCAACCTGGGGTCGCCGCTCATGTGGGACATCGTCGTGCTGTTCGTGTACCTCGTCCTGTCGGTGGTGTACCTGTGGGCCTACCTGCGCCACGAGGCCGGCAAGGCGTCGGCCGCGGCCCTGCGCGCGGTGAGCGTGGTGGCGCTGGTGTGCGCCGTCATGGTGCACTCCGTGACCGCGTGGATCTTCTCCCTCCAGCAGGCCCACGAGATGTGGCACACGGCGCTCATGGCCCCGTGGTTCGTGTCCTCCGCCCTCGTGTGCGGCACGGCGCTGGTGCTGGTGGTGTGCGTCGCGCTGCGCGCCTCGGGGTACCTGAAGCTCGGGCAGGACAGCGTCGTGCGCCTCGCCAAGATGCTCGGCGCGTTCGTGGTGGTTGACCTGTACTTCTTCGGCTGCGACCTTTTGACCGAGGGCTTCCCGAACACCGCGGCCGGCAACGAGGTCGTGGGCATGCTGGTGTCCGGCCCGCTCGCGCCGTTCTTCTGGACGGAGGTCGTGGGCTGCGCCCTTGCCGCCGTGGTGTGCTTCGTCCCGAAGCTGCGCACGAACCCGCTTTTGGTGGTGGCGTCGCTCCTGGCCATCGCGGGCATCTTCTGCAAGCGCGTGCAGCTGCTGGTGGGAGGCTTCCAGATCGCCAACCTCGACCTGCCCGGCGCCGTGACGCAGTACACCGTGACCGGCTGGGAGCAGGGCCTTGTGGGCGCCTACTCCGGCATGGTCTACTGGCCGGCCCCCATCGAGTGGGGCGTGGCGCTCGGCGTGCTGGGGCTGGCCTGCCTGCTTCTGTGCGCGGGCCTGAAGTTCCTGCCGCTCAAGCCCGCCGAGGACGGGGAGTAGGGCCTTCCCCGCTGTCGCCGGGCGGGGCGCCGCGCGCCCCGCGGGGGAGGGGGCTGGGACCCCCTCCCGCCGCCGGCGCTCGGCACCGCCGTGTGCCCCGCCGAAACCGGGTGGCCGCCGCATGTCCAAGCTGCAAGGCATCGGCGGCCTCGGATTCGGGCGGGGTGTGGCCAATAAGGCAAGGCGCTCCTAGTAGTTCTTCGGTGGTAGGAGTGCCTATTTTCTGGGTCGTCTGTATTTTTGGTTGCGGCTTTGAGGCTTGTCGGGAATAGTCCTCTCGATGACTCCCGACTCTAGAGACGGGGCAAGATAGAGAAGCCTGAAGTTCTTTCTGTCGCTCAACCCCATTCGTTCCATCAACTCCCTGGCTGTAAGTTCATTGTCGCCCAATGCGGCAACAAGGCTCTCGACTTGGGGGGCGACTTGGGGGGCGACTTGGGGGATCGGTTGATGCAAGGTGTTCTCGATCTCGGATTTCTCTCCTGCGGCTTGTTGGTTGACTTGAGGGGTGGCATGGTAGTTCATGTTCCAGAGCGTCACGAAGAAGAAGCCGTTTCTCTCTTCGAATTTGGGCATGAAGCGGTCTTCGAAGTTGTCTTCGTTCATGGTCGTTTGACAGATCTTGCGAAGACCGCTTCCGCGCCTTTCCATGTAGTGCATACGTTGGAACAGATCCGCGAGAAGGGGATTGCGGCGGAGACTCGGGATACTTTCTGTCAGCACGTCGTTTGGAAGTTTGCCACCTTCGAACATAGAACCGGGGGATGTTATTTCTAGGCGGTCGTCGTAGATGTCGATGTGGACCTCGCTACCCAGTATCAGATAGTTCCGGTGGATAAGAGCATTTACCAGTGCTTCCGTTACTGCGCGCTCTGAATAGCTCGGCTGGTCGATGCACGAGTTCGCTGTCTTTTTCCAAGAGGTTACGTTGTGTCTCTTGATGAACGCCTCACTTTCGCGGACTAACGAAAGCAGGCTTCCGCCAAATTCCGCATCGTCCATGGCGTCGTCTTTGCATGCGCCTGTCCAGCGCGTGCAGAAAACTCGAGAATGACGCACAAGCGGCTCGTCTGCCAGCAATGCTCCGGCGTTGGTCAGCATGCCATTGCCATCGACCAGTCCG
The DNA here is from genome assembly GCA_904420215.1 of uncultured Eggerthellaceae bacterium. Classification (GTDB taxonomy): domain Bacteria; phylum Actinomycetota; class Coriobacteriia; order Coriobacteriales; family Eggerthellaceae; genus CAJFUR01. The sequence goes on from CAJFUR010000089.1 coordinate 2,201, forward strand.
AAAGACACAATTATATTGCCGTATTCAACAAAACGAAACTGAGGCCTCGGAGTCGAGATGGGGTGCAACAAAGGGCGCCTTATTCTCTCGTTTTCAGGTATTCGCGGAGTTTGAACAGGCAGAAATGGGGGAAGGTGACTATGCCGGTTTCCTCATCTGCCCCCACGTTTGCATGGGCGAATTTGACGCCAAAGGCGATGTCGTCGTACTTTTTCGATGCCACCAGCGTCCGCAGAGACTTGGCCCTGCCGTTGCGGGCCTTCACCTCAACGGGCACCAGTTTGTCGGCAGTGCGCACGAAGAAGTCTTCTTCGAGCGTTGAGTCTGGCCGCTTGTAGTAATACAGGTCGTATCCCTGCCGCACCAACGCATCGGCAGCCATGGTTTCGTAAAGGGCGCCTTTGTACACGCCCAGGTTCTTGTTTGCCCGCAAGTCCTCTGCGGCCTCGTCGTCCAGCATTGCCACCAAAAGCCCGCTGTCGGAGAAGTACAGTTTGTACTTGTCTTCGTCGTAGTTCCCCTTGAGTGGCAACTCGGGATAATTGAGGCAGTAGCATGCCTCGGCCATGCCAGCCGTTTGCAGCCATTCGATACAGCCGCGGTAATCTCCAAAACGCGCCCCTTTTGCCACTTTGCTGATCTGGAATTTCTTGTTTTCTTTCGCAAGTTGCACGGGGATGTGGTCGAATACGTTCAGGATGCGCGCCTTGTCAAGGCCTTCGGCGTATTTCTGGATGTCTTCGCGGTAGTCCGCAAGGAGTTGCTTCTGGATTGCCAGCGTGCCTTCGAAGCTTTCCCGCTCTGCGAATTGTGCGACGACTGCCGGCATTCCACCCAGCACACAATAGTCCATGAAGGCGTCGTGAAACGTTTCCATTTCAACCGGATTGAAGGGCGTTTCTGCTGCCATGCGCTGCGTGACGGTGTCGATTTGCCCGTCCTCGTAGCCACGGGCCCACAAGAACTCTTCGAAATCCATGGAGCGCATGGCGTAGTCGGTTTTGTAACCCACGCTGTTGCTCTCGATGCGGTGGTAGTTTATTCCCAGCATGGACCCGCTGCATATGACGTCGAAGCGTCCGTCCTGCTCGAAGAACTTGAGCGCCGTGGCTATTTCGGGACACTCCTGCACCTCGTCGAAGAAAACGAGCGTGTCGTGATCGATAAAGCGCTTGGCCGGGTCGATGAGGGAGATGTTCTTCACGATGTTCGATGCGCTGTAGCCGTTGGAAACGATGGCTTTGTAGCGGGGTTCTTCCACGAAGTTGATTTCAACGACAGAGGCATAGACGCCTTGGGCGAAGCGGCGTACCGTCGCCGTCTTGCCGACTTGTCGCGGCCCTCTGATCACGAGGGGGTGCCGACGGGGGTTGCCATGCCACTCGGCCAGAAACGCGTCCGCTTTTCGTCTGAGGTACATTTCTTCAAACACCCCCTTCATATGGTAATTCACACTTTTTAGAGCGAATTATAGAGCAATTAAACATTTTCATGAGCGAATTTTCGCTAAAATTCACACTTTTTAGAGCGAATTATGGCTCAACTCCGCACTTTCATGAGCGAATTGCGGGATCGGCAGTGGCTGCGAATTGTCGGCAATTGCCGGCAGTGGCCGCGCTGCAATTTTTGCACTTGCCAAACCTTGTAGACGCTTTTCCACCCGACGGGGTGCTGGCGGGTGCGAGGCGTTCGTGCGGCGGCGATAGCGTCTTCCGAAAGCGCGCCCGGGTTTGCCGCGGCCGCTTCGTCGGCGTCTGCGGCATGCCCGCGCCGCGCGCTGTTGTGGCGGGTTCAGGAAAACTTCAGGAGTCTGAAGAAGGCGTTACCGTTTGATCTGGGACGGTTAAGGTCGTTTCGCGCTAGCCTTGTGCGTGCGGCCGCAGGCGGATGCGCCCCTGCGGCCGCGCAAGAACGCACAAGGAAGGAACGCGCCCATGTCACGCACTCTTTTCGCCAACAAGCCCGCCCCCTGCAGGGAGATCGACCGCATCGGCCGCAGGCACCCGCATGCCGCCGCCCGCGACGGCGCACGGCGGCTCCGCGACGCCCGCGGCGGCCATGCGCCCGATGCGGATGCGGGCGGCTGGGCAGGGGGCGACTACGCGCGGTATGCGCGGGACAGCGCCCGCTACGCCTCCGCTCCAGCCGGCGCCTCCCGCGTGGCGGCTTCGCGCGCCCGCAAGCGCCCAAGGCGTGGCGGAGCATCCGTCATCAGGCCCTATGCGGTCATGGCGGGAGTGTTGGCACTGGTTGCCGTGGCGGTGGCCGTGTGCGTGGCGGCCGGCCGGGGCTGCGCGGGACCGGCGGCGGCCTCCGGGCCGGGGGCGGTTGCGGGTGCAACGAGCACGCCGGTGGCCGAATGGCGCAAGGGGAGCGTTCCCCAGTTGTACCAAACCGACCCCGCATGGGCCGGCGAGCCGTATGCCGGAAGCACCGTGGAGGAGGCGGGCTGCGGCCCCACCTGCCTGGCGATGGTGTACGTGTGCCTTACCGGCAAGACGGACTTCGACCCCGCCTCGCTGTGCGCATTCAGCGAGCGCGAAGGCTACGTGTCAGGCGGCGAGACGTCTTGGCTGCTCATGAGCGAAGGCGCGCGGCGACTGGGCTTGGCGTCCGAGGAAGTGCCGGCCGACGCCGCGCAGGTGGCGGCGGCGTTGGAAGCGGGAAAGCCCGTCATTTGCAGCGTGGCGCCGGGAGACTTCACCACCACCGGACATTTCATTGTGCTCGCCGGGCTGAACGCTGATGGTCGCCTGATCGTGCACGACCCCAACAGCGCCGAGCGCACGGCGCAAACGTGGGACATGCAAACCGTTTTGAACCAGTGCCGCGGTATCTGGGCGTTTTCCGCGGCGTAAGGGGCGTGGCGGGCGCGGGACGCCGCGCTCGGCTGCGGCAGGAGTGCGGCGAATGCCACGTGCGGGGGTTTCGATGGGAGGATGCGGAGACGGCGGGCAGGGGACTTCCGGCGCGTTCAGTCGATGCCGCGCAGGGCGGCCGTGGGAACGATGCGCTGCAGTTCGGGAAGGATGCGGCGCAGCCCGTCGGGCTCCCATGCATGAAAACGTCCGGTGCCTCCCAGCACGCCCTCTCCGTCGATGAAGCCCTGCAGAAACCAGGGGGGCCACCCGGCTTCGGCGCCAGCGGCCGTGCATGCAGGCCGCTTCGGGTCGGCTTCGGTCTCGGCCCCGGTTCCGGCCGTGGCGCGTGCGGGTTGCCCATTTCTGCCCCCGGTTCCGGCTGGCGCGGGCCGTTCGATTCCGGCGGCGGCATCGGCCACGTTCCCGGCTTCGGTGCGCACAGGTTGCCCGGCCTTGGCGTCGGCAAGCCAGCGGGCAATGCCGAGCAGGTTGTCTTCCGTGTGCAGCCCGTCCACTACGGTGGTGCGGAATTCGCAGGCCACACGGCCCTCCATGAGGAATGCCACGCTTTCGCGGATGCGGGTGAGATCGAGGTTCGCCACGCCGGCGGTTTCCGCATAGCGCTCCGGCGCGTTCTTCACGTCCATGGCCACGTAGTCCACCAACCCTGCGTCCACGAGCGCGCGCAGCCGGCCGGGCAGACTGCCGTTCGTGTCAAGCTTTACGGCGAACCCGCGCTCGCGGACGCGCGCGCAGAAGTCGGCCAGTCCCGGTTGCAGCAGCGGCTCGCCGCCCGTGATGCAGATGCCGTCCAGCAACCCTTGCCGCTTGTCCAGAAAGGCGAAGAAGTCGGCCAGTTCGTAGGTGGGGAATGCGCCCGCGGCGCCCGTGTCGCTCGCGTCCGTCCCGCCTGCTCCACCTGCAGGGCATGCGCTGTCTGTGCCCGCTTCCGCGTCCGCAGCCTGGGGCGCGCGGGCTGGCGCTTCGGGCGCCCCGGCGCCGCCTTGCCGCGCTGCGTCCTCCGGCATGCCGCGCACCAAGTCGGCGTTGTGGCAGAAGGGGCAGCGGAAGTTGCACCCGGGCGTGAACACGGTGGCCGCCGTGCGTCCGGGGAAGTCGAGCAAGGTGAGTTTCTGTATACCGGAAAGCCTCATGCGCCCGATTGTAGCACGCTTGCCAGCCACTCCGGCCGCCGGCTTGCCGCGGGCGGCTATGCGGCAGGCTCGAAGTGCTCGGCTACTTTTTCCAGCAACGAGCGGATGGGCAGGTGCTGGGGACACATGTGCTCGCACTTCCCGCAGCCGATGCAGGCGCTTGCCTTCCCGAACTCCTGCGCATAACGGCTGTAGAGCAGTTTCTGTGTCGTCCACGGCTTCGTGTCCAGCTCCCGCATGTCCTCGTTGTAAAGCGCGAAGTATCGCAGGATGGCAATGTTTTGGGGGCAGTCGTTGATGCAGTAGGCGCAGCCCGTGCAGGGAATGGGCACGCTGCGGTTGATGATGTCTGCCGCCTTCCGGACGATGTCGTGCTCTTCCTGGGAAAACGCCTCGAAGTCCTCCATGAAGGACACGTTGTCCTCCACCTGCTTCAAAGTGCTCATGCCGCTGAGCACCAGCATGACGCCCTCGTGGCTTGCCGCGAAGCGGATCGCCCACGAAGCCGCGGACATGGTGGGTCGGTGGGCGCGGAATGCCTGTTCGACCTCGCTTGGAACGGCGGCCAGCGTGCCGCCCTTCACGGGTTCCATGACGATGACGGGCTTGCCGTGCCGCCGCGCCGTTTCGTAGCAGGCCCGCGCCTGTATGGTGTCGCTTTCCCAGTCGAGGTAGTTCAGCTGCAGCTGGACGAAGTCCACCTCCGCATGCTCCGTCAAAACCTGATCCAGCACGTCGGCCGTGTCGTGGAAGGAAAAGCCCATGCGCTTGACGAGGCCGGCCTCCTTCTTCTGCGCGATGAACTCGAACACGCGGGCTTTCTGGGCCAGCGCGCGTCGGCTGTTGCACAAATCGTGCACCAGGTAATAGTCGAAGTACTCCACGCCGCACCGCGAAAGCTGCGTGGAAAAATATTCCTCCAAATCGGCTTCTTCCTCAACGAGCATGAGCGGCATCTTGTCTGCCAAAAGGAAGGCGTCGCGCGGGTAGCGGTCCACAAGGCATTCCTTGATGGCCGCTTCCGATTGCCCGTCGTGGTAGAACCAGGCCGTGTCGAAATACCGGAAGCCGTGCTCCAGGTAGTGATCGACCATGCGGCATAGCTGGTCTTTGTCCACGTGCGAGAACTCGCCGTCCACCAGCGGCAGGCGCATCAGGCCAAACCCCAGTTTCTTCTCCATGCAGATCCCCTCGTCCTGTCGTTTTGCCGCTTGGAGCACCCTGTTGCCGCGCGGCGCGGTCGGCCGCAGCCAACGGGCGTTCCGGAAAACTGCCCGTGCGGCACGTCGCGTTCCGTGCGGGCGAACCTCCTTGCGCCGTCCGTGGCCGCAGCCGTCAGCTCATGTGCATTGTAGCGGGAAATCGCGTGTCGGGGGATTCCAGTTTGCGGGTTCGGCCGCGCGTGGGCGCCATGGGAGACGGGGGAGGGCTGATAGGCACGATTCCCTGTATACGGTCTGCTGCGCGGGTGTCATGAGGGGCCGTATGCGCGGGCATCGTGAGAAGTGCATGCGTGAATGCCGGGAGGGTCGCATGCATGGATGCCCGCGTGACACATCCGGCCCGCGCGGCGCACCCGGCCCGCGTGATGCGTCCGATTTGCGCGGCTTGCGGCCATGTGGTGTACCCGGTCCACGTGGCGCATTCGACATATGAGTCTGCGTCCTTCGTCGCTTTTGGTTGGAGCATGGTGTGGCGATAGATAGAAATCCGATAATTATCCGATTGCATGTTACAATGGATGCGCTATGCGGAAGAAGGAGGAAGCCATGCCGCTAACGCGGACTGCAACGGATGTCCAGAAAAACATGAAGGAAGTTTCGGCCGTCTGCCACGAAACCGGCAAGCCGGTGTATCTCACGAAAAACGGCGTTCCCGACCTTGTGATCATGGATGCTGCTGCGTTCGAGGCGGCCATGGAGCTGCGCGACCTTGCATACGAGCGCGAGATGCGTGCTTTGTCCGGCATTATGCAGGGCCGCGATGAAATCCGCCGCGGACTCGGCAAGCCTTATCGGGAAATCCGCAAGGAGTTGGGCTTGTGAGCGACGATGCCTGCGTTAACGACGGCTCCTACGAAGTCATCTTGTCCCCTTCCGCCGAAAAGGTGCTGCGGGAGGTGGCATCCCGCATCGACAGGAGATGCATCGATGGCGTGTTGACTGTGCTGGACACCGTTCCGGGTATCGGCAGGACATACGATCCCCTTTACGAAGCGGCAAGGCCACCCGAGGACGTGATGGTGGCCTATGCGGGGCACTACGGCATCTATTACGAGGTTTGCGAGACGAAGCGGGTCGTGTACGTGTATTACATCGAGGATCAGAGGAGAGATCCGAGGTCAAGGTTCGGGTCTTAGGCGGCTATACAACCCGAGTTTGAATAAATAATTTTATTCAAACTCGGGTTGTAGCACACTTCCGGCGCCTTCCGCTGCCGCGCCGCTTTCCTCCACCTGCCTCCTGCGCGCTTCGAGCATTTTCAAATCCCTGTCCCACTTTCTGGAGAAGGGCAGCACGTCGAGTGCGGCCACCAGCGACAATGCGCCCATGACCGCGAACACGGCCACGCGGTGGTCGGCGCCGCCGACGGCTGCCTGCACGACGACGTTCAGAAGGGAGCCGAACACGATGGCGAAGTTTGCAAGCGACAGGTTGAGGGGGTAGTTCCGCGCTCCGTAGCGCTGCCGTGCGAATGCCGAGGCGACCACGGGCACGCCGCCGTAGCAGAAGCCGCACAGGAGCGCGCCCGCAACATAGAGCGCCGGGGTGCCGGTGGCGAGCGCGCCGATGATGCAGACGCAGGCGGCCACGGCAACCAGGGCATCGACGAGCATGGTCTTCTTGACGTCGGTCTTGTCGTAGACGATTCCAATGACGACGCGCGCCACGCCGTTGCATGTGGAGACCAGCCCGACAAGCAGCGTGGCAAAGCCGGCGTCCACTCCGACTATTTGGGCGTCCGAGGCGCAGTTGCCAATGGTGGCAAGGCCGATGCCAATGACGACGACGGCCCACACCCAATACACGTAGAACGTCGGGCTTTTGAGAGGGGCGTCCTCGTCGCCGGGGTCGTATCCGCAAGCCGTTGTCCTGCCGGGAGCCGTGGCTTCGACAACACGCGCAGGCGGGCGGCGCAGCACCAAGGCGAGCGCAACAACAACGATGCAGGTGACAATTCCAATGCCTGCGAACACCGCGCTTAGGCCCATGGCGGGAATCAGGCTCACCGCCAGCGTGCCCAGGACGAGCGATCCCAGGCCGAACCCCATCATGAGGACGCCGGACGAGAAGCCCACTTTGTCGGGAAACCACATGTTCGTGGTTGCGATGACGGAGTTGTAGCCAATGCCCACGGCAAGGCCGCCCAGCACGCCGTAGCACAGGTACACGGCTGCAATGTTGCCGTTGGCCAGCAGGCCCGTGCCCGCAAAGCCGCCCAAGAACATCAGGGCGGAAACCATCAGGGCGCCGCGCACGCCGATGCCCTTTTCGATTTGCGACCCGACGACGGCCCCGATGCAAAACGCGACCATCATGATGTTGAAGGTGAGTCCAACCGCGTCCTTCTCGAGGCCGAACGCGGCGCTCATGGGCGCTGCGAACATGGAAAATGCGTAGATGAGGCCCAAGAAGAGCAGGGCGAAAGTGGACAGGGCCAGAAAGAGGGAGCGCTTGCCCCTGATGCCTTGGGCGACGGCGTGGCTGGCTTTGCTGAGAGCAGCGCCGGTCGGGGCGGCGTTGGTGGAAGTGGCATCGGCTGGGGTGGCGCCGGCCAGGGCGGCATCGGACGCGCGGGCGCCGGCCAGGGCGGCGTCGGACGCGCGGGCGCCGACCGGGGCAGCGCCGGCCGAGACGATGTTGGCTTTGGCGGTTTCGGCTCCGGCTCCGGTGGGCGCGTCCTTGGCTTCGGCCCCGGCAGTGGCGGTGTCGGACATGGGATCCCCTTCCTCGTTGTGGCGGGCAGTGCGCCCGCGCCCTGTGCGGCTTGCTCCCACGCGCTGCGGCTTGCGAGGATCGCCGGCTGCAAGATTCGGCAAGAGGAGGCCGTGCGGGCGGGTTGCGTGCGCGTCCGCACGGCTGTGCGCGGAGAGGTCCGCAGGGTTTGGGGGATGACGGGCCGGCCCCATCCAAGCGCCGCGCGCGTGGGAGGACTCCACGGTAGCGGCTTTGGGGCGGCGGGCATCGCGCCGTGAGCACTATTTCGGGATGATTTTCATCCCCACTTGGGTACGATTGAAAGGAGGATTTTTCTATAGAACCACCATATATTGTTATTTGTCTAATATTTTTATTCAACATATTGTTATCTATTCTTGACGAGACGCCGGGGCGCTGCTAGGGTGTTCCTACGCTTTCCGCTCGCCGCGCGCAGCCGCAACCGCGCGCGACCCGCGCACCATTGCCGCAACCGCTGCAGCCGCGTGCGACCTGCGCGCAGCCGCACCCGCTGCAACCGCATGCGACCTGCGCGCAACTGCCGCAGTTGCGTGTGGGTTGCGACTACGCGCCACTGCCGCACCTGCATGCAACCTGCGCGCAGCCGCAACCGCCGCCGCAGTGCGAAAACGGAAAGCATGGCGAAACGCACAATAGAAGGAGCACGCATGTACCAGGTTCAGAAGCGGGACGGCAAGATTGCAGACTTCGACGTCTCCAAGATCACCGCAGCCATTTCCAAGGCGTTCGACGCGCTGGAAAAGCAGTACCACCCGTCCACCATCGACCTTCTGGCCCTGAACGTGACCGCGCATTTCGAGCCGAAGATACGAAACGGCCTCGTCGCCGTGGAGGACATACAGGACAGCGTGGAGGAAGTGCTGTCCACCGCCGGGTACGCCGACGTGGCTAAGGCGTACATCCTCTACCGCCGCCAGCGCGAGAAGGTGCGCAACGCCAACGCCACGCTGCTGGACTACAAGGACCTGGTGGACAGCTACGTGAAGGTGGAGGACTGGCGCGTGAAGGAGAACTCCACGGTCACGTACTCCGTGGGCGGCCTCATCCTTTCGAACTCGGGCGCCATCACGGCCAACTACTGGCTGTCGGAAATCTACGACGACGAGGTGGCCACGGCGCACCGCAACGCCGACATCCACCTGCACGACCTGTCCATGCTGACGGGCTACTGCGCG
>CAJFUR010000090.1 GCA_904420215.1 uncultured Eggerthellaceae bacterium
CCTGATGATCTACCAGCTGGGCGGACTGGCCATGGGCGAAGTGGCGTTCAACGCGTGGACGGTGGTTGCCCTCGTCGTTGCCGCCGGGCTGCTGTTCCTGATCTTCCGCCCCATGCCCAAGTACGACGGCAAGAAGGCCGTGCAAGCCGGGATGGAAACCGAGGTGGACGCCGCGTAGGCGCAAGACTGGCTTGACATGCGCGGGGAAGGCGGCTGCGTGCTGTCTTCTCCGCATTTTCGATTGCGGAATTCATGCGGGTGCGACGGCACGGCGGCGCCCCGCTGCCGGGCGGGTCTCAACGAAGGAGGCAAGGCATGCTCGAGATGGAATTGACGCCGGCGACGGTGGTGATTGCGGCGCTGGTGCTGCTGTGGGCCGTGTGGGCGGTGCGCCGGCTGCGCGGCCGCGGCCTGTGCGACTGCCACGACCACTGCGGCGGCGCGTCGGGGCACGCCGGCAGCCCGGGTGGCTGCGCGGGATGCTCCGGCTGCGGGGCGGCCGAGCGCATGGTGGCCGACTTGGACCGGTCCGTGGCCGACGCCCCGGCCGGCTGCGGGCAGCAACGCGGCTGAACCGCGGGCCGTGCCGTGGAGACGGCCCTGCCAACGACGGCGGCTCCGCCGCGGCGGCGAACTGCTGCGGGGCGGTTCGCCCCAAATCAACAGAAAATGACGATGTGCCCTTTCCTTCGTTGCGCGACAATGCAAGGGAAAGGGCACATCTTTTTGCGGGCCGCAGGCAGTCTGGCTGCGGTACGTGCGCGACGGAAAACGCGCGGAGCGTGCTCGGCGTGGATGTGCGCTGCATGTGTGGCGGGGGATGCCTGTTCGAAGCGAATGAAGGGAAGGGGCCGTTCGTGCTGGGTTTGGTGCAGGGGCGCGTGGGCAAGCCAATGGCGTTCGAAGGGTATGCGGACGATTACGACAAGGCCATCGTCGCCATGGAGTTCTCCTTGGATGGCGGGGCCACGTGGACGCGTCATGCCACCGAGGGGGCGGTGGCGGGCAAGGTGCTTTCCTGGAAGTTCGTCTACACCCCGCAAGAGCCCGGCTCCTATCAGTTGCGGGTTCGCTCCGTCAACGAAGACGGCACGTGCAGCCCTTTGGCCGATGTGGTGAACTTCGAGGTTTCCTGACCGCCTCGCCGCCCTGCCGGCGGCGCGAGGGGGCGTCTGTGGGCCGCACGCGCCACGACCGCCCATGGGCGTGCGGCCCCTGCCACCCGGGAGGGGGTTTGCCCCATCCGGTGCCACGGCCCGCTTAGGGCTGCTCGGCAAGCTGCTCGTCTTCTATGAGGTCCAGCATCTCTTGGCGGGAGTGCACGCCGAGTTTCTGGTAGATGTGATGCACGTGCGAGTTGACGGTGGCCAGCGTCACGCCAAGATCGTCGGCAATGCGGTTGGCGGACCTTCCCTTGGCGGTGAGCATCATGACTTCCAGTTCGCGTTCCGACACGCCGTGGTGCCGCGCCAGCTGCTCGCACTTGATTTTGAACCGCGGCGTGGGAGTGGGTGCGGGAAGGCTCGAGAGCGCAACGATGCAGTCGCGGTCGGTGAACACGAAGGTGAACGCCACGGCAACGGCTAGGCCCAGCAAGACGGCGAGCATTTGAACGACCTCCGCGCCCCACGTGCGGCAGGCCCCGCTGAGGACAATGCCAGACAGCGCCGCCGCGGCCCACAGGCTCCGCGTGGCACCGAACACCAGCAGGGGATGCAGGCTGAACCCGACGCTTATCTCGTAGGCCACCAGCACCATGATCAGCTGGAAGAAAAACGCGCTGATGTCCAGCAGGGCATGGACGAACCATGCCCCTTCCAGCAGGTAGGGTATGCACAGCACGACGCCGAGCAGGAGGATGAACGCCGTGCGGTACACCACCGAGACGCCGCGGGCGCTGTGGGCGTCGAAAATGACAAGCAGCCACGCAGAGAACGCGAGCTTCAACGCGAGTCCGCCCAAATTCGCCACGCCTGCGTAGAACACGAGGGCGGTCCCTCCGAGCAGCAGGTTGCGCGCGGTTTCGATGACACTCACGATTGCGAACACGCACACGCAGTAGCGGACGAACGCGCGGCGCCTGCCTGCCGGGGGAATGGATGCCGCGGGAGCGGGCGAGGGGTCGGCGGGGTTGCCTTGGCGCGGCCTTGCGTGGGCAAGCGCCACCGAAACCAGGGGAAGAACGGAGGCAATGGCGGCTGCGATCCAAGGACTGACCTGATCGGAGGAAAGCATGTTGGCAAGCGGGTAAGTGAGAAGCGCGGTTGCCACCACGCTTATGGCAAGCCCCATCATGTCGCGTGCGCGGCAAAAGCGCTCGAACCACAGAAGGAACAGGAAGGCGAACCCTACTCCCACGCAAACGGCTGCAATGTAGATGAGCGCCTTCGAGGTTGGAGGATAGAGGGCGCTCAAAGGCCCCAGGATGCTTCCCAGTGCCGCCACGGCGCCAATGGCGTACAGGAACGTGGGACGTTGCAGCAATGCGGACACGCGATGCCGAAACAGCGCAGCCACCATGGTTCCGCACAGGGAAGTGGCGAGCGACACCCATCGCAAGTCCAGGAACGGCGACGCATACGTAATGGGGTCGGGAAGGGCCACGCACAGGATGTTCCATGTTTGGCATAAGGAAAACCCCGCTACGTCTGCCCAGAAGACGCCCGAAAGAATGCGCTCGACGTCCTTGCCGTTCGGTATCTGCACGAACGGCGCCCGCTTGCCATTTTCGGACGTTTTCCTGCTGCCCATCTTCTCCATCTCCCCCGTTTTCCCCTTTGCGCCCGCTCCCGCAGCCTCCCATGCCCGCCTTTCGCCCTTTGTGGATCCTTCGCCTTGCGTCGTGCCGTTTGGCGCCGCCCTGCAGTCAATAGAAACTGTTGATTGGACGGCGGCGCTTTGCCTCGAATGCCCACGGAGCGCTTATGGCCTGCGTTTATGCAGGTCATAAGGTGTTTCATGACTTTCTTAGGATGACAGGGGGACTCCTCCCTTTTAAGCTTGGCGTCGCAGGCGTCTTGGCTGCGAGAAAAGGGGCTTCGCGCCAAGGTTACACCAGAAAGGAGAGGATTGTCCATGAAAAAACGACTAGCAGCAGTTGTGCTCGCCGCATGTATTGCGTCCTGCGGGCTGTGGGCCTGCGCGTCGCAGTCGGGCGGAGCGGAGAGTGCGGGGGACGGCGCTGCGCAAGACCAGGAGGCGAAAGCTTCCGAACAGGACGACTTGGAGGCCCAAGCCGATGCCATCAAGCTGTTGCAGGGGAAGGAGAAGGTGGTGGCCGCCCAGGAATTCTATGCCCCCAAGGTGACCACGACGAAAGACGGCACCGAGGTTCAGCTCATCCCCAACGACCCCTACCTGTGGAACACGGCCATTCTGGACGGGGAGAACCGCGGATGCACTGCTGCGAAGTGCCACACGTCCATCTTGGACGCGACGCAGCTGCTTCCCATGTCGCATCCCGAGCTGTGGAATCCCTATGGCATCGACCCGACCATCAAGTTCTGCTACATGTGCCACTCCAAGGCGCTGTTCATGCAGGACAGCATGCACGCCCTCCATATGAACAGCGAGGAATTCGTGGAAGCCGGCGGCAACTGCGATTCGTGCCACTACATCAACCCGAGCACGGGCGCCTATGAAATGTGGGATTTGGTGAAGTACGACACCGCCTACATGGGCATCACGTCGGTTTCCGAACCTGTGGGCGAGTTCAGCTTCACCCAGGACTCCATCACTCCCACCGATCAGGTGTTCTACTACTGGGAAAACGCCGACCATCAGGGCGTGACGCCCGACAACGACACGTCCGAGGAAGCCTATGCGAATTGGGAGATATCGGTTGGCGGCTTGATGCAGAACCCCTTCACGTTCAAGCTTTCCGACTTCGAGGACCAGATGGTCGAGCGCGTGTACAAGATGGACTGCCAGACCAATCCTCCGGGAGGCGCCTACATTGCCAACGTGAACGTCAAGGGCATCCCCCTGTCGGCTATCATGGAGAAGGCGGGTGTGGATTCTTCCGCCAATGCCTTGCACTCCATTGCCGACGACGGCTGGGACGTGTATCCGGTCCCCATGGAATACGTGCAGCAGTACCAAGACGACATCCTGCTGGTAACGGAGATAAACGGCGAGAAGCTGGGGATGCTCCAGGGCTATCCCGTGCAGTTGTGGACGCCCACGCTGGGCGGGTGTCACTACACCAAGCGCGTCGTCGAACTCGATTTCACGGCCGACCCCACGGAGCCCAAGTACTACAAGGGCTTCACCAACCCCAAGACCGGCGAGATGTTCAACAAGCCGAACACGTCCATTTTCAACTACACGAACGGCACGTTCTTCCCGGCCGGCCAGGCCATTGAGTTCGAGGGCTTCGCCGATGCCTACGAGGTTCCCATCACGGCGGTTGAAATCTCGCTGGACAAGGGCAAAACATGGACGCGCTACGAAGTGGGCGAGACCGACCCCTTGCGGTGGGTGAACTGGAAGTTCTCGTTCACTCCTGAAAATCCCGGGTCGTACCTGCTCAAGGTGCGCGCGATTGCTGCCGACGGCAGCGTGAGCACCGATCCGTCGCAGCTGTTCTTCAATGTGAAGTAGGGGAGGAAAAGCCATGAAACGAAGGGTGACTCAAGTTATCACGACGGCGACGGGCGTCACCTTGCTTGCGCCGGGCATTGCCTTGGCTCTGCCGCCTGAACAGGCGTCTGCCAGTGCGCCCGACGTGGTGTGGACGAGCGTGGAGGCGTCGGCGCAGACGGTGGACGCGAATATGGTTGCAGTACCGAGCGTGCAGGGGGAATTCTCCTACAGCCAAACGGTCATCACGCCCAATTCGCGCATTGCGCAGGTGTTCCAAAAGGCGACGAACGCCCTTTGCCAGGCCTCGCGCGAAATGACCGTGGCGGCGCCGGAAGACTGGACCATTTCCGTGTCGGGCGACGTGGACAACGCCTACGAGGCCACGTTGGGGGAGCTGGCTGCGCAAGACGAGCAGACCACCGTCATGGGGTGCGCGTGTGCGGGGAATCCCGCAGGCGGCGCGGCCATCATCAACGCGGAAGTGACGGGCGTTCCGCTGGCGTACATCATAGAGCAGGCGCAGCCGCAAGAAGGCGTTAACACGGTCACGTTGGTGTCCGAGGACGGTTACCGCATGTCGCTGCCGTTCGAATACGTGATGGCACGCAAGTCCCTGTTGGCGAGCGCAATCAACGGCGAGGGCCTGGCGTCGTCCGTTGGCGGCACGAACCAGCTGTGGGTAGACGCAGCGGCCGCGAAGTACTTCACGCGCAACGTGGTGGCCATAGAGCTGACGGTTGAGCCGCAAGAGCCTGCGGCGCCCGGAAGCGAGGACGCCCCCGAGGGCCAGTACGTCAACCGCCCGAATGCGGGGATCACGGCGGCGGGAATTGTGGAGGAATTGTAAACCTTGGTAAACTTATACGGAAAGGTGTTGACGGCAGGAGAGAGTTAACCTAAGATAACAAATGTCAGCGGGACACGGGAAAGCGGAACCGCAGAAAGCGCAAGGTGGCACGGGATCGTGCAGGCAAGCGCAGGGCGGCGAAGCGGAAACGGGTCCTGGCAACCTCCTCTTCTTGCTGACTCGGTGGTGGAGACTCCCTCGTCTGGTCGTCCATCACACCCCTAGCCGGCGCAAGCTCATTCCCCCTCTGCTTGCGCCGGCCTCCTCTCCAAGTCTCCTCTTCGCCAAGGCTCCACGCAACACGCGCGGAGCCTTGCGTTGCGTTCAGGGGTCGTGCCCGTTGCGCCCTGCACCGCCGGTGCACCCATGCGGCTTGCATTTGTTGGCGCGCGCGGTCTGCCCCTGCAGCCTGCATTCCCGCGCCTGTTCGCCGTGTGCCGCCGAACGGCACCCGCGTTCGTCCGCTCCGCGCCCCGGCGCGCCGCCGCCCTCATTCGGGTTTCGACGTCAGGTGCCAGCCTTCGCAGTAGGGGCAGCGGTAGCAGCGCAGCCCGCGCGTTCCATGTTCGGCGCACAGGTAAATGGCCTCTTCGGCATCCGCCTGCGTGGCGTAGCGGTTCTTCGACTCGCATGACTTCTTGCGCAGGGCGGCCTCGTGCTGCTGCCCTTGGCGCGCCATGCGCTCGCCCTCGCGGGCGAAGACGTCGTCCATGCCGCCAAGGCTCGCCTTGAACTCGCTGGCCTGTTTCGCCCATGCCGATCTTTTCTTGCTGCCCATGACGGCTCCTTGCAACGGGGGAGGGGCTGCGGCTTCGTTTTCGCGCACGGCCCGTCCGATGGCCGAGGGAGTCCAGTCCTGTCGGAAAGCCTCGGCTTTGCCGGAAGGAGTTTGGCTTCGCCGATGGAGTTTGGCCCGAACGGAAACTCTCGGTATTATGCTGGTTCCAGTATGAGCCACTCGTGCACGAAACGGTGTACAAGCGGCTGTTTTGCGCCAAAAAAGCGGCTTTGCGCTCTGATGCTGCAAGCGGGTGACGCACGCTGCGCGGCCACGTTCTGTGCCGAAGGCATTCCGCTAGATTGACCTTGCAATCCAAGTTTGCACGGCGCGGCATTTCTTGGGCGTGGCGAAGCTTTCCGATTTCGAGGGCGCCCGTTAAAGTGGCGAGAAGAAAAAACGCTGTTTATTGGGGCTGTTGTATGGGCGGTTGCCGCATGGGTCCCGGGCTTTCTCCCTGTGCGGGCAGGCTGTACTTCATTCATGCTGGTCGCAGTGTGTCATCGCACGGCATTGTCGCCTAGAGTGAATCGTGCAACTGCTCTACAAGTTTTCCCTGCTCTCCAAATTGCTCTATGAATTGGAGAGCTATTTGGAGAGTATATTCGTATAGTTTGGAGAGTAGTCGATACAGCACAGCATAACGGAGAATTCGATTGCGAGGGCGCTCGTTGGGGTAGCCGAGAAGGCGGGCGAAAATCTCTCCGTTTTTCGGCTTGACTGGAATTGAGGAAAAAGAATTTCGACATGCATGATGATGTCAACTCCCCGCATCCGTGCGATGCGGGACGCATCCGACATGAGGCATCTGGTTATCTTCGTGCGAGCATGCCTTTGCTGGATGGGGGAGGGTGAGCGCCCACCGACTTTATGCCATCTCAAATTCGCATTCGCTTGAACGCTCTTATGGGGTAGAATGGCAGTTACCACAGCAGCAAGCGTCTTTCGAGAGGCTTGACCATTTACATATTAGAAAGCGCGACAAGGAGGGCATCTGCCTTTCAAGGCGCTTTCATATATGAATGGTCTTGCTGTTGTGGTGACTGTGGCGGATGCTCTCCTTCTGTAGTTACCGCATTGTGCCTCCGTTGTAGTCGGTTCTGCTGGCCTGACGATAGGGGCAATCATGAAGCCGAATCGAAAGTTCACCGGATTCTCCAGTCTTTTCTGCCTGTGTAATTATTACAGCCGGCATGATATTTCTGCGACTTGTCGGTCGTTCTTGAACGTCAATGGTATTGCCAAGCGCGGTCGAATTGCGTCTGACCCATCGCCGGACATGTCTGGCTGTTAAACCAATCCAAATTGTTTGTCAGGCACTTTGTGGGTGTTGCTTGGGCGAACCTGCGATTGTAGTTGCTGCGGCGGTGGCAACGGACTATCGAAATCGAGGTTTGACCTAGCGCCGGTTTGTGGGTGATGGGTTGTTTGGGTTTTGCGTCGTGGTCGAATCATCGACGCTCGACGCCTGAGGCATGATGCCAAATTGCGAGTGTAGCATTGGAGAAGACGAGATGTATTGCAAAGAATGCGGCCGGGAACTTCCGGCGGACGCGAAATTCTGTGTTGAGTGCGGTAGTGCCATAAAACAGGATGAAGCTGCCGATGATTTGGCAGAATCGACACGGCGAGTTGACGAATCGTCAGGGATTGGCCTTTCGGATGGGGAAGACGGTGCCGAGGGCGGCAATCTGGAAGATGGCTCTGGAGAAGGAGAGGCAACTGGCGGGTCAAAAGACCTTCTGCCGCCAGTTAGCAATCCGGTCGTTGCCGGAAAGGAAATGCCGCGCAATGATGGTGTTGGCAAAGGCGACGCAGCTACGGGCACTGCTTGCAAGGTAGGGCAAATGCCGGAGGGGGCTTCGCCGGCTTCCGAAAGAGCGGCAAGCGATTTGCAGTCGAAATTGGGGCGTTTGCCTCGAAAAGTGATACTCGCTGCGGGTGTCATAGTTGTCGTGCTGGTGGTTTTGGTGGTTGTGCTATCAACCTGTGCAGGCGGTGCTGCATCCAGTGATTCTTCTGCTGACTTGAAGATCGTTGAAGGTAGAAACGGTGTCGGTGTTGAAAAGGGGTGCGACGTCAACATTCAGATCGAGTGCGAGAGCAATCTCGTATTTGCCATCTACGATCTCGACGTATCTGTTGACGGGAACAAGCTAGGAACGATGGACCATGGCACCACGAGGGATTTCGATGCCGATCTCGCCGAAGGCAAGCACATATTGACGGTGTCGGAAAAAGGGAACGCGTCCGTTGACGGCTCCATTGATTTCGAAGTCACTGAGAGTTCGAATCTGCGTTTTGCGGTCAAAACGCACGAAAGCAATATCGACGTGACCCAGATTCCCATTGTGCGTGCGCCGTTTGCGTCGGCAGATGCCGAAGGATGGCGTCAGCAAGACGTGAGACAGCAGTTCGTCGATGCGGGCTTCGAAAACGTCAGCGTAGAAGAAGTGGGCGACCTGCCACCTGACCAAACCGACAAGGTCGATCAGGTGCATTCCATAGCGATAAACGGCAGCGACCAGTACGCAAAGACCGACAACTTCTATTCCGATGCAAACGTGATCATCAAATACCACATTCTTGCCAACATCCACCCTCCAATGAACGAGAGCGATGCGCATGGCAAGAACTATCAGGAAGTAATCGACGCTTTCACGGCGGCGGGGTTCTCGAACATCCACGTGGAAGCCGAAAAAACGGCCGATCAAGGCAAAGATGGCCAAGTAACGAATATGAGAATTTGCGGGTTTGGATTCAGTGTGGATGACGCATTCTATCCAAGCCATGACGTTGATATCGAATACTGGCAGTACGATGCCGACATGGCCGCCGAAGAAGCCAGACTTCAGGAAGAACGCGAGGAAGCCGAGAAAGAGAGCGAGGAAAGACGCAGAGAAGCTGTGTTAATAGAAAACGCCAAAGACGTTTTTGAAGCTACGGGCAACTATTACTTTCCCTATGGATTCAAATGCCATTGGTGGATTGGCTTGATAAGCGAAGAAGTCAACCCCGATGGCTCGGTGTTCTTGAAGGTCGAGGTGACGGTGGAAAACGCCTATGGCAACAAAATCAAGACAGTTGCAGAGGGGACGGTCGTTGGTGCCGCAGTGAAGGACTTCCACGTATCGGGTCTCACTTAGTTGGCCCTTGGGGTTTTGCCGGTCGCCTAGTTGGGCTCGGAAGCTTTCCGGGGTTTTGCTGGGCTCCCGGCCAAAGTGGGGTAAAGGCGGCATCTTCGGGGTGCTTGCTGCCTTGGTCTAGGCGAAGGCAATGTTGCAATCGGGCGGCGCAGGGCGGCGGGCAACTGCCCTGCGCCCTCGTCGTATTGGCACCGTGCGCGGGGCGAATGTGGTACTATGGCTGCGGAGTCGGAAGAAGCCCGCCGAAGGAGGCTTGCGTGGAAAAGATGTCCATGTCGCACGAGGACTACCTCGAAGCCATCGTCATGCTGGGCGGCACGACGGAGGTGCCGGTTCGCTCGGTTGACGTCGCCACCAAACTGGGGGTGTCCAAGGCGTCGGTTAACAAGGCCATGACGGCGCTCAAGGAAAAGGGCCTGGCAGACCAGCCCTATTACGGGGACATCACCCTCACGCCCGAGGGCTACGCCTACGGAAAGTCGGTTCTGGGCCGCCACGAGCTGCTTTTCACGTTCCTGACCAAGGCGCTGGGCATTCCGGAAGACCAGGCCGAAAAGGAAGCCTGCCTGATGGAGCATGCCATCAGCGATGCGTCGTTCGAAAAGTGGATTTCCTATATCAAGAAGCTCGACCTGTAGCCGCCCGCCGCGGTTGGCCCGCTCCCCATCCGACCAGCTTCAACGAAACGTTCAACAAGGCGTAAACGCCGCCCCGCCGCCCGCGCTTTGCCGTTGGCAAGGCGCGGGCGCTTGTGGTATGCTGACCGTGCTTCATGCATTAAACACACCATCAACGAAGCACAATGCAAAAGGAGCGCATTCCATTGGCGAAACAGGCGAAGATACTTTCGTTTGACGAGGCGAAGCGCACCTCGCGTGGCGCCCGTCCATCTGTCTCTGCGTCCGGAGGGCGGCAGAGGGCGTCTTCGTCTGCCAATGCACCTACTCGCCGCTCCAAGGGCGGCCAAGCCAAGTCCGCCGAACAGGGACGCTCCGCCTACGGGAAGGCGTCCGCGACAGGTGGCGGGGCATCCGCAGCCAGCCGCGGCGCTCGCGGGAAGGCTTCCGCGGCAGGCGCGTCTGCGGCCGCGCCCGCATCTGCGGTTTCGCACTCCCGTGGGGGCACCGCGCGCGGCACTGCCGCCCAAGGCAAGGGCACTGCACGCGCCGGTGCGCGCAGTGGTGCCGCACACGCCGGCGGCACCCGCCACGGTGCCGCTTCTTCCGCATCCCGCACGGCATCCGAGCCTCCGGCCAAGCGGCCGTCGAAGTGGGAGAAGTTCAAGCGCGAGCGCGCGAAAAGCAAGGTTGACCGCACGTTTGCGCGCCAGTACGGCGACCAGACTTCGGCGGCTTCCTCGGGGCCGCGCGCGGCGCTGTACAAGGGCGAAATGGGCGCCAGTCACAAGCGCGCCGCACGCATGCAGAACGCGGGGGGCGACGCCGGCGCCTCGCAGCGGCGCTTTTCGGCGGGCCATGCGCTCGCCGCGCTGTCGCCCAGAATGGCGGTGAGCCTCGCATGTGTGGCATGCTTGGTGCTGACCTGCGTGTTCCTGTATCCCACCGCGAAGCAGTGCTACGTGACCATGCGCGAGTGCGACCGCCTGCAGGCGGAATACGAGGCCATCGAAAACCGCAACGCCGCCATTCAGGCGGAGGTGGACGCCCTGTCCACGCAAGAGGGCGTGGAAGACCGCGCGCGCGAGGAACTGGGCTGGGTGAAGACGGGCGAGCACGCCGTCACGGTGTACGGCATCGACGTTTCCGAAGACGACGCGGCCTTTTCCGCCAACATAGTTCCGGGCAGCATTGAGGCGCCGGACACGTGGTACTCGCAGTGGCTCGACCCCCTGTTCGGCGTGGAGTGACGGGCATGCGCGCCGGACGCTACGCCGCCATCGACATAGGGACGGTCACGTGCCGCATGCTGGTGGCCGACGTGGACGCGTCGGGCCTGCACGAGCTGGACCGCGAGTACGCCATCACCAATCTGGGCGAGGGCGTGGACGCAACGGGGGTTCTGGACGCGCGCGCCATGGAGCGGGTCGCGCAGGCCGTGGCCGGTTTCCAGCGGGTTCTCCAGCGCTTTCGCACCTCCGAGCATCCCAACGTGGAAATGCATGCCATCGCCACGTCGGCGGCGCGCGATGCCCGCAACGCCGGCGAGTTCGCGCAGCTGCTTGCCGCGCAGGGCGTTGCGCTCGAGGTTGTGCCCGGGCAGCGCGAGGCGGCGCTTTCCTTTGGCGGCGTGTCGGGCGACTTCGCCGGGGAAGACCTGATGGTGGTGGACGTTGGCGGCGGTTCGACCGAGGTGGTCCTGGGGCGCGCGGGAAGCGCCCCGCGCTCGTCGCGCTCGTTCGACATCGGGTGCCGCCGCGTGACCGAGAAGTTCTTCTCCGCCGACCCGCCAAGCGACTGCGAAGTGGCACGCGCCCGCGCGTGGGTGCGCTCGGGCATGCGGTCGTTCTTCGACGAAGCGGCGGCGTCCGGCTTCGCGCCCAGCCGCATGGTGGCGGTTGCCGGCACGGCCACCAGTGTGGTGAGCGTCCACGAGGGCATGGAGGTGTACGACGCGGCGCGCGTGCACAAGACGGCGGTGTCGCGCGAGGTGCTCGACGCCGTGTGCGACCGCCTGCGGGGCTGCACGCTTGCCGAGCGGCAGCGCGTGGCGGGCCTCGATCCGGGGCGCGCGCCGGTCATCGTGGCGGGCCTCGTCATCTTGCAGGAGGTCATGGACATGGCGGGCGTGTCCGCGTTCACGGTGAGCGAGTCCGACATCCTCCACGGCATCATCCTCGAAGCCGCCCGCTGACGGGCCGAACACGTTCGGCCTGCGCGGGTGCGGCGTGCGGTCGGGCGGGATTGTGCATGGGCTGGTGCTGTGGCTGCGCCTGCCGTGCGCGCCGAGTGTGCGAAGGGGGCGAAAAGCTTGCGTGATTGGCAGGCGACCGAGCGCCTGCGCGCGGCAGGCGGGGCGGGCAGTTCCCGTGTCCTCGAAAACGATCCTGCGAATGTGGCACCGGATTGCGATTTCCATCACTTCCATGCACGAAAACCGCAATCTCGTGCCAGTGGCAAAATTCGCGAACTGGGGAAACGCTCCCGCGAGCATGCGCCGGCACGTCAACGGAGCGGTTTCGTGCACGAACATCGTGTTCTAGTGGCAGCAATCCAAGACGGCGGCGCAACCTGCAGGGTGGGTTTGTGGCGAAGCTGCCAGAGAAAGCCCTATTGCAGGGGCAGGTGGTATTGGGCGGCCAAGCCGGCGATGATGATGTCGAGGTTCCTCTCGAAAGATTGCTCGTTGAAAAGGGGAAAGACGCGGCTTGTTGGGCTTGCGGGATCGGCAAGCTTCGCGCGGTCTTCTTCCGATGGCTGGTTTTCGAATGACTCGGCCAACTGGAATCCCGAGAGGAACGAATGCATGACGCTGAGGAACACGGCGGGCATGTCCTCGGGAAGCCCTTGGCCTTCGTGCGTGGCGAACACGCGAGACGTGTAGGCAAGCATGGGCTCCTCATAGGCAGGCACGCTCAGGAACAGGGGAAATGCGCCCGGATGGGCAAGCGCCATGCGGCGGTGCATGCGCGCCACGCGGCGAAGGTCGTCGCTCCACGATTCTCCGCTCACCTTGTCGATGGACGTTTCCGCCAGCATGCAGGAAAGAGCCTCTTTCAACAGCGCTTCTTTCGACCCGAATCGGTTAGAGATGGTCATTACGGGTATGCCCACGTATTCGGCGAACTTGCGCATGGAGAAGCCGTCAAGCCCTTGTTCGTCGATGTAGCGCAGGGCTTGTGCCGCAATTTCCGCGTTCGATGGTTGGCCGTTTCGGTTCGCCATGGTTCTTCCTCGGCGTCGCATTGAAAACCTTTTCGGTTGAATTGTAGCGAAGAAGTTTCCTTGACAAGATGTGATTCGGCTTTTATCATACGGTACACTGTACCAAATGGTACAGTGTACCGAAATTGTGGCAACAAGAACAGGAGGGAATCATGGAACTTACACGCAGGAGCTTCTTGGGCGGCGCTGCTTTGATGGGCGCGGGCCTTGCGGCGGCGGGGCTTGCGGGCTGCAGCGGCCAATCCCAGCAAGGGGATGCGAATGCGGGAGGGACCACTCAGGTTTCCGGGCACAACCCCGTTTCCACCGAAGACGTGGACGTGGTGGTAGTGGGCAGCGGCACGGCCGGAACGTGCGCGGCCCTGCATGCCGCCGAAGCCGGTGCGAAAGTGCTTTGCATCGAGAAGCGTTCCGGCCTTGGCGGGACGTCGGCTTTCGCCGAAGGATTCTGCGGCGTGAACACGGCCTTTCAGGCCGAGCAGGGCATTGTGCTTGACTCTGCGGCCATTATCGACGACACCATGAAGTTCCACCACTACAAATGCAATGCGCCGGTGGTGAAGAAATTCGTCGAAACGTCGGGCGAAGTGGTTGACTGGATACAGGGGCACGGCGTCGCATGGGCTTCCGTGGCGTCTTTGGGGGAAAGCTATCCCGTTTGGCACTTGCCTGCAGGAGAAGAAGGGCCGACGCACGTGTCCGACGTGCTCGATCTTCTTCAGCCTGCTGCAGAAGATCTCGGCGTGGAGTTTCGCCTGGAGACGCCCATGACGGGGCTTGTGGTCGAAAATGGCGCAGTCGTTGGCGTGTATGCCGAAGCCGAAGGCGGAGAGGTGCAAATTAACGCCAAGGCCGTCGTGTTGGCAACGGGCGGATTCGCCAACAATGCGGAAATGTTCGAGCAGTTCACTGGCCGGCCTTACGACAAGGTGCACGTGTGGGGCCTTGATGGCCGCGACGGCGACGGCATACGGCTTGCCGTGTCCGAAGCCGGTGCGGACACGCATTGCCCCGGTGCCATCATGTACCACACGGGCATGTTGGACGGAACGGGCGCGTTCTCGGACGTCCCCAACTACATTTTGACCATGCAGCCCACGTTGCGCGTGAACGAAACGGGCAAGCGTTACTTCAACGAAGCGGCAACCTCCGACTTCACTGCGTGTGGCAATGCCCTCACTTCGCAAACAGAGAACTACGTGCTCATCGACGACGGCTTCATCGACTACATAGAGCAGAACGGTCCGTGGATGCCCATGCCCAATCTGGGGGCGTTCGCCGGTCAGCCCTACGCATGCCGCGAGGGCTTGTTGGAGACGCAGGCGCTTGTGCAAGGCGACACCATTGCGGAAGTGGCCGAGCAACTCGGACTCGATCCGGATGTCGTGAGCGCCACGGTTGAGGAATACAACGGGTATTGCGAAGCGGGCGTGGATTCCCAGTTCGGGAAACCGGCGAGCATGCTGGTGCCGCTCAAGACGCCGCCTTTCTACGGGGCGAAGATAACGCCGACGCTTTTCACCACGGTGGGCGGCTTGCGCGTGAACGACCGGATGCAGGCCATCGACACCAACGGCTCGGCTATTCCGGGTTTGTATGCCGTGGGCGGCGATGCCAATGGCATTTACGGGTTCGATTACGACGTCGATGTGTGTTCTGGATCGCAGCAGGGATGGTGCGCCACTTCCGGTTATGTGGCGGGAGCCAATGCGGCGGCCGATGCCGGATTCGAGGCATGAGGAAGAAGGAGGAATGGAAGTTCCAGTGGGGGCTGCGAAGCAGTAGGGGCTGGAAGTAGCGTTGGCGAATGCGGGGCAGGAGTGGTAGGAGGGGCAACGAAACGAACCTCCGCCTGGGGAGCGACCCGGGCGGAGGTTCGCGTGACTCTCGTTTGGTAGGGGCGAAGGGACTCGAACCCTTAATCCCGAAGGAGGCGGATTTTAAGTCCGCTGCGTTTGCCAATTCCGCCACGCCCCCGTTCGAGGCCAGTTCATGATACCCGTTTTGCCGTGCCTGCACAACAAAAGCAAACCGCTGGCGGCCGAGCCTGACGCGCGCTGCTGGCGGCGGGGCCTGTGTCAGGCCGCCAGCAACTCCTGCTCACAACAAACGCCCTCTGCGCAGCGGATGCGCGGAGGGCGTTCTTGCGATTGGGCAGTTGGGCGACGGGCCTGTTGGCGGCCCCGGCAGATGGCAAGCGGTCTGCCGGCCGCGTTGTTGCCGGCCTCGGCAGGCGGCAGGCCGTTTGCCGGCAAACGGGTGGGTGTCCGGGCGGTCGTTGTCCGGGCGGTCGTGCCGGCGGGCCGCTTGGGAGCCTGTCGGCAGGCTCGTGTCGTTTGCCGGCAAGTCGCCGGTGGTGGGTGGCCTGCCGTTGCCGACCGCCGGCGACCTGTCGCCTGCGGTCGGCTGCTGCCTCCCTCGTTACGCCGTCGGGACGTCCTTGCCGCGGGCGTCCTTCCCCACGGTCTTCTTGAGCACGAAGAGCGTGGCTATCACGAGCACGAGGCCAATGAGCAGGCAAATGGGTGCGTTGCGCACGAATCCGGCAACGACGAAGCACACGAACGAGATGGCTCCCACGGTGATGACGTAGGGCAGCTGCGTGGACACGTGCTGCACGTGGTTGCAGTTCGCGCCCGCCGACGCCATGATGGTGGTGTCGGAAATGGGCGAGCAGTGGTCGCCCGCCACGGCGCCCGCCAGGCAGGCGGAAATGCCAATGGTGAGCAGTTCCGGGTCATGCGCGAAAATGGGCAGCACGATGGGGATGAGGATGCCGAACGTGCCCCAGCTGGTGCCCGTGGCGAACGCGAGGCCCCAACCCACCAGGAAGATGATGGCCGGCAGCATGCTGTACAGGCCGGCAGACGCGCCCTCCATGCATCCCGCCACGAACACGTCGGCGCCCAGGGCGCTCGTCATGCCCTTGAGCGTGAGGGCGAACGTGAGGATGAGGATGGCGGGCACCATGGAATTGAAGCCCGAAACGGTGCACTGCATGGCGTCGTGGAACTTCACGACGCGGCGGAGCAGCAGGTACACGAGCGAAATGACCAGCGCGATGAGCGAACCCCACGGAAGCGCCACGAACGCGTCGGTGTTGCCGAACGCCAGCACGAGGTTCATGTAGCCTTCTGCTTCGGGATCCCAGAAGCCGCCCACGTACATCATGCCGCCGATGCAGAACGCGATGAGGATGACGATGGGGATGAGCATGTCGAACAGGTTGGCGCGCGTGTTCTCCACCGGCTCGTCGTTGCCGAGCGACCCCAGCTCGCCGTTGCGGATGGCCTCGAGTTCGGCCTTCGCCATGGGGCCGTAGTCGAAGCCCATCACGACGATGACGACGACGAACACGAGCGTGAGAAGCGAGTAGAAGTTGAACGGAATGGCGCTCACGAACAGCTGGATGCCATCGACGTCGAGGTCGGCGGCCACGCCGGAAACGGCTGCCGCCCACGAGGACACGGGCGCGATCATGCACACAGGTGCGGCCGTGGCGTCGATGAGGTAGGAGAGCTTCGCGCGGGAGACTTTCTGCTCGTCGGTCACGGGGCGCATGACCGAGCCTACCGTCAGGCAGTTGAAGTAGTCGTCCACGAAGATGAGCACGCCGAGCACGAACGTTGCCAGTTGCGCGCCAATGCGGCTTTTTGCGTGCTTCGCCGCCCAGCGGCCGAAAGCGGCCGACGCGCCCGTGGTGTTCACCAGCGCGACGAAGATGCCGAGTATCACCAGGAAGATGAAGATGCCGGCATTGTCGGCAACCGCAGGCACCAGGCCGGTGGCGAAGGCGTCCTCCTCGGTGCCGCCGGCGGGAACGAACGTCCCGCTGATGATGGCATCCACGGTGCCCACCGGGTCGAACCCGGTCAAGAGCAGCGCACCTACCAGAATGCCGATGAAAAGCGAGCTGTAGGTTTCCTTCGTGATGAGCGCAAGCACGATTGCGACAAGCGCAGGGACGAGCGCCCAGAAGGTGTTGACGAACTCCATCTTTCCTCCTCCGTGAACCCGAGCCGTTGCGCCATGGGCTCAGCAGGAAAAGATGGCGATCCCCGCTCAGACCATGACAGCTCTCCGCCTAGCGGCAGTGCCCAGGATGTTCTCCTGAACCCCAGATTGCGCGAAGGCGGGAACCTGCGTGCATCTTCGGCGGCCTCCCCTTTCGCCCCCGCGCTTCCCGACGCTCGATGGGGGCTACTCTTGAATGCCGCGCCTCTGCCATGATTGACTAGCCAACGTATTATAAGGCGATGCGGGGCAATGGCGAGCGGAAAAAGGGCGAGAATGCGGAAAAGCGGGCGCAAACACGGGCAAGGGGGCGAACTGTCGCGCTGGATTCGCCCCGCGTGGGCGGTCGGCGTCCCCGCGCTCCTGCGGCGACCGCCGGCCTCCGCGCTCTAAAGCCAGCCCTTCTTCCGGAAGAAGGCCAGCATGCCGGCCGCGATGGCCAGGGCCACGCCAATGACCACGTAGTAAGAACCCGCCCAGTCAAGCCCCGGCATGTTCGCGAAATTCATGCCGAACCAGCTGGTCAGAAGCGTGAGTGGGGCGAACAGCGTGGTGATGACGGTGAACCACTGAATGGTGTCGTTCTGCCGGATGTCGATGCTCGTTTGGTACAGCTCGCGCAACTGCAGGCTGTATTCCTTGAGCGTTTGCGAGCGCTTGAGCAGGCGTTCCGCCTGATGCGCCAGCAGCGAGAACAGCCGGCTCTCCTCGTGGGTGAGCAGCTTGCTTTCGTTTTCGGCGAGCACCGATGCCATGTCGGCAAGCTGCTGGTAGTACGTGTCGATGCGCAGCAGCATGCGGCGAAACGAGAGCATGCGGCGGTTGCTGACTTCCTCGCAGCGGTCCAGCATGGCCTCCTCTTCGTCTTCCATGCGGTCTTCGAGGTCGGCCAGATACTCCAGGTCGTCCTTGGTCAATTGTTTCATGAATTCGAACAGGCAGTGCGCCGTGGTCATCTGCTTCATCACGCCGGAGGCGGCCACCACGCCCAACAGCCGCTCGCAAATAGTTCCCCCGTCGATGAATACGAGGTGCAGCTTGTCGAAGTAGAAGGCGAAGCAAGTGGGGTCATCCAAAGGGTCGCGCCTGCTCGGTATGGCAAACGACCCGATGATGCAGCGGGGGAAGACGTCGATGTACGTGCTCTCGACCGTGGACAGGGCCTCGAGCGCGCTCCGCGTTTCTTCGGTGCCCAGCGCAAGGTCGGTGAACTCCTGGGCGGTGAGCGCCTCCGCAACCGGAACGTCCGGCTCGGTTGGCTGCGCAATGGGCACGCGCCGCATGCGCGTCGTCAGTTCGTACTTCGTGGCCATGGGGTTCCTTTCGGTGGTGCGCCCGCACTCCTTCCCGATTATAGGGCGCGCCGCTTCTTCTCCCTTTTCGTCCCGCTGACCGTTCGGAAACGCGCCCGAAACAAACGGGGTGGGGCCGCTTTGCTATACTGGCGCCTTACTTTTGCGACCGACTGCGCCCTGCCCGCGTGGCTTCCGACGGTTCCGCGTTCGGTGCGCCTCCAGCCGTTTCGCATCGGGCGGCGCGGGCGGCAAGGCTCAAGCGGCCGAACCCGAGCGGCAAGGGCCGAGCGGCGGGTTTCGGCTGCGGTTGCGCTGCCCCAGCGGCGAGGCGCAGCCGTGACGCGCCGCTCGAACGGCGAGGTGCGGCCATGCCGCGCCGCCCTAGCGGCAAGGCGCGGTTTTCAAGACGACGAAAAGGACGAGGCATGTATCCCATCGAACACGTTGAGGCGTTGAACGCCGAGGTGACCCGCATGCGTGTGCGGGCGCCCGAGATCGCGCGGAAGATAAAGCCCGGCCAGTTCATCATGCTGCGCATCGACGAGACGGGCGAGCGCATTCCGCTCACCATGAACGACTGCGACCCGGAGGCGGGCACGGTCACCATCGTCTTCCAGGCAGTGGGCGCCACCACCATGCGCCTTGCGCGGATGAAGGCGGGCGATGCGCTTCTGGACTTCGCCGGCCCGCTGGGCAACCCCACCGAGCTTGAGGGCGCGCGGCGCGCGTGCGTGGTCGGCGGCGGATTGGGTACGGCCATTGCATATCCGCAGGCCAAGTGGCTGCACGAACACGGCTGCGAGGTGGACGTGATCACGGGCTTCCGCACGAAGGACCTGATTATCCTTGAAGACGAGATCAGGCAGTGCTCCGCGCGCCAGATCATCATGACCGACGACGGCTCCAACGGCAACAAGGGCGTGGTGACCGCCCCTTTGCAGCAGCGCATCGAGGAAGGCGCGGACTACGACTTGGTGTTGGCCGTGGGGCCCGTGGTTATGATGAAGTTCGTGGCGGCCACCACGAAGCCTCACGGCATCAGGACGCTCGTGAGCATGAACCCGCTCATGATAGACGGCACGGGCATGTGCGGCGGCTGCCGCGTGAAGGTGGGCGACGCGTACCTGCACGCCTGCGTGGACGGGCCGGACTTCGACGGGCATTTGGTTGACTTCGACGACGCCATGCGTCGCGGCGTCATGTACCGCTCGTTCGAAAGCGCTGCCCGCGAGGTCGCGGCCGGGCGCGTGGCAAGCGAGGGGCGCGATTGCGGCGTGGCTGCGGCAGGTGTGCCCGCGGCGCTGGCCGCTGGCGAGCGGAAGGGGGCCTAGCATGGCGCGCACGCAATACGAGGTCAACAGGCAGAAAGAAAAGACGCCCATGCCGGAGCTGGACCCCGTCGAGCGCGCGAAGACGTTCGACGAGGTGGCGCTGGGCTATTCCGCAGAGGAAGCCGTGGCCGAGGCGCGGCGGTGCATCCAGTGCCCCAACGCGCCGTGCGTTCAGGGCTGCCCGGTGGGGGTGCCCATTCCGAAGTTCGTGGCGCAGGTGGCCGAAGGCGACTTCGCGCGAGCCTACGCCTTGGTGAAAAGCGCGAACGCCCTGCCGGCCATCTGCGGGCGCGTGTGCCCGCAGGAAACGCAGTGCGAAGGCATGTGCACGCGGGGCAAGAGCGGCGAGCCGGTGGGCATTGGGCGGCTGGAGCGCTTCGTGTCGGACTGGGCCTTCGAGCACCCCGAAGAGGCGGCCGAGGTACTGCGGCTTTCCCGTGCCGAGCTGGGTTTGGACGACGGTGGCGATGCGGAGGCGGACAGCGCGGATGTGGCTGCCGCGGGTGCGGGCGGGGGCGCTGCGGGTGCCGCCGCCGCTGACACCGCCCGCGACGCCGGCGCGCCTGCCGGGGCCTCCCTTGCCGACAAGCGCGTGGCGGTGGTGGGTTCCGGCCCCGCGTCGCTCACCTGCGCGGGCGAGCTGGCGAAGCGCGGCTGCGGCGTGACCGTGTTCGAGGCGCTGCACAAGGTGGGCGGCGTGCTCACCTACGGCATTCCCGAGTTCCGCCTGCCGAAGGACCTGGTGGCGCGCGAGGTGGCTAAGCTGGGTGAAAGCGGCGTGGAATTCCAGACGAACGCGCTGGTGGGCAAGCTGTACGACATAGACGAACTCATGGAGGAGCGCGGCTTCGACGCCGTGTTCGTGGGCACGGGCGCCGGCCTGCCGGGGTATTTGGGTATTGAGGGCGAGGGCCTGAACGGCGTCATGGTGGCAAGCGAGCTTCTGACGCGCGTGAACCTCATGAAGGCGTATCTGTTCCCCGAGTACGAGACGCCGGTGTACGCCGGCAAGCACTGCGTGGTGGTGGGCGGCGGCAACGTGGCCATGGACGCCGCGCGCACGGCGCGCCGCTTGGGGGCCGAGGTCACGGTGGTGTACCGCCGTGGGCGCGAGGAAATGCCCGCCCGCGCCGAGGAAATCCACCATGCCGAGCAGGAGGGCATCGAATTCAAGCTGCTCACGAACCCGGTGCGCATTCTGGGCGACGAGAACGGCTGGGTGAGCGGCGTGGAGTGCGTGCGCATGGAGCTGGGCGAGCCCGACGCCAGCGGGCGCCGGCGCCCTGTGGCGGTTGCGGGCAGCGAGTTCGTCATCGACGTGGACATGCTGGTGGTGGCCGTGGGGTCGAAGACGAACCCGCTCATCGCGCAGACCACGCCGGGGCTTGAAGTGACGCCACGCAACCTCATCGTGGCCGACGAGCGCACCTGCGCCACGTCGAAGCCGGGCGTGTTCGCCGGCGGGGACGCGGTCATCGGCGCCGCCACGGTCATTCTTGCCATGGGCGCCGGCAAACGCGCCGCTGCCGGCATCGCCGCATACTTGGCCGGAGAGTAGCGGCGGGCGCCCGGGCCTGTTGGCGAGCCTGGGCACCCAAGGTGCGCGTGCGCGGGGCCGCCTTCGCCTAGGCCCGCGATGTGTCCGCACCCGTTCGCTCCCGCTTACACATATACGCGAGGGTCCACTTCGCTTCCATTTGCGGCATAAAAGCCAGGCAAGAGAGGCGTGTCTTTGTGTCTCTCTGCCGTTCATTGTCCTTATATTCCGTATAACTCGAAAAAATGCTATTACTGACACTTTTTCCAACAAAAAAATGCCAAATTTGGCATTTTTTCGAGTTAAAATACCTGTGAAGTACATGCGGGAAAACGGAGAAGCGGGAAGGAAGGCGCAAGGGCGATGCGGCGTAAGCTCGAACGCAACGTGACGGAGTGGCTCGATTCGGGCACGCACGAGCCTCTTCTCGTCAAGGGCGCGCGCCGTGTGGGCAAAACCCACCTCGTGACGGACTACCTGCGTGGGGTCGTTGGCGAGGAAAGGCACGTGTACCTCGATTTCCAAACCGATCTCGCCCAAATCGAGCGCATCTTCGAGGGGCGAACCGACATCGACCGCATCGTGTCGGACCTCTCCGCCTACCTTGGCAAGCCCATTTTCCCCGAATCGTCCATTCTCGTGTTCGACGAGGTGCAGCTGTGTGAGAAGGCGTTGAATTCGCTGCGGTTTTTCGCAAAGTCGCCCTACCGCGTCATCGCGACGGGCAGCCTGCTGGGCGTGGCGCTCAAAAGGAACGAGCCGGTCAACAAGGCGGGTTTGGAGGTGTCGGAGCGCAGGCTCCCGTTTCCGAGCGACGTGATCCATGTGACGATGCATCCCCTCGATTTCGAGGAATTCCTTTGGGCGCTCGGCCGGGAGCCGCTTGCGCAGGACATCCGCCGATACTATGCCGATCCCCGGCCATTTCCCCTGCACGACGAGGCGTTGTCGCTTTACCGCCAGTACCTCGTGGTTGGCGGCATGCCCAAGGCCGTCTGCCGGTTCGCCGAGGGGCAGGGCATGCACCGCGTTCGTCAGGCGCAGGCCGAAATAGACGATACGTATGTGTCGGACATGCCGTCGGGCGTCGCCGCGCTTGCGAGCGCCGTTTGGAACAGCGTGCCGCAGCAGCTTGCGCGCGAGTCGTCTCGGAAATTCAAGTACGGCGACGTCGTTCGCGGAGGACGCGCCGAGCGTTTCGCGGCGCCGCTCGATTGGCTGGAGGCGTCGGGAATCGTCAGTCTCAACCGTCAAACGAACGGCAAGCGGGCCCCGCTCGTCGCACGCGACGGCGGTTCCTTCTTCAAGCTGTACATGGCCGACACGGGGCTTATGTACTACAAGTTCGGCCTTTCCCCCGATGCCGTGCTGTCGGCGGAGCTGTATGCGAACCTCTCGGATGCATTCCGCGGGGCGCTTGCGGAGAATTATGCGATGCAGGCGCTGGTGGCGAATGGGGTCAAGACGTTCTATTGGACGCCGGGCGATGCCTCGGGCGAAGTCGAGTTCGTGACGACGACTCCCGAGGGGGCCGTGCTTCCCATCGAGGTGAAGTCGGGCACCAACGTGCGTTCGCTCAGTCTGCGGAGGTATGCCAAGGAGTCGCATGCGCCCTTGGCCATCCGCGTTTCGGCGCGGCAATTCGGCAGGGAGGGCACGCTGAAAAGCGTGCCGCTGTACGCGATGTTCTGCATAGGGGCGCAACCGGCGGAATTGGCGTAAATCGCGTGATTCTGCAGGCCAAAGGAGTGCGAACGGGGAGCATCGGCAGTGCGGCCGGCATAGCCGATGTAAGCTGCGTGACCCGCTGGTGCGCGCTTGGCGACGCCCTCCGCCTTTAGCTTCTTCCCGTGCGCCAGCTAAGCGGAGGGCGCCGCGTGCGGGGAGGGCGCGCTGCGCCTTTTTGCCACCGCGCCCCTTCCCGTGCGCCCTTCTCGCTGTCGGTCGCCCTTCGGCGGAATTGCCGGCATTCGCTTGCATTTAGATGTTGACAACATATATGCAGCGGGTTTATATATGTTATCAACATGCAAGTGCGGCGCGCTTTGCGGCGGCGGGCGCGCGGGGAAGGGGAGATGCCTATGCCCAGAGGCGAGTGCGAAGGCGGCGGCGCCATGCGGCAACCCTGTTGCCGGCGGCGCGGCGGCGGTGGCGGCGCGCTCGTTGAGCCGGCGGCGCTTGCGGCGCTGCTCTCGGCGGGCGGCTACGGCTACGACCTGCGGCGCACCATCCTCGACCGCACCGATGGCGAGGTGGACGTGGATGTGGGCGGCCTGTACCGGTCGCTGCGGCGCCTGGAGGAGGAAGGGGCGGTGGTTTCGCGCTGGAGCGAGGACGAAACCGGCCCGCGCCGCCGGGAATACCAGGTGACCGAACAGGGCATCGAACTGGCCGAACAATGGCTGGACGCCCTGCGGCAACGCCAGCACCTCGACGAGTTGCTGGTGGGGCTTTTGGAAGGCGGGCTTGCCGGAGCGGGGCGGCGGGCGTAGCGGACAGCCGGCGGCGCGGCGCCGTGCGGATGCGGGCGCGGCAGGGTGCTTGTGGCTGGCGGACGCGACGCGCATGGCGCCTGTGGCGCTGGCGCGCGGGCACGGCGGCAACTGGTGGGCGCCGGCCGCCACCAGCCGTCGATGCAAGAGGCAACATCAGGAAACGCAAAGGTTTCCTGTGGGACGAGTTGGGGTGCGCAGCCCCAAGGAAAGAGGGAGACATGAGCGAGACGTTGAAATTGGCCGTGCCCACCATGGGCAAGGCGGGGCTTGACAGCGAGCGCAGCGGGCACTTCGGCCACTGCGACTGCTTCACCATCGTGGACATCGAGGACGGCGAGATCAAGCAGGTGTCCGAACTGGCGAACCCGCCGCACGAGGAAGGCGGCTGCCTGCGCCCGGTGAAGCTTCTGGCCGACGCCGGCGTGCAGGGCATCGTGGCGGCCGGCATGGGCATGCGCCCGATGATGGGCTTCCACGACGCGGGCATTGCGGTGTACTTCGACAACCAGACGCCGAACGTGGGCGACGTGGCCAAGATGGTGGCCGCCGGCCAAGTTCCCACCATGGGTCCGGAGCACGCCTGCCACCACTAGGGCGTGCGGGTTGGAAAATCCCCTTTGCGGCGGCGATTGCCGGAAACGCTTTCGCTGCCGTGGCAGAAAAGGCGGTGCGTGCCATTCGGCGCGCCCGCCTTTTCGCATGCTCGTGCAAATTGGCGAACGGGCCGCGCGGGGCGCGGGGCTGGCGGGTTCAGTCACTCTCCCACGAAAAGCACCCCTTCGACGGATTCGATACCCATTGCGTCGAGGATGTCTCGAAAATCGACAACGCTCAGGTCGTTGGCGATTCCGAGCAAAAGCGTCACGATTTCCTTCGTCATGCGCAGGGTTTCGCTCTTTGGGAGGACGATACCCAGATCAGAAACCATATCCGCTATGCTCACGCTTTTCGACGGCGACACTCTTGCACAGTAAAGCCGCTCGTCGTGGGCGCATATGTTCCTGAAATCCTTTATGTGGTCATAGGCGAGCCGCAGTTTTCGTTCGCTTATTCTTAGTGGCTTTTCGTGGGTTTCGGCATACAGATCAGAAAAGTGCCTCGCTATGGTGTTTCTCATGGACTCGTTTTGGAAATCGTAGAACTTGAATGTCTGACCGAGAGTCATGTATCTCATCAAAACCCACAGCGGCACCTCGTCGTGGTTGCTTCTGTAGTGTTCTAGATATGCCTTGCTTCTGGGCGTTTTTCTGGGGTTTCTCCCAAGCGCCGTCTTGAAGTCGGAGATCAGTCCATCTATCCAGTGTTCGTACCTGTCGTCATGGCGATAGTTGTCTTTGTTCAGGTACGGCTCCGTTTCGTCTGCGTGGGCTTCCGAGAACCGGTATGCGCATGCGGTTTTAAGCGTCGCTTCGGCGATGGAAAAATAGCGGAGCATCACTAGCCGCAGATCTCTGTCGAACGAGTACAGCCGGTGGATTTCGGTGAAAGTCGCACCGGGTTTGTAGGCGTCGCTACCGGCTGTGGTCGAGGCCTTCTTGTCGAGTAACGGGTCTTTGTACCCGTTAATAACAGAGTAGTACCCCTCGCGCTTGAGCACTTGCACGGTGAGGGCGTCGGTGCGCATCCCTCTCGATTCGAGGATGGCAACCTGTTCTTCAAAGGTTTTGAACGGCTTGTCCATTCTTCCTCCAGAGACGCGAGAACCGCCTTGCGGCGGTCCTCGCGGGCCGCGCCGGACGTACCGTCGCGCAACCTCATCACGTTGTCTACTTTACTTCCCAGCGCTGAATCAGTCAATTGCACCGAGTAAAAACATTCAGCATTTTCGGTGAAAATATCGAAGCTAGAATGCATAACAGGGTGCGAGCGAGTTGCGATTCAGGCGAATCAGGCGAAGGTTGTGCCCGCTGGCGACGAAAGCCTGCATGCGCCCATGAGATGCTTGGCCGAAGGCGTAGACACTTTTGTTCGGCCTGCGGCCCTGCGCCGCAGTTGTGGCGCGGTTGCGGCGGGGCTGTGCGGGTGCGGGGTTGGCGGGGCACTTGTGCTATGCTTCTTTCCGAAACGCGAAAGGGGCTTGTGTGGCGCAGGAAGCACGGAAGGGCATCTACCGCTTGAAGCGGGCGGGCGGCTTGTTGGGCGCGGGGAAACTCGTCCTGTCCGACGCCGTGCCGCCTTGCGTCGCGCCGCCTTGCGCCGTGCCGCCCGCCGCCGCGCTGCCTAACGTCCCGCCGTCCGACGAGGCGGCGGGCACGGCGCAAGGCGGCAGTCGCGGTGTCGGGGCGGCTCCAGCGTCTGTCTCGGCGCAGGCCCCAGTTCCGGCCGCATCGCAGCCCGCCCCGCCGCAGACGGCGGGTCCCGCCAGCGCGCCCGCCTCGGCATACGGCTGGGTCGTCGGCGCGCATCCCGCCCCGCGCCGCAACGACCGCTATCTTGTGGAATTCCTGTCGGAAACCGAATACCGCCTGTTGGCTTACGCCGACCGCTACGGCCGCGCGTTCTCCACCGACGCGCCTTTTTCCGCGCCGCCCGCCCGCGAGCCGGACGTGGAGCTGGTTGACGATGCCAAGCAGCCCGAAGCGGGCGTGCGCCAAGGGAGCGTGCAGGTGCGCGATGCGGACGGCACGCGCCGGCAGGTGGCGCAGTACCGCTGCGCGAAGGGGCGCTACGAACTGTTCGACTCCTGGTACGACTTCGGCGCGCACGCCCAGAACCTCACCTACGACCAGGCGCTCGCGCGCTGCTACTTCGCCTTCGTCCACCGGCCCGCCCTGTGCGGCGTGGCCGTTCCCGACAGCGGCTTGGAGTTCGTGTTCCGCAGCCTGCTGGAAGGCCCGCCGCTTGCCGCGATGCGCGGCATCGTGTGCAAGGTGCGCTCGGCCGAGCGCGACGCGGCCATGCGCCCGCCTGCGCTCGCGCGCTGCGTGGCGGACTGGCTGGTGGAGGCCGGCTTGGACGAGGTGCTTGCCGCAACGGGGCACGCCGCAACGGATGCGGCGGGCGACTTCGGGCAGCTGGGGCTGGAGGAGCTTGCGCAGGAACACGGCAGCGAGCCATTGCGCCTGGTGCAGACCGCGCGCTACGCCGACACGTTCTACCTTGGCGTGGAAGACGAGTCCGCGCCCGTTTCCCCGCACCACGTGTGGGCGCTCGAGGCGGCCCTGAACCGCTTCCTGCTGATCACAGAAAGGCTCGTTGGCGAAGAAGCGCTTGCAGACGAGGCCAAGTGCGCGTTCTGGGACACCCGCCTGCGGGAGACGATTGCGCTGCAGGCATGCGACATCCTTGGCACGAGGGACGCCGAGCAGGCGAAGGATGCGGGCGAATGGCAGCTGAGGGAGCACATGGGCACGGTGATGGAGAAGCTGCGCCTGCCCTTCCGCTTCGCCGCCGACATGCGCGCCGACGTTGCGGCGGGCGTGGTGGCTTTCGACGTGACGGCGCCCGACGCGGGGCTCATGCCGCGCCGCCGTTGGAATGCGGAACTGGCCCGTTGGGTGGAGGCGACCGACGCCGAACGCGAGCTGCAGGCGTTGCGCTATGCCGAGCGTCTGGGGCTGGCGCTTGCCATGGAGGCGTTTTACGGCGCCGGGGCCATAGAGCGCGTCGTCGTGACGGCACGCCCTCTCCAACAGGACGTTCCTTGGTACCAGGTGGAGTTTCCGCGCGCGGCGCTTGCCGGCGACGCCTCGCTGCAGGCGGTTTCCACCAACCCTGCGGTGTTGTTCGCGTCGTGCGGCGCCGTCTTCGGCGCCGATGCCGCCCGCGCGGCCGAGGCGCCGTTCGCCGCAGTGGAAAAGCTGCCTTCCGCCGCGGCGCGCCGCAGCCTGCCCGAGGTGGGCACGGTGCGGCTTTCCGCTGCCGAGCAGGAGGCGCTTGGCGCGCGCACGCCTTTCGACCTGCGGATAAGCTACGACGCCGTGCTGCGCCACGCGGGCGAGCAGGCCGCCGAGGCGGTGGTGCGCACGCAAAGCGCCACCGAGGCCATACGGGCCGTTCGGGCCATGCAGGACGAAACCGACGAGCCGCTGGTGTACGAGGCCTGCACCCGGCTCATGACGGCGCTTGCGGAGGGCAGCGTGGACGCCGGCGACCAGAATGCCCTCGTGGCGCGCTTTCTGGGCGAGGACCCCTTCGCGGCGGCGCTCGCGCGGGCGCGCGCGGCGGCAAAGCGCGACCCGGCAGAGGCGGCGTCGCTGTTGGCCGAGGTCATTGCGGAGGCCGAGGCCAGCCTGCGCTTCGCCGACAACGCGGAAACGGTGCACCGCATGTTCGACTCCTATGCCGCGCGCGTGGTGTACAACGTCACGTGCGCGCGCGAGGGGGCAGACGCCGGCAAGCGGGTGGAGCTTCTGCCGGCAACGCTTCTGCTGTGCTACTTGGAATCGGTGAGGCTTCTGGAGGAGTCGTTCGCCCATGCCGACGAGGCGCTGCGCTGCGGGGTGCGCTGCATGGAGGCGGCGCCCACCTTCTCGGCGGCGTTCCGGCAGACGGCGCGGGCGTACATGCTGGTGGGCGACTTGGAAAGCGCCGCCGCCGCGCTCACGGCGTGCCTGCGCCGCGCCCTGCAGCCAGAGGAGATCGCCATTGCGTATTACCAGCTGGCCTACGTGGAATGGAAGGCCGGGCGTTTGGACGCCGGCGTTGCCTGCTACCTGAAGTCCATCATGACCTCGCCGGTGTTCGGCGCGCAATCCACCGTGGAGCTGCAGGAGCTGCTGCGCGAGCGCGGCGCCCGCCTGGTTCCGCGCGACGAAGTGGACGCCGTGCTTGGCGCCGCCGGCATTCCGGTGGCGCCGCAGGAGGGCCTGCTCGACCACGTGGACGCCGCCATCCGCGCTTCCGTGGACGCGGGCATGTTCGCGGTGGCGCGCTCGCTGCTTGCGCTGCGCCTGCACTATCGGCCAGACGATGCCTTGGTGAACGTGCTTCGCTCTTTGGAGGTTCCTGCGCTACAATAGCGCGGTGCCGTTTGACGCGAAGGCGCGGACACGGGTCCTGCAGCGGGGCATCCGGCGGGGACGCCCGGCAGGGAGGCGCCGCCGCCCCGGTGCGTGGAAGTGCGGCGCGGCCGGTGTCGGTGCCGTCGGTTGCGCGCTGCCCCGGCAAGGCGGCGCCGCGCCGGCGCAATGCCGCCTGAACCAATGCCGCTTGAACGAAAGAAGGATGACGCATGGCTATCCAAGCTCCCGAGGGAACGAAGGACATGCTGCCTGACGAGGCGGCGTTCTGGACGCAGTTCAAGAACACGGCGGCGGAGGTGTTCGGCCGCTACGGCTATGCGCCCATCGAGACGCCGCTGTTCGAGCAGACGGAGCTGTTCGTGCGCGGCATCGGCGAGGCCACCGACGTGGTGTCGAAGGAGATGTTCACGGCCATTTCGGGCGAGAACCTGAAGAAGCTGCTGGACGGCGGCACGCTGCGCGCGAAAAGCCGCCTGTCGCTGCGTCCCGAGGGCACGGCCGGCGTGGTGCGCGCCGTGGTGCAGCACGACCTGGTGCCGCAGGGCGCGGCGCCCGTCAAACTCATGTACGCCGGCCCGATGTTCCGTGCCGAGCGTCCGCAGAAGGGCCGCCAGCGCCAGTTCAACCAAGTGGGCATCGAGTGCTTGGGGGCGGAAGAACCCACGGTGGACGCCGAGGCCATCATCATGCTGATGCAGTTCTACGCGGCGGTGGGCATTCCGCAAGACGCCATGCGCCTGCTGGTGAACTCCATGGGCTGCGACGCGTGCCGTCCGGCCTACCGCGAAAAGGTGCGCGCGTACCTGCAGGAGCACGCCGATGTGCTGTGCGACGCGTGCCAGGGCCGCGCCGAGACGAACCCCCTGCGCGCCTTCGACTGCAAGAACCCCGACTGCGCGCGCATCATGGCGGACGCCCCGAAGATCACCGACTGCTTGTGCGACGACTGCCGCGCGCACTACCAGGCGGTGAAGGACCTGTTGGCGCAGGCCGGCGTGGCGTTCGTGGAAGACCCCACGCTGGTGCGCGGGCTGGACTACTATACGCGCACGGTGTTCGAGGTGCAGGTGGTGGACGGCTTGGGCGCCCAGAACGCCATCGGCGGCGGCGGGCGCTACGACAAGCTTACCGAGGAAGTGGGCGGGCGCCCCACGCCCGGTTTGGGGTTCGCGCTCGGCTACGAGCGCTGCCTGCTGGCGCTGCAGGCAGCCGGGGCGGAATTCCCCGCGCCCGAGCGGTGCGCGGTGTTCGTGGCCTGCGTGGACGAAACCGTGCGCGCGCAGGCGTTCGCACTGGTGCAGGCATGCCGCAATGCGGGTGCGCGCGCCGACATGGACCACCAGCGCCGCAGCCTGAAAAGCCAGTTCAAGCTTGCCGACAAGCTGGGCGCCCGCCACGTGTGCGTGCTGGGGCCCGACGAAGTGGCGGCCGGCAGCGTGACGCTGCGCGACATGCAGACCCACGAGGAGCGCATGGTGCCCCTCGCCGAGGTTCCTTCCCTGGT
This sequence comes from uncultured Eggerthellaceae bacterium, assembly GCA_904420215.1. GTDB lineage: Bacteria > Actinomycetota > Coriobacteriia > Coriobacteriales > Eggerthellaceae > CAJFUR01. The sequence continues at coordinate 30,338 of CAJFUR010000090.1, forward strand.
GGTTGGGTAGTCCGAACGACCCGGGCATTGCGGTTGACCCCGGCGGCCTTGCCGAGGCTCCCTCCTTGGGAGTTGGGCAGTCGCGCGGCGTGCTTGCCCCCCGATGCGTTCCGATTTCTGGAGTGCCGTTTGAGGCGGTTGGCGCATGCATGACGATATCATGCGTTTCGCACAATCCGTTGCAAAACATGAGAAATGCAGGTATACTACATGCTAGAAAGCGTGCCGGAGGGCGCGCGGTTGGCGATTGCCGCGCGGGACGGCCACCGTGGCGGCTGGCGATGCGTGGCGCGTGGTTTGTGCTGTGCGGTTGGCTCCGGCTGCTGCGACGCTGCGACGCTGCGTGGCTCGCGGCGAGTGGCGCGCGGCGCACGTCGCATGGCGAGTGACGCGCAGCTTGTGGCCGGAGGCCGCTGCGGCTTCGCGCGGCGCATGACGTGCAGCCGGCGGCGGTGATCGGCGATCGATCGGCGAGCGACTGGCAATCGGCGGCAATCGACCGGCAAACGACGGCAAACGACTGGCAAGGAGGCGGACATGCCCGCGTTGCAAGTGAGGGACTTCCCCGATGACCTGTACGAAAAGCTGAAGGCGTGCGCGGCGATGGAGCACCGCAGCGTGGCGCAGCAGACCGTGGCGCTGGTGGAGGAAGGGCTGAGCGCGCGCGGCGCCTCCCACTACTGGGACGGCGCCGAACTGCGCCGCCTGCGCCCCGAACCCCAGATCTTCGACTTCGACACCGAGGCCGCCCGCGCCGCGCGCATCGAGAAGCGCAAGGCCCTGTTCGCGGAATTCGAGAAGCTGAATTGGCGGGGGCCGGTGCCCACCTCGGAAGACATCGTGAACGCCATTCGGGAAGGCCGCGAGGAACGGGACGAGCGCATGCTCGAAGCTGCAGGTTTCTACGGCGAGTGCGGCGCATCGAAGGCGGTGGGCCAATGATTGTCATCGACTGCAGTGCCGCCATGGGCATGGTGCGAAAGACGCCGGAGGGAAACGCCCTGTCCGATCTTGCCCTCGACGGCGAAACGGCCATCGCCCCGGATGTCTTCTATGCGGAGTTGGGGAATGCCCTCTGGGAGTGCGTGCGGTCGGGGGATCTTGGCCGAAGTCAAATAAGGGAGGCGATGGAGGCGGCAATCGGCCTTGTTGACCGCATCTATTCCAGCAAAGACATTCTTGCGGAAGCCATTCTGGAAGCGGCGCGTCTGGATCATCCGGTCTACGACATGCTCTACTTCGTGTTGGCGCGGCGCGAGGGCGCAACGTTGTTCACGCTCGATCGGAAGTTGCAGAACCTGTGCCTGGACAACGGCGTCAACTGCGTTTTCCTCGACAAGGATTTTTAGGGGAAACGCCTTTTGGGAAGAAGGGCGGGTTTCTCGGCAGTCGCTGTTTTGGCCGGCTGTCGATTCCGCCAGTCTCGCTCCTGTCGGGTGGCTTTGGCGTCGCGGGGCATCGCGGCATGTTTCGGCGTGTCGTTGGCTTTTGCATGAAAAGGGCGCCCGTGGGTTTTGCCTGCCGGCGTTTGCGGGTACAATATACCGGTTTGGATGCGAGCCGCCTGCACGAACGGGGCCGTCCCAGATGCGGATGGGGTCGCTCCAAGTGGGCGTGAGCCATTTCATGTGGGCGGGGCGTCCCTGTGGAGGACGGTTCAAACAAGGGGGCTGTCCCTCATGCGAGTGGGCCGTCCACGCGGGCGGCGGGGCGAATACACGGCACGGAAAGCAAGGAATCGAACCATGACGGACTTCAAGAACGAGTACTGCATGCACACCGCCACCTGCGGCGAGCTGCGCAAAAGCGACGTCGGCCGCGAGGTCGTGCTGTGCGGCTGGGCGTGGCACAACCGCGACCACGGCGGCCTCATCTTCGTTGACCTGCGCGACCGCGAGGGTTACACGCAGGTGGTGGTCGATCCCGACTGCGTGAGTGCCGAAGACTTCGCCAAGGCCGAACATCTGGGCCGCGAGTACGTGCTCAAGGTGGCCGGCACGGTGCGCGAGCGCGGTGCCGAGGCCGTGAACCCCAACATGGCCACGGGCGAGATCGAAGTGCTGGCTTCGTCCGTGAGCGTGCTCAACACCTCCGTCACGCCGCCGTTCGCCATCGAAGACGGCATCGAAACGGACGAGACCACGCGTATGAAGTGGCGTTATCTGGACCTGCGCCGTCCGGAGATGTACCGGGCGCTGCACCTGCGGCACACGGTGGCCCAGGCCATGCGCTCCGCGCTGAACGAACGTGGCTTCCTTGAAGTGGAAACGCCCATACTCGCGAACTCCACGCCCGAGGGTGCGCGCGACTACATCGTGCCCAGCCGCCCGAACCCCGGCAAATTTTACGCGCTGCCGCAAAGCCCCCAGCAGTTCAAGCAGATGCTCATGGTGGGCGGCATCGAGCGCTACTACCAAATTGCGCGGTGCTTCCGCGACGAAGACCTGCGTGCCGACCGCCAACCCGAGTTCACGCAGGTGGACATCGAAATGAGCTTCGTGCACGGCGACGACGTCATCGACATGATGGAAGGCGTCATGGCCGAGGTGCTTGCCGCCGTGGGCGTGGAGCATCCCTTCCCGCTCGAGCGCATGCAGTACGCCGAGGCCATGGAGCGCTTCGGCAACGACCGCCCCGACACGCGCTTCGGCATGGAACTCAAGGACATCACGGACATTGTGAAAGACACGGGCTTCAAGGTGTTCGCGAGCGTGGCGAACTCCGGCGGTGTGGTGAAGGCCATCAACGCGAAAGGCGCCGGCGACTGGAGTCGCGGCGAGGTGGAGAAGTTGGCCGACATCGCGGCCGAGAACGGCGCGAAGGGCATGGCGTGGGTGGCGTTCACCACCGACGGCCAGGAGAAAAGCCCCATCAAGAAGTTCTTCACCGACGAGGAATGGGCGGCGCTCAAGCAGGCCATGGACGTGCAGCCGGGCGACTTGCTGCTGTTCGCGGCCGACGCGCCCGCCGTGGCCAACGCCGTGCTTTCCGCGCTGCGCCTGCACATGGCCGACGCGCTGGACGTGCCGCGCGAGGGGCACAAGCTTCTGTGGGTGGTGAACTTCCCCATGTTCAAGTACGACGAGGACGAGAAGAAGTACGCCGCCGAGCACCATCCCTTCACCCACGTGCGCGACGAGGACCTGGGCAAGATCGAGAGCGCGCCGCTCGAATGCGGCAGCTACAGCTACGATTTGGTCATGGACGGCTTCGAGGTGGGTGGCGGCACCATCCGTATTCACAACGCCGAGGAGCAGCGCCGCGTGCTGCGCGTGTGCGGTCTCACGGACGAGGAGATCGACGAGAAGTTCGGCCACCTCATCCATGCGCTGGAATTGGGTGCCCCGCCGCACGGCGGCATAGCGCTCGGCCTCGACCGCCTGGTTATGCTGCTGGCGGACAAGGCGTCCATCCGCGACGTCATAGCCTTCCCGAAGACCAGCAGCGCCTCCGACCCCATGACCGGCGCCCCCAGCGCCGTCACGGGCCGCCAGCTGAAGGAAGTCAACCTGCGCACGCTATGAGTTCCGGCGGCCTACGGCCGTCGGAACCACTCGACGCTGCGGATGGCTGCGGCGCCCAATCTTCGCGCGTTTGCGAAGACTCGCGTAGCAAAGTACGCGTCGTCTTCGCAAACCCACGAATCTCGGACGCTGCAGCCACCCTCGCTGACTTACTGCGCCAACCTGCGACAAGAAGGCTCCGACGGCTTGCCAGCCGCCGGAGCCTGCCGACGCTGCGGCTTCCCGCAGCGCCCAATCTTCGCGCGATGCCGGAGGCTCGCGTACCTAAGTACGCTTCGCCTCCGCCATCCCACGAATCTTGGGCGCTGCGGAAACCCTCGCTGACTTACTGCGCCAGCCTGTGGCAAGAAGCGACGGCGACCTGTCAGCTGTCAGAGCTGCCTCGATGCTTTTCATTGGCGTGATGGACTGACGAGCCGAGCAAACGCTGCTTGCGAACCGACAAAAAACAGCGATTCTATCGCGAGGGGCCCGCCGATCATCGGCGGGCCCCTAGCTCATAAGGCGCAACCTTTTTGGCGACACTGCTCCTATGCGGCCGATACGCTTTCACCTCTTGCGGCCTCTTTGCCGGCCCCCAAGGGTTCGCGTTCGCGGCCCAGGCGGGCGAGTTTGGCCTTGTCGGTTTCGGCCATGCCCTGATCGGGGTCGTGGCGCTTGGCGAACTGCGGATCGTCCGGGTCGCTCCACAGGCGCTCGGCCACGGGCTTCCACTCGTCGCATGCCTTCTTCGTCTTCGCGCACAGCTCGGCGGCGCTTTCCTCGTGCTGCAAGTCGGTGGAGTGCGCACCGCAGCGCTCCACCATTTCGGTCAGGCGCCCGCTGTTCTCGTAGATGGGGCAGGGGCGCAGCAAGTTGTCGTCGAACGGCTGGCCGTTGTAGTACTCCATGAAAATGGGCGAGCGCAGCGCGTCGAGCAGCGAGACCTCGCGGATGTTCGCGTTGGCGTAATGGGCGAACACGCACGGCTCCACGTCGCCGGCGGCGTTGATATGCAGGTAGCGCCGTCCGCCGGCAATGCAGCCGCCCACGAACTCGCCATCGTTTTGGAAATCAAGCGTGAACAGCGGCTTCGTGCTGCGCATGGCGCGCACGAAGTGGTAGAGGTGCTCGCGTTGCTCGGCCGTGGCCATGAGCTCGGCTGGCGAATTCACGCCCACGGGGAAGTACGAGAAGATCCAGCAGAACAGTACGCCCTGGCCGATGAGCCAATCGAAGAATTCTTCGGACGCGATGGATTCGGCGTTCGCCGAAGTGTAGCAGCACGACACGCCGAAGGGCAGCCCGTGTTCACGCAGCAGGCCCATGGCAGTCGCCACCTTGGCGTAGGTGCCCTCGCCGCGCCGCCCGTCGGTGGCTTCCTCGAACCCTTCCACGCTGATGGCGGGCACGAAGTTCGCCACGCGCAGCATGTCTTGGCAGAAATCCTCGTCTATGAGCGTGGCGTTCGTGAATGAGAGGAACGTGCAGTCGGGGTGCTTCTCGCACAGCGCTATCAGGTCGCGCTTGCGCACGAGCGGCTCGCCGCCCGTGTAGATGTACACGTAGGTGCCCAGCTCCTTGCCCTGTTCGATGACGGAGTCCAGTTCCTCGAACGAAAGGTTCTCCTTGTGGCCGTACTCGGCGGCCCAGCAGCCGGTGCAATGCAGGTTGCAGGCGCTGGTGGGATCCATCAGGACGGCCCACGGGATGTTGCACTGGTACTTCTCGCGGCTGGCCTCCTGCTTGGGCCAGGCCATCAGGTTGCCGTCGATGAGGAACGTTTTCACCAGGCGGTCACGCACGGCAGGGTTCAAATCCATGATCTTCATGATCAGCTGGTACCAGTTGTTCTGCTGGTCGATGGCGTTGCGGAACGCCGTGCGCTGGCTGGGGAACAAATCGGCAGGTGCCACTTTGTCGAGCAAGTCCATGATCTTGACGGTGTTGGTTTCGGGGTCTTTCAGGAAGTAGTCAAGCGTCTTGCTGAAGGCCGCGCGCTTGATTTGGTCGGTCGCTTTCATGTGCGTCTCCTTTTCGGCGAACCCGGCTTGATATATTCAACAGATGTTGAATAATCATCTTATGATGATTATAGTAACGGCAGGTAAACGGGCAATTGCCAGTTTATTGTCAAACGAGGTTTATGCCACGCTTCGGCCAAAAACGAGGAGAAACGGGTAAGGGGAGAAGGAAGATGGGAGGCGCGCCATGGACGAGGCGAGGGACGCAAAGGAGGAGCGCGCACGGCCGGTGGACCGGCGGGTCGTGCGCACGAAAAACGCCATCCGACAAGCGTTTTTCAAGCTGGTGGACGAGCGCGACTACGACAAAGTGACGGTGGCTGCCCTCGCGCGCGAGGCGAACATCGACCGCAAGACGTTCTACTTGCACTACGCCTCCATCGACGACGTGGTGGACGAGATCATCCGCGAAAACGTGGGGCGCATTGTGGCCGTATTGGAAAGGGAGCAAGGCGCCAAAGGCGAGCGTTCGTGGCTCGACGTGGAGAATTTCTTCACGCTGCTGAGCATGGACTTGGCGCACAGCTTTGTGGAAAGCCGCCGCAGGGTTTTCCACCTTCCCGTGGAAGAGTTGCTTTGGAAGGTGGAGGATGCGCTAACCGAACTGCTGATAGAGAAAGACGCGTTGGGACTGGCGCACTTGGGGCCGTATCTGGGGTATTGCGTCTCGTTCTTCTGCGCAGGCGTGATTTCGGTCTATCGGCGCTGGCTTCTCACGGACTCGGAGATTCCCTTGGAGGAGATTGCGGCCTTGGTCCGCACGGCGGCGTTTACCGGCATCGAGGGGGTTCTGGGCAACGATGCGCTCGTGCGGAAGGGAGGCGCGCTTGCACGGAAAGGGGGTGCGCCCACGTCGCCGTCTGCGCCGCCCGCATGACGATTGGCGCGGGCTGCCAACCGCCCCGCCGCGTGAGGGAGGCATACCTCGCGCTGTCGATTGCGCAAGGGGGCATGCTCCACTCTGTCGGTTGCGCCGCCCGCATGACGGCCGGCGTCGAGACACGCTCACCGCCCACTCGTGCTTTTGAGTTGGCGCATTTTCGCCGGTTTTCGACATCGCTCGCATGCGGGGGAGCCATGCGAAAAACCCAAACTGGCCTTTTGCGTGGCGCAGAGGGGTTTCCGCCCGGCCAAGGCCTTTGACACATGCAGGAATCGGCGAAAAAGTGGCAGAATCATCCGCATCTCGCGCCTTGCGCACGCTTTCCCGGTGAGGCCGCCGCCTTTCCCGACGGTTTCCCGCGCCTCCGGATGCGTGACGGGGCATGTCTGCGGCGTGGCGTGCACGGCGGCGGGCCGGGGCGTCTATAAAGTCCCGGTAAAATGCGCGTGGCGACTGTGTGCTTTTGGTCGCTTCGGCGCAGCGGGTTGGGGCCGGCCGCTCCGCTTCGCGTATACTAGAAAGCCGCATGCGAGGGCATGCGCGGGAGTATCCCGGCTGGGCCGGGGCGGCGCCATGTTTCGAACCTGGTCAGGTCCGGGAGGAAGCAGCCATAAGGGACCGCTGGCGAGCGCCCCTGCCTATCCGGGATACTCGCATTTCGAAGCGAAAGGCGTTCATGGAGGTCATCCAGTTCTTCATAGACTTGCTGCAAGACCCGCGCGGCTTCATTGCCGAATGGATTGCGGCTTTCGGCATGGGTGCCTACATTCCCATCTTCTTCATCATCTTCATTGAAACCGGCGTGGTCATCATGCCGTTTCTGCCGGGTGACTCGCTGCTGTTCACTGCGGGCATCTTCGCGGCCGACGGCGGCGGGCTGAGCCTTTTCGTGCTGCTGCCCGTGGTGTGGGTGGCGGCCGTGCTGGGCGATTCCTGCAACTACTGGATCGGGCGCGAGTTCGGCAAGCACATCATCGACTCCGGCAAGGTGAAGTCCATGACGCCGGAGCGCATCGAGAAGACGGAGGGCCTGATCAACAAGTACGGGCCGCTTGCCATTTTCCTTGGGCGCTTCTTCCCCTTCATCCGCACGTTCGTGCCGTTCTTCGCCGGCTTGGGGCACATGCACTACCGCAAGTTCCTGCTTTTCAACGTCATTGGCGGCGTGGTGTGGTCTACGCTGTTCATACTGCTGGGCTACTTCTTCGGAGGCATCCCCTTCGTGCAGGATCACTTCGAGCTGGTCATCGTGGGCATTGTGGTCGTCTCGCTCATCCCGGCCATCGCCGGGGCGGTGAAGGCCAAGTTCAGCCTTTCGAAAGGGAAGAAGACGCAGCAGGATGTGCGGCCGGGCGACCGGGCGCACGACCGGGCCGAAACGGACGCCGAAGCCGAGTAGCGCATGGAGCTGCGGCGCGTGGCGCGGCGCCTGTGACACGCGGAGCGGGGCTGCGGTGCGGCGCGTGGCGCGGAGCTGCGCCGCGCGGAGTGGAGTTGCGGCGCCTGCCGTGGGGAGGATGCGCGCTCGCGGGTGAACGGAGGGGCTCTTGGCGGGTGGATCTCGGAATACGCAGGCTTTCCTGCCGACGCAACCCAGCGAGCGCTTGGCCGTTCTGCTGCACGTGGGCACGTATGCCGGATCGGTGTGCTTCGTGGCAACGCTGCTGCCCATCTTCCTGCGCCTGACCATTGCCGACGTGCCTGTGGCGGCGTTTGTGAGCGAAGACGGGCAGTTGGGCGCTCTCGTGGGGTGTGCGCTTGGGTCGCTTGCCCTGATGGTTGTGCCCCAACGCCGATTCGAGCATGCGGTGGCGCTTTTGGGCTTCGCCTCCGTTTGCGTGGGGCATTCCGTCTCGTGGTTCGTGTCCGACCCTGTGCTTCAGACCCTCAGCGGCGTCTTGTTCGGCGTGGGCCTTGCGTTTTTGAGCGTGTCGTGGTTCCTGCTGCTGCGCGACACCCCCTTCGTGCGCATTCTGGCGCATGCGGCGCTTGTGGTCCTGGGCGCGTTGCTTGCCAACGGGGTGGCGTTTTTCCTGCAGGCGGAAGCCGCCACGGCTTTGCGGGAGTTGCTGCTTTTCGTGGGGGTCGTCGCCGTGCTTGCGTGCGTGCTGATTGAGCCGCCGGAAAGCGCGGATGCTTCCGCTCCCGCAAGGGAGGGCGGCGGGAGGGGCGAGGCGCCACGCGAGGAATTGCGGGGCTTGGCGTCGTCCTTGCTGGCATTGGTGGTGTTCGCGGTGTATTCCAATTCCCTTGACAACACCTTCGAAATCCCACATGTTTCGCAAAGCTTCCTGGGGCTGCTGCTGGCGGCCATCCTCGTGTTGGCGATGGCGCGTCTGGTGCCGAAAAAGGCGCTGGTTCCCTTCTCTTACTGGGTGGCTTTTCCTTGCGCGGCCGCCCTGCTGGTGTTTTTGGGGAGCTTTCTGCGCCAGACCGTGCTTTTCCGGGTGGGCTCGCTGGGTGCGGCGGTGCTCTTTTCCGCTCTGGGCATATTCGCCATTGCCTTTCTGGCGAGCGTGTGCTTTCGCGACGGCTTCCCCGTTTTAAGAACCATGGGATTGTCGTTGGCGCTGCTTTCGGGGGCGAGCATCGTGGGCCGCATGCTGGGTTTGGCCGACCTCGCCCAGGACGAACGCGGCTCCATCGTGTTCGTGGTTTCAATGGCGTTCATGGTGTACGTGATGTTGTCGCCCGCATTCCAATTATGGAAAACGAGGAAGAACGCGGAAGGGGAGGAAGCGGCGCCGGTCGAACGGGCAGGCGACGGCAAAGCGCTTGTGCGCGAAGGCTTTGCGCGGGAATGGGGTCTTACGCCGCGCGAGGAAGAGGTGTTGGCGTATGTTGACGACGGCTACAACGCGCCCTATATCGCCAAGGCGCTTTTCGTGTCCGATTCCACGGTTCGCACGCATTTGAAGAGCATCTACCGCAAAACGCAGACTTCGTCGCGCATGGAGCTGATCGACCTCATGAGGGGGGAGCGTGGGGAAGGTGGCGGTGAGGAGAAGTGAGGGAAGGCGGCCGGGGCGGGGCCGCGTTGCGCGATGGGGCGTCTGCCTGCTGGCGCGGGCTGGGGCGGGGCCCGGGGCCGTGCGGGGCGGAAAAGGCGGGGCGGCAAGTCGCATTGCCGCCCCGCCTGCAGCTACCCGGTTGCTTGGCCGCGCCATGCCCGCATGGCCGGAGACTGCACGGCACTTGCTGGCGCGCAGTCCTCCCCGCCTAGAGCGATGCCACGTATTCCCCGGTCATCTTGCCGAGCGTGTGCGCCATGGTGAGGCTTTGGCCGGCAATGGACGTGAAGTACTGCCATCCGAACCGCGAGCCCGAAGCATTGCCTGCCGCGAACAGCCCCTTGATGGGGCGGTAGTCGTTGCCGAGCACCTGGCCGTTTTCGTCGATGAGCAGGCCTGCCACCGTGACCATGAGGACGCCGAGGGCCTTCGTGCCGCCATAGGCGTAATACGGCGGGTTGCTGACGGGAATCATGAGCGACGGGTCTTTGCCGAAGTCCTCGTCAACGCCTTGCGCGCACAGGTCGTTGTAGCGTTCGATGGACGCGACGAAGTTGTCGAGCGCCTCTCCCTCGTAGCCAAGATAGGTGCCCAGCGTCTCGAGGTCGTCTGCCGCGTACATGCATGCCGCGCCGCCTTCGGCCTTGTTGGTGCCCGCTTCCGCGCCAGTGGACTCGTCTTCTTCGGCGGAGCCTTGGGCCCCGCCCGCATAGGCTTTCTCCATGGTGGCGTGCAGGGTATCGAAGCCGCTTGTCACATCGAAGCTCATGTGTCCGAAGGGCTGGGCATTCAGCAACTCCTCCACGTTGCTGTCGAACACCGTCACAATTTGGCCGTCAGGCTGGCGCGCGCCCGGCATGGCCATGAGCTCGGTGGATCCGAAACCCTCGTTGCAATAGCGCTTTCCGTCGGCGTTGAGCCAGAGGGCCGCCGTTGCCCCCAAGGGGTCGGTGGGGGAGTCGCACGGATACCAGTAGGCTCCGTCCATGGTGCCCATGCAGGGATCGAGGCGCCCGCCGGCCCAATAGCCCATCTGGATGCCGGTGCCGTCGCGGTCGAGCGCGTTGGTGATTTCGTCGTTGGGGCCAAGCGACTCCTTGATTTCGTACAGGAGGTCTTGGCACATCTCGGCGTTCGTTCCAAAGCCCCCGGTTGCTATGATGACGCCCTTTGCCGCATTGACTTGAACGTAGCCATCGGGCCCTTCGCCAATGGCTCCGACGACCGCCCCGCTTTCGTCGGTGACGAGCTGGCATGCCTTGGTTTCGAAAAGGACGTCGCCACCGCTTTGCTGGGCGGCCTCCTTGCAGCGGTGGAGCGCTTCGGTCAGAAGGTCGCCCCCGGCCGTTGCGGTGCCCACCCACGACTTCAAGCCAGAGAGCTCCTTTTTGAACGGGCCTTCGGGCTTGTAGTGCATGATGCTGAAGGTTTCGAAGTCGCTTTCGCCCAGATTGTCGAAAATCCAGTCGAACGTGGCGCCGCAGTTTTTGGCGTACTTCATGATGAGGGCGGGATTGGAGCGATTGTTCGAGCGGACCTGCCAGTCGTTCACGAATTCGATGGGATCGACTTCGGGTATGCCCTTGCTTTTCAGGTAGCTCGAGTTGATGTGTCCCATTTGGAAGCCGGTGTACGACCAGCCCTCCTCGCTGTGCTCGTCCATGCCGTAGGCAACGGCGCCTGCCTCGGCCGCCGCGCGCAGCGCGCAACTTCCCGCATGGCCCAGGCCAATGACCAGCACGTCGCAATCGTAGGTTTGGGCGATGTCGGTGACGAGCTCCGGGGCAACGCGCCACGCGGACGTGCCGGACTCTGCGGCGGCCGCGGTGTCGTCTTGGGCCTTGCTGGAGGCCGATTGGGGGGAGCAGGCGCCCAAAGCCCCCATGCTTGCCACTCCAAGTGCGCCCACTCCGGCGCCTTTCAAAAAGCTTCTACGCGAAAACGAACCCATATGCCATCCCTTCCTTTCGCAGAGGCTCGCACGGGGCGCGCCGCATGCGTGCTGCGCGCCCCGTGCGACATGATTGGACGGTTTGGGGCGAAGCGCATCTCCCAAACCGTTGAATTTTGCTTTCGCGAAGTGCGTCCTTTCTCTCGACGAAATGGGGGAGGGCGTTCGTTTTACCTGTTCGCAAGGTGTGCTGCTTGGGCCTGGCGAAGAGGGGTGGGTTGGCGCGCCCTGCACTGCGGGGGCTTGCGCAGGCGTCCTGCCGGCAGCTGCGGACAGGGTCGCGCCGCCCTGCCGGCGGCTGCCCCGGTGCCGCGCAAATCCGCCGACGGCTGCGGGCGGCGCGCAACTTTGCCGGCGGCTGCTCCGGTGCCGCGTCGTTCTGCTGGCGTTTGTGTCGGCGCCGCGCAATCCTGCCGGCGGGCGTGGATTGCCCTGCCGCTTTGCCGGCGGCTGCGGGCGGGGTAGCGCCGCCCTGCCGGCGGCTGCTGATGTTGTGTGGTTGGCGGCGGTTCTCGATGCCGGGTGCGGTTGCCGATATAATGGGGGAAACTGACGATCCGGGCAGGCGGCGCCCCGCCGTCCGGCAGCATGCGCGTGGAGGACGGGTTTCCCATGTCGGAGGCATTGTATCGCAAGTACCGGCCGCAGATCTTCGAAGACGTGGTCGGCCAGGAGCACATCGAGCGCACCATCAAGAACGCCATCGGCCAGGACAAGGTGAGCCACGCCTACCTGTTCACCGGCCCGCGCGGCACGGGCAAAACCACCACGGCGCGCCTTTTGGCCAAGGCCCTGCTGTGCGAGAAGGGCCCCACCGCCGAACCCGACGGCACCTGCAGCGACTGCGTGGCCATCGCCAACGGGGAGCACCCGGACGTGTACGAACTGGACGCCGCCAGCCGCACGGGCGTGGAGAACGTGCGCGAGGAGATCATCGGGCGCGTGCAGTTCGCCCCCACGCGCGGGCGCTACAAGGTGTACATCATCGACGAGGTGCACATGCTTTCCACGGCGGCGTTCAACGCGCTGCTGAAGACGTTGGAGGAACCGCCGAGCCACGTGGTGTTCATTCTGGCGACCACCGATCCGCAGAAGGTGCCGGAAACCATCCATTCCCGCTGCCAGCGTTTCGACTTCCGGCGCATTTCGGCCGAGGCCATCGTGTCGCGCTTGGGCGCCGTGTGCGTGGCCGAGGGCGTGGAGTTCGAGGGCGAGGCGCTCGACCTCATCGCTCACCGTGCCGAAGGCGGCATGCGCAATGCGCTCACCTCGCTGGAGCAGTTGATAGCGTTCGGCGAAGGCAAGGTGACCATGGAGGTTGCCGAGCGTTTGCTGGGGTCGCTGGACTCGAGCGACTTGGCCGCCATCGTGCGCGCCATCGGGACGCGCGACGTGGCCTCTTGCTTCCGTTGGACGGCGGAGTACGTGGAAACCGGCGCCGACCTGGCGCAGTTCGTGCGCGACCTGGCCGAGCACATCCGCAACATGTACGTGTTGGCGTTGGCTGGC
>CAJFUR010000091.1 GCA_904420215.1 uncultured Eggerthellaceae bacterium
CTCTGGATGCTGCAGACCCGCGTGGGCAAGCGCACCGCCGCCGCCGCGCTGCACATCGCCATCGAGATGGAGAAGGAGGGCCTCATCACCAAGGAGGAGGCCGTGCGCCGCGTGGACCCCGAGCAGCTCGACCAGCTGCTGCACCCGCAGTTCGACAAGAACGCCTCCTACGACGTCATCGCGCGCGGCCTGAACGCGAGCCCCGGCGCCGCGGTGGGCGAGGCCGTGTTCAGCGCAGCCGACGCCGTGGCCGCCGCCGAGGCGGGCCGCAAGTGCGTGCTGGTGCGCTGGGAGACGAACCCCGACGACCTGGCCGGCATGATTGCCGCCGAGGGCATCCTCACCTCGCATGGCGGCAAGACGTCGCACGCGGCCGTCATCGCGCGCGGCATGGGCGCGCCGTGCGTGTGCGGCGTGGAGGCCCTGCGCATCGACGCCGAGAAGAAGGAAGCCGCCGTGGCCGGCACCGACGTGGTCATCCGCGAGGGCGACATGATCTCCATCGACGGCACCACCGGCTCGGTGGTGCTGGGCGCGGTGGAGCTGGTGCTGCCGGAGCTGACGGGAGATTTGGACACCATTCTGGAATGGGCCGACGAGTTCCGCACGCTGGGCGTGCGCGCCAACGCCGACAACCCGGAGGACGCCGGGCTCTCGCGCGGCTTCGGGGCCGAGGGCATCGGCCTCTGCCGCACCGAGCACATGTTCCTGGGCGAGCGCAAGCAGATCATCCAGACCTTCATCCTGAACGACGACGAGGCCGTGCGCGAGGAAGCCGTCTCGCAGCTGTTCGAGGCGCAGACGGGCGACTTCTACGGCATGTTCAAGGCCATGGACGGCCTGCCGGTCATCGTGCGCTTGCTGGACCCGCCGCTGCACGAGTTCCTGGAAAGCCCGCGCGCGCTGGACGTGGAGATCGCGCGTCTGGAGGCCACGGGCGGCGACGCGGCCGTCATCGCCGAGAAGCGCCGGCTCATGGAGCAGATAGACGCCATGAGCGAGGCGAACCCGATGCTGGGCTTGCGCGGCTGCCGTTTGGGCATCGTGTACCCCATCCTGCCCGTCATGCAGGTGCGCGCCATTGCCACGGCGGCGGCGCGCCTGAAGAAGGAGGGCCTCGACCCGCATCCCGAGGTCATGATCCCGCTGGTGTCCGTGGTGCCCGAGCTGGCGAAGCTGCGCGGCGTGGCCGAGGAGGCCATCGCCGAGGTGGCCGCCGCCGAGGGCGTGGAGCTGGACATCCCCGTGGGCACGATGATAGAGCTGCCGCGCGCGGCCGTCACCGCCGACGAGATTGCCACGCAGGCCGACTTCTTCAGCTTCGGCACGAACGACCTCACGCAGACGACGTTCGGCTTCAGCCGCGACGACGTGGAGGCCGAGTTCGTGCCGCAGTACCTGGAGCAGCACCTGCTGCCGTTCAACCCCTTCGCCACCATCGACCCCGGCGTGGCCAAGCTGGTGAAGATGGGCGTGGAGCTGGGGCATGCGGGCAACCCCGACATCGTGTGCGGCGTGTGCGGCGAGCACGGCGGCGACCCGGACTCCATCCACACCTTCCAGGAGTGCGGCGTCGATTACGTGAGCTGCTCGCCCTACCGCGTGCCCGTTGCGCGCCTCGCGGCCGCGCAGGCGGCGCTGGAGGCGAAGTAGGCGCACGCCGCGCGTGAGCCGCCGTGCGGGCGGGGCGGGGACGCCCCGCCACGTGACGGCTGCGAATGTGTGCGGCTTGGCGCGGGCGGGGCGGGGACGCCCCGCTGCGCGGCGGCTACGGATGCGTGCGGCTGCGAGGGCATCGGGCTTCATAAGGTCTGCCCGACCCGCTTATGTGACAGCTGCGGGATGCGCGCGGCTGCGAGGTGTTGGCGGGGCGGGGGAGTGCTCCCGCCGCGTGGCCGGCACCAACGTGCCACCGCCCATGTGCCACTGCCAACGCGTCACCGACAAAGAGAGCCCGCCGGATCCGGCGGGCTCTTTTCTTTTCTTTTTCATTGCGACGGGGAGCATAGGCGGCGGTTGCAAGATGCCGGTGGGGCGGGGTGTCGGCTGCGGTTTGAATGGTGGGGGTGTGTTCTTTGTCTCCTTGCCGTGTTTTGCTTCCGCAGGGAATGCCGACATGGTGGGTTTGAGACTGCCATGTGTCTAACACGGAAAATTTTCAACCAAAATGTGTCTAGTACAGAAAAGGAAGCTTTGGGTGCATTTTTCTGCAGGCGTTGTGGCGTGTTGGCCGCTTGTTCGACGGGCGTTGCCCTATCAATCCTAGGATAGGTTTGGTAGAATGGGGCGTGTCTGCGCGGAAGGTTGCCGGACGTTCTCGCCGAAGGCGGCTCGAGGCCGTTGCGACATGCAGGCACGGCGGGCAAGGGAGCGCCGGCGCTTTCCGCCCATGGCCCGGACGCCGGGGCGGCATAGAGGCGCGACCCGGCCGTTGGGGCGGCATGGGGGGCGGCCCGGGCGTCGGGGTGCGGGAAAACGGGGAGGAGGGGCGCATGCTGTTCGGGTTCGCCATCGTGGGCTATCTGGTGCTGGGCGGCTTGGGCGGCGGGCTGCGCGTCTTTGCGCGTTCCCTGTGCGGCGCTTGCGGAGCCGCCGGCGCCCGCGTACCGCAGGGCCTTGGGCTACCCGTTCGTCGCGGCGGCCGGCGCGCTTCTTTTGGGGTCGCTTCTGCTGGTGGCGGACTCGGGGCGCATCGGGGCGCTTTGGCATCTGTTCTTCGCGCCGAAGGCGAGCGTCCTTTCGGCGGGGGCGTGGTGCATCGTGGCCGCGGGCGTGCTGTGCGCCCTTCTGGCGGGGCGCTGGCTGGGCGTGGGCGCCTTGCGCGGCGCAGTGCCGACGCGTGCGCTGTCGGCGCTTGCCGTGGTGGCGGGCGCATGCGTGGCGCTGTACACGGGGCTGTTCCTTGCCGGCATGCGGGCGGTTCCCCTGTGGAACACGCCGTGGCTGCCGGCGCTTTTCGTGGCCTCGTCGCTTTCGTGCGGCGCCGCGGCGTTTGTGGGGTTGGCCCATGCATCGGGCGTCGCCGCGGCGTTCGGCGCGCACGTGCGCCGTCTGGTGCGCGCGGACGTGGCGCTTCTGGCGGTGGAAGCCGCCTGCGCGGCCGGTGTGGCGGCGAGCGCGCTTGCGGGCGCGGGCGGCGGCGACACGGCCAGCGCCGGGGCGGCCTCGGCGCTGGCGCTGCTTTTCGGCGGCGAGGCGTGGGCGTGGTGGCTGGGGTTCGCGGGGCTGGGGCTTGTCGTGCCGCTGGCGTGCGACGTGGCGCTTTTGCGTGCAGGCGGCATCCGGCGCGCCGGGCGCTTCGGCGGGGCGGCGGGCGCGGGCGCGGGGACGGCCGTGGCCGTGGCCTCGGCCGGCTGCGTGCTGGCGGGGGCCTTCGCCTTGCGGGCGTGTTTGGTGATGGCGGGAGCGCACCCCGTCGCGGCGTTCTGACAACGGCGGGAGCGCACCCCGTCGCGGCATTCTGACCGCGCCGTTTTGGGCGGACGGGGGCGTGCGGGTCGGGCGGCCCTCTTGCCGGAGAGCGGCGCTTCCGGCGGGGTGGGGCACGAGGGAAAGGCGGAAAGGGAGCCATGGGCGAGCAGAACGGAGCGTTCCCGTTCGAGGCCGATGCGGATTCGAGCGTGCCCCTGTGGGTGCAGCTGCGCAAGCGCATCGTCTACCTCATCGGGTCGGGCTACTTCAAGCCGGGCGACCAGCTGCCCAAGATCCGCGAATTGGCGGCGGACATCTCCATCAACTTCAACACGGTGAACAAGGCCTATTTGAGCCTGCAGTCCGACGGCTACCTGAAGTCGGTGCGGGGCAAGGGCGTGTTCGTGACCGACCTCGGTGCGGATGCGGGCGCGCAGGGCGGCGAGGTGGAGGCCGTTCTGGACGACTGCCTGCACGCGTGCCGGAACCTGGGGCTGAGCTACGACGAGGCGGTGGCGCAGATGACGCGCCGCGCGATGCGCCTCAAGATGGCCGAGGCGCAGCCGCAGCGCGCGGGCGACTCCAACATCATCGTGCTCGCGCCCGAAGGCGAAGGCGCGGCGGGCGCGGGCGCAGGTGCGGCCGCGGGCGGCTCCGCCGGCGCGGGCGCGGCAAGGGAGGCCCTATGAGCAGGGAAGGCAAGCGGCGCGACGTGGCTGCGGCCGGGGAAGGCGGCGCAAGGCGCGCCGGGGTGCGGCAGCTGGTGCCGGAGGCGGCGGGCCAGCCGGTGGGCGAGCGGGCGTCCGCCACGGGCGTCGTGCTGTTCAGCGCGCTGGTATTCGCGGTGGCGCTTCTGGTTGTGGCGGGCGTGGGCACGCTTCTGGCCGGGGCGTTCACCGCATGGGTGGCGCTTGCCGCATTCCTCTGCGCGGTGTTGGCCGCCATGTCCATCCACATCGCGCAGCAGTGGGAGCGCGTGGTGGTGCTGCGCCTGGGCAAGTTCAACCGGGTGAGCGGCCCCGGCATCTTCTGGACGTTCCCGTTTCTGGAGCAGAACGCCATCCGCGTGGACTGCCGCGTGCGCGCCACCACGTTCGACGCGGAGGAGACGCTGACGGCGGACTTGGTGCCTCTGGACGTGAACGCCGTGCTCTTGTGGATGGTCTACGACGCGAAGGCCGCCTGCAACGAGGTGAGCGACTTCACGCGCACGGTGGAGCTGGCCGCGCAGGCCGCGCTGCGCGACGCCATAGGCAGGCTCACGGCCGCCGAGGTGGCCATCCGCCGCGAGCAGCTGGACGCGGACATCAAGCAGGCGCTGGAGGACGAGGCGTCGCAGTGGGGAGTGGCCGTGCTTTCCGTGAAGGTGCGCGACATCCTGCTGCCCGCGGCGCTGCACGACGTCATGAGCCTGGAGGCGCAGGCCGAGCAGCGGCGCAAGGCGCGCATCATCCTCATGGAGGCCGAGCAGGACATATCCGCCATGGCGGCCGAGCTGGGCGAGGTGTACGGCGGCGGGGACGCCGCCCTGCGCCTGCGCGCCATGCACCTTCTGTACGAGAGCGTGCGCGAGACGGGTGGCACCGTGGTGGTGCCGTCGAGCTTCAGCGAGGGTTTCGGCGACGTGTTGCCCGACAAGGTGAAGCAGAAGATGGCGGGCGAGTAGCGCCGGCGTCTTCGCGCGCGGCGCCGGACGTGGCACGCGGGCGAGGGCGCGTTGGAGGCGGGACGCCGGACGCGGCGTGCGGGCGCGGGCGCGTCGCGCCGCAGGAGCGGGACACGGCGATTCTGGGTTGCGGTTCCGGGCGCTGCGGCATATGGGATACGGGCGGGGGCGAGGCCCTGCGCCTGCGCCATCCGGCTCTAGCCCCTTCCAACCCGTTTTCTTGCTTCGAGCGCCGCAAGGAACTCCCTCGGCTCCATGGCGGGCACGGGGGAGTTCTCGAAGTCTCTGGCATTGCGCGTGACGATGGCCGCCGCCCGGTGCTTCTGGGCGACCGCCGCCACGAGGGCGTCCTCCACGTCAACGAAGTCCAAGGCGAGCCCTTTCACGACGGCCGATTCGTCAAGCGGGGCCAAGGTGACGAAATCGAGCAGTTTGGCTATGGCCTCCCGCCCGGTTCTCGCGTCGGCGTTTTTGCAGACGACGTAGAATATCGTGCTGATTGCGTCGGTGGACAGGAGCAGTTGCACGTCTCCCGCTTCGGCCAGCGCGAAGAGATGCACCGCGTCGGCAACGAAGGGTTCCCGGTTCTGAACGAGGTCGAGCGCCACGTTCGTGTCCACCATGACGCGCGCAGGCCTAGGCATTGCGCGCCTCCAGGTGGGCGCGGTAGTCGGCCTCGGAAACGGGGCCTGCCCCTATGCCGACGAGGGACATGAGCTTCGGGGAAACGCTCACGAGGCGGTCTTCTTCGGGCGTGTTGCCAAGCAGCATGAGGAACGTCTCGACCATGCGGGAGAGGGACGTGCCGTTGCTCGCGGCGAAGCGCTTCCCGCTTTCGATGGCGACCTCGTCAACGCTCAAAGTGAGCTTGCGGTTCATGCCTTCCTCCGATCTTGCACGTGCAGTTTCTAGTATACGTATTGATTGTATCATATGATACGTACATTGCGGAGGCAAGGGCGGGAACGAGGGAAAAGTCAGCGGACAATCCTAGGATTATTCTGAAAATAAACGAATAAATCCTAGGATTGCTTCTTTAATCCTAGGATTGAGAGTGCTATGATGGCGCCATCAAAACCGATCAGTTTTGGGAGGAAGGGAAAGCGCGGCGCGCAGCGCAACGTCGCCGGCTTTCGGGATTGGGGGAACGTGGGGGACATGCCGCCTTGCGCAAGCGCTTCTCGCGCGTTCCCGTGCAAAGGAGGAACCAATGACGAAGGCCAATTCGCTCACCCGCCGCTCGTTTCTGGCGACGACAGCCCTTGCGGCCGGCGCCTTGGCGGCGTCTTCCGCCGCTGGCTGTTCGAGTGTGAGCACGTCGGGCGAGGGCGCGCCGGCGTCCACTGAAGCCGCCGAAGAGAAGACCTACATCAACACCTGTCGCGGAAATTGTGGCGGCCAATGCGCGTTGCGGGCCACCGTGCGCGAGGGCAAACTCGTCAAGACCGAGCCGCTGGCCTTCTCCAAGGAAAAGGAGGGCATTCTTCAAGGCTGCGCGAAGGGCTATTCGAACCCGCTGCGCGTTTATGGCGTGCACCGCATCACGCATCCCTTGCTGCAAACTGGCGAGCGCGGCAGCGACAACTGGGAGCAGATCACGTGGGAGGAGGCAATTAACCTAATAGCCGAAAAGTTTCAAGCCGCCATCGACGAATACGGGCCGCGATCCATCGGCATCAGCACGGGTTGGGGCAACTCGCACGACTTTTTGAGTGGGACGTCCACGTACCTCACGAATCAGGTCACCAGTCTGTCCAAGGGGCTTGCCGTCTCCCGGTTCGCGAAGAAGGTGGGCGCGACCATGTTCGGGCCTTCGGGTGATTCTGCGGCAGCCTACATGATGTTCATCGCATTGCAACTCCCCTCCATCACCTCCGAAACCTATCAACACGCGAAAACCATCGTGCTTTGGGGAACCGATCCCGTTGATGGTAATTTCTCCAAGGCGAACTGGCACTTCATCTGCAAGGCCCGAGAAAATGGCGCGAAGGTCATTGTGATCAATCCGCTCTATACCGGCGCTGCCGCCCAAGCGGACCAGTGGATTCCCCTGCGCACCGGCACAGACTCGGCCCTCATGTGTGCCATTGCCAACTATCTCATCGACAATGGAAAGGCGGACTTCGACTACTTGGCAAAGCAGTCCAGTGCGCCGATGCTCGTCAAGCAGGACGGCTCCCTTTTGCGCCAGTCCGACATGGGCATGGAGATCCCTGAGGGCGAAACCGACCTCCCCTTGGTCTACGACGGCTCCACGAATGGCTTTGCCGTGTACAGCGAGGCCACCGAGCCGGTATTGAACGGGACGTTCGACTTCAATGGGGAAAGCGTGCGTACCGTGTTCGACGCCACGCTGGAAAACATCGCGGACATCGATGTGGCCTTTGCCGCCAAGGAGTGCGGCATATCCGAAGACGTCATCACGGCTTTGGCCGAGCAGCTTGTCGCCGGTGGTCCCACGTTGCTTGCGCACAGCGAAGGGATCACCCGCCTGTACAACAGCTATCGCGTCAGGATCAACTTCCCGTTTCTTGCTGCTGTCATCGGTTGCATGCGTGAGCTGGGCGGTGGCTATGTTGCGGCTTCGGCGCCCGCGAACTACGGTTTCGTGAAGCCGCCCGCCCCGAGCATGGCCGCGCTCGAAATGGAAGACGAACAGCCTGCTGTGTCCATCACTCATGAGCGCATCATCGACATCATGGAGTCGGGCATGTGGAACGGCGAGGACTATTCCATCCGCTGCCTGTACATGCAGGCGATCAGCCAGCTTGACAACGGTCTTGCTCCCGCCGCCGTTCTCGAGGCGTGGAGCAAGATCGACTTCCTTGTCACGGCGGAACAGTTCATGACGACGTCGGCCCACTACTGCGACTTGGTGCTGCCTGTGGCCATGTCATGGGAATCCGAGGACTTCCAGACGACGGGTGGCTTCATGCGTCAGAAAGCGATCGAACCTGTGGGCGAAGCCAAGACCGACTTCGAGATATGGAAGCTCATTAGCGACGCCATGGGCCTCGAAGGCGTTCTGGACAAGACGGAGGAGGAGTATCTGCGCAGCTATCTGGACACGGAGGATAACCTTGCCGCCGGGTTGGGATACGACGCCTACCACGAAAAAGGCGCCATTCTGAAGGAAGACTACGAATACGTGGAGGCCGCCTCGCCGGTGGAAACCAATACGCTGGGCGTCACGGTTTTCTATGCGGAGAACCTCGTTCCGAAAGACAAGTTGAACGTGCAGTTCACGACGGAAGAAAAGCTTCCCGGCTATACGCATGCCATGGAGGCCTATGCGGACAACCCCCTGCGTGCGACCTATCCGCTGTTTGGCATGTCCAACCATGACAACTACCATGGCCAGTCGCTGTTCGCGCACAACGCGTGGCTGGACGAGTTCCGCACGCTGGACGGATCGCCCTATTGCCGCATCAGCGAACAGGCTGCAAGCGAGCGCGGCATTCGAACGGGCGACAAGGTGCGCGTGTTCAACGACCATGGTTCGGTCGTGTTGAAAGCGCTGGTCACAAATGGCATTCAGGCGGAGACGGTGTGGCTTCCCCACGGGTTTTTCTGGGACGAGTTCGAGGAAGGGCACCCGCAGTTCCTCACTGGGCCTGCCATGGACCCGCAGACGAGCAATGGAAACACGAACGACTTCCTGTGCGAAGTCGAGAAGTACTAAAGGGGGCCCGCAATGACGAAGTTTGCGATGGCGATAGACAAGAAGCGCTGCGTTGCGTGCAACCGCTGCTCGATGGCGTGCAAGGTGGAACACAACCTGCCTCTCGGGCTGCTGTGGAACCAGGCCCTTTACAACGGCACCGATCGCCTGCTCGTGCCTCAGGGAACTCAGGAGGAAGGACTGAAAACCGAAATGTACACGCTGGCCTGCCAGCATTGCGACGAGCCGGCCTGTGTGGAGGCGTGTCCGACCGGGGCGTCTGCCAAGCGGGAGGACGGCATCGTCACCGTGGACTACGAGACATGCATCGGCTGCGAGAGCTGCGTTGCCGCCTGCCCTTACGAGGGCGTGCGCACCAACGCGAAAGACCCGCAGTGGGCGCTCGACTTCAAAGTGGGCGACGCGGCCGTTCCCGACATCGTGAGGAACACGGTTTCCAAGTGCACGTTCTGCGTGGAGCGCATCGACCGCGGCGAACGACCTGCCTGCGCGGACATCTGCTTCGCCCATGCACGCTACTTCGGCGACTTGGACGACCCGGACTCCGAGGTGTCGAAGGTGCTGGCGGAGCGTGAGTACGATCAGCTGCTGCTTGACCAGGGCACCGGTCCCAACGTGTATTTCCTGAAGTAGCGGCTGCACCGGGAGCGGTCCGGCTTTGGAGGAAAGGAGCCGGGCCGCCGGCCGCGCTTGCGGCGCGCGTCTTCGGGTGCGTTGCGTGTCTTTGCTGCGGGCTGTCGTTGGCTTTCGCCGCCGCTTCGGCGAGCGTTTCCGCCGTTGGCGTCGCCGCCGATTTCGCCGATCTCAGCGTTGGCGTCGCCTCCTACTTTGCTGTTCTCGGCGCCGCTCCTGCCCCCGCTCTCGCTGCCGCTCCCGCCGTTGGCGTCGCCGCTGGCCTCGCTGTTCCCGGCGCCGTTGCCGTCCTCGCTCCCGTTGTCGCTCCCCATCACTGTCGCCGGTTCCATCCCCTGCGTTTCAGAAAGGCGGTCGAAGATGTCGTTTGAAGCATCGCCCCAAACATGGATGTGCCGTGCAGCCGCGTTCGAGCTGCTGTCGCTGGTGTTTCTGCCCCCAAGCAGGGAGGCTGCCCGCGCATTGACTGCAGGCGAGTTCTCCGACGCGTGCGGCGAGGCCCTTTCCGGCATGGGGTGCGCGCCCGGGGCCGTTGGCGAGGTGGTGGACGGCCTTGCGCCGTGCGCGGGCGGGGACGCCGAAGAAACGTACCATGCCATCCGCCGCGAGCACACGCGCCTGTTCGTGGGCGAGCGCGAGCCGCTCGTCACGCCATTTCTCGGCGTGTGGGACGCGCAGCGCCGCGGACAGCGGGGCCTTCTGTTCGTGGGCGAGAAGTCCATGGAGACGGAGCGGTTCATGCGCCGCTGCGGGGTGGGGAAGGACTTGGCCGCGGGGCAGGCGAACGACCCGGTGGACCACGTGGGGACCCTGTGCGAGTTCGGCAAGTTCCTGTGCCTCGTGAACGCGCGGGCGGTGCAGCCTGCGGAGGGCGCATGCATCGAGCCCGGCGACTTCGAGCGCTTCTTCTCCGGGTTCTTCGAGCCGTATGCCCGCTGGTGCGCCGAGCGGGTGCGCGCTCTGAGTGCATGCCCCTTCTACCGGGCGATGGCCCGCATGCTCGATTGCGTCTGCGACGGGGTGTTTGGCGAAGCGGCCCGCGAGGTGCAGGCGGCGGGAGCCTGATGCCGGCTCACCGGCCGGCGGCGCTGGTTGCGAAGTCCATGATGCGGCGTGCGGTGTCCCTGCTCACTTTGGCGACGTCTCCCTTGAGGTAGGCGTACACGTTTTGCCCTCTCGAATGAATTAAGTCAAAAAAGTGGTATTGCATGCCACTTTTTTATGGTAAATAATGGCATGGAAACCATTTTTTCGATTTAGTGCGCAATACGTGGGTCTGCGCAAGCGGAGTGGAGGCAGCCATGAAGCGGAAGATCGACGCCGTTCTGGAAGAGTGGGCGACAAGTGGGCGGCGCCACCCGCTGCTCGTTCGGGGCGCGCGGCGCGTCGGCAAGACCTACAGCGTCAAGCGGTTGGGCGCGGAGGTTTTTGGCGAAAGCCGTTTCGCGTACTGCGACTTCCAGACGAACCTCGAGCGCTTCAGCGAGGCCTTTGCGGTCACTTCGGATGTCGAGGGCATCGTGTCCAGCCTGTCGCTCATCCTCCGCAAGGAGATAAAACCCAAAGAGACGCTCATCGCATTCGACGAGGTGCAGCTTTGCGAAAATGCTCTGAATTCGCTGCGGTTCTTCGCCGAAAGCGATTACCGCGTGGTGGCCACGGGGTCGCAGTTGGGCATGACGCTCAAAAACAGGGAGCTTCCCTTCCCGAGCGACGTGTCGCATGTGTATCTGCGTCCCATGGATTTCGAGGAATTCCTGTGGGCGGTCGGTCAGGAAGCCGTTGCCGAGGGCATACGGGACAGTTTCCGGAGCTTCCGGAAGTTCATCCTTCACGACGAAGCGATGCGCCTGTACGAAACGTACCTGATGGTGGGTGGCATGCCGAAGGCCGTGGGCGCCTTTGCGGAGCGGGAGGGCCTGGACGCGGTGAAGGCGCGGCAAGTGGAGATAGACGAGACGTATGCCGCAGACATAGCCCTTTACGCGCCCGCAGACGTGGCCGTGCACGCCCAGGCCATCTGGCGCAGCATCCCCCAGCAGCTTGCGCGGGAATCCACGAGGAAGTTCAAGTATTCCGACGTGGCTAAAGGCGGGCGGGAAAGGGTCTTGCGCTCTCCGCTCGCGTGGCTGGAGGCTGCCGAGCTGGTGAACGTCAATTACCAGACCAACGACGTGGCGGCGCCTCTCGCGCCCCGTGGCGGCGGTTCCTATTTCAAGGTGTACTGCGCCGACACGGGCCTGATGTTCTCGCGTTTCAACTTGGATCCTGCGGTCTTCGCCGACCCTTTGCGGCGCCGGCTCGTGGCGCCGAGGTTCAGGGGCGCGCTTGCCGAGAACTACGTGATGCAGGCGCTGGTTGCCAATGGGATGGAGACGTTCTACTGGACGCCGGGAACCACCTCGCAAAACGAGGTGGAGTTCGTGCTTCAGAACGGCTTGGGGCAGGTTGTTCCCGTCGAGGTGAAGTCGGGGGACAACGTGCGCTCCCGCAGCCTGAACGCGTATCGGGAGAAAAGCGGGGCGCCGTGTGCCATCCGCCTTTCGGCGAAGAATTTCGGGAAAGGCGATGGCGTGCTGAGCATTCCCCTGTATGCTGCATTCTGCATTGACGGGAAAGCGTTGATGGACCTTGCCGTCGAATGACGGGTGGCTTGGGTTCGCGGAGGGGCGCGGCGGCGGTGTTCGTCTGCCCTCTCGCATGTGGCGTGGCGCCTGCATTGCAGGCTGTTCGGGAGCGGCCGCCTTCGCGCGGCGGATGGAGGGGCGTATGGATGTGGCGAGGGACACCGGGGCGGACGGCGCCTTGCGCGTGGGAACCTTGCATCTTGAGAGGCTGCCGCGCACCGTGGAGCTGGTGCGCGCGGGCGACGGCGCCGCCGAACTTATCTACGTTGACCAGCGCAGGCTTCCGGGCGAGCTGCGCTTCGAGCGCGCGCGGGACTGGCGGCTGGTGGTGGACGCGGTGCGCACGCTTGCGGTGCGCGGCGCTCCGGCCATCGGCGTGGCGGGCGCCGCCGCCGTGGCGCTGTGGGCCATGAACGAAGGCGCGGCGCAGGCGCGCGCGCACGGGTGCGCCGAGGGGCCGGGCCGCTTCCTCGAGGGGCTTGCCGCCGTGGCGGACGAGGTGGCCGCCGCCCGCCCGACGGCGGTGAACCTTGCATGGGGCGTGCGGCGGGTGTCCGGCCTTGCCCGCGCGCTCGTGGCGCAGGGCGCGTCGGCCGACGAGGCGGCGGAGCGGGCATTCGCGCACGTGAAGCGCATGGAGGCCGAAGACGAGGCCGCCAACCGCGCCATCGGGGAGCACGGCGCGGCGCTCCTGCCCGAACGGGTGCGCCTGCTCACGCACTGCAACGCGGGCAGCCTGGCCACGGTGTTCTTCGGCACGGCGCTCGGCGTGGCGTACGCCGCGGCCGCGCAGGGCAAGGTGGAGCGCGTGTACGCCGATGAGACGCGCCCGGTGGGGCAGGGCGCGCGCCTGACGGCGTGGGAGCTGGCGCGCGCGGGCGTCCCCTGCACGCTCGTCTGCGACGACATGGCGGCAAGCCTCATGGCGAAGGGCCGTGTGGACGCCGTGGTGGTGGGCGCC
>CAJFUR010000092.1 GCA_904420215.1 uncultured Eggerthellaceae bacterium
CTGGCCGGGGATGAAGCGGTGCATGATCATGGATTCGCCGTTGTAGCGCGCGCGCTTGGCGTAGTACGTGAGCACCATGATGCGCGGCAGGCGGGAAATGAGCGAGATGGCGGTGTGGATCTCGTGGTGGGGCGAGCGGTCTTCCGCGTGGTCGTCGTAGGCGTACAGCAGCAAAACGGAGCGCGCCAGCACGTTCATGATGTCGGGCGGCGTGTTGCGCATGAGCATGGAAGCCGTGAAGCCGTCGGGCAGCTCGCGCTCCTCGTCGAGGACGGATATGAAGCGGTCGAGCTGCTCTTGCGTGGGCAATTCGCCCATGAGCAGCAAATACGACACCTCTTCGTAGCTGAAGCGACGATCCCGCGCGTCGCCGAGCAGGTCGTACACGTCGTACCCGCGGTAGCGCAGCGCCCCCTCGTCGGCCACCTTCTCGTTGTCGGAAACCACGTAGCCGTGCACGTTGGCGATGTTCGTCAGGCCCGCGACCACGCCCGTGCCGTCGGCGTTGCGCAGGCCGCGCTTCACGTCGAACTGGTCGTAATGGGCGGGGTCGATGGCATTGATGGACTTGAAGTTGTTGTAGAGCGCGATCTTCTTTTCCCGCTCCGCAGTCTTGTCGTCGGCCATGTGCCCATCCTTTCTGCCGCGGAAACGCAGCGCGCAAGCGCGTCCGCCCCGCTGGTTGGAGATCGCCATGCAACACGCCCGGCCGCGGAAGACGTTCCGCAACGACACTGCATGAGGTGCACTTGACAGCAGGAAGAAGGGTGGCCGGGACATCGTTTGAGACTTCATGATAGCGCGTTTGCGCGCGGCGGCGCAATGCGCGATGCCCGTATTCGGCAAAAGAACGCAATGCGCCCGACACCGCAGTGACACGCGCAAACGGCGCGCGCGAAGGCGGCGGGTGACGCGCGGGGCCGGGGCGGAAGCGCAAACGCGGGGGCGCGGGGGCGCGGGGCGTCGGAGTGCGCGCAGGGAAGCGTGGCGCCCGCAGCTTCGCCGCAATGCCGCCCATGCGGCCTACGCCCCATACCCTGCGCAATCGCAACTCGCCTGTCCCGCCGCACGCCCCCACCATCCACCCGCGCTCCGCCGCAACGCCGCCCGTGCAGGCCCCACCGTGCGCGCTGCGGCGTTCCGTAGCGGCTTGCCAACCGGCAGGCAACGGCGCCGCCGCCACGCGCCGCAGCGGCGGCGCGGCTTCTACAATGGACGGACGACCCCTCTCCCGAATGCGAGGCTCCCGTGATTTCCGACATGTTTTCCCTGCTCGCAAGCCGCAGCGGCTGGTTCGGCGAACTGCTGGCGCAGCACATGGCCATCTCGTTTCTGTCCATCGCGCTCGCCGGCGCCATCGGCCTGTCCTTGGGCATCGGCATCGCCGTCTGGCGGCGCGGGGCGCGCCCGGTGCTCGCACTCGTCAACTTCGTGTACACCATTCCCTCCATCGCCCTGTTCGGGTTCCTCATCCCCGTCACCGGCGTGGGCAACGCCACCGCCGTCGTGGCGCTGACCGTGTACGCGCTGCTGCCCATGGTGCGCAACACCTACACAGGCATTGCGAACATCGACCTGCGCCTGGTGGAAGCCGCACGCGGCATGGGCGCCACCGAGCGCCAGCTGCTCTACCGGGTGGAACTGCCGCTGGCCGCGCCCGTAGTCATGAGCGGCATCCGCAACATGGCCACCATGACCATTGCGCTCGCCGGCATTGCCAGCTTCATTGGCGCAGGCGGGCTGGGCGTGGCCATCTACCGCGGCATCACCACCAACAACCTGGCCATGACGCTGGCAGGCAGCGTGCTCATAGCCGCGTTGGCCATTGCGGTCGATGCTTTGCTGGGTTTGGCGGAAAAGCGCCTGCGCCGCACGTTTGCGGCGGGTGCGGCAAGTGCGGGGCCAGGCACAGCGGCTTCGGCAGCCGCGGGGGCGCGCGCAAGACGCAAACGCACGAAACGTCCGGTGCCTTCGCCGTCCTCCCCCGCTGCCCACACGCACCCGGCACTCGGACGCGTGCGGTCATGGTCGCGCCGCGGCATCGTGGTGGCAGGAGCCGTAGCGGCCGTGGCGGCGTTCGCCGCAGGAGCGGCAGCGCTCATGCGCGCCGAGGCGCTGCGTTCGGAAGGCGGCGCGGGGGGCGTGCTCGGCGGCTTCCTCGGGTACGCCCCGAATGCCGGCTCCGGAACGTCCGACGGCTCGGCCGGCACCATCCATGTGGCCACGAAGCCCATGACCGAGCAGTACGTGCTGGGCGAAATGCTGAAGGCGCTGGTGGAGCAGCACACCAACCTGGCCGTCGAAGTGACGCAGGGCGTGGGCGGCGGCGTGGCGAACATCCAGCCCGCCCTTGAGAAAGGCGACTTCGACCTGTACCCCGAATACACCGGCACCGGCTGGAACGCCGTCCTCAAGCACGAAAGCGCCTACGACGAATCGCAGTTCGACGCGCTGCGCTCCCAATACGAGGAGCTGGGCCTCACGTGGGTGGGCATGTACGGCTTCAACAACACGTACAGCCTTGCCGTGCGCAGCGACACGGCCTATCGCCTCGACCTGTCCACCTATTCCGACCTCGCCCGCGTGGCCGACCAGCTGAGTTTGGGCGCGGAACCCGATTTCTTCGACCGCCAAGACGGCTATCCGGGCCTTTCGCAGGCGTACAGCATGGAATTCGCGCGCACCATGGACATGGACATTGGGCTGAAATACCAGGCCCTGCTCGGTGGACAGGTGGATGTCATCGTGGTGTTCACCACCGATGGGCAGCTGGCCGAGAGCGACGTGGCGGTGCTGGAAGACGACCAGGGGTTCTACCCCTCGTACCGGTGCGGCAACGTGGTGCGCCTCGACACGCTGCAGGAACACCCCGAGCTGCGCCCCGAGCTGGAAAAGCTGGAAGGAGCCATTTCCGATGCCGACATGGCACGCATGAACCACGCCGTGGAGACCGACGGGCGCGAACCCAAAGACGTCGCGGTGGAGTTCCTTGCCGAAAGGGGGCTGATGTAGCATGGAGAACATGCCCGCACCCGCGACGTGCGGTGCTGTCGGCACGACAGTTGCCCCGGCCGCTGCCGTTGCCGCGACGCCTACGTCCGCCGACGGCGCGCCCGCGCCCGCCGCCACTGCCAGCGCCGCCGCGCCTACGCCCGCCGCCGATGCCGCCACGCCCGCGCCCGCACCCGCCATCCAGTTCGAGTGCG
The DNA here is from genome assembly GCA_904420215.1 of uncultured Eggerthellaceae bacterium. Lineage (GTDB taxonomy): Bacteria > Actinomycetota > Coriobacteriia > Coriobacteriales > Eggerthellaceae > CAJFUR01. The sequence goes on from CAJFUR010000092.1 coordinate 3,207, forward strand.
CCTGCAAGCGGTTCGGCGACACCGTGGCGCTCGACGACGTGTCGCTTTCCATCGAACGCGGCACGTTCGCCACCATCATCGGCAGCTCCGGCTGCGGGAAAACCACCCTGTTGAAAACCGTGAATGCCCTTGTGACACCCGACGGAGGGCGCGTGCTGGTGAACGGCCGCGACGTGATGCAGGCCGATCCCATCCAGCTGCGACGCAGCATCGGCTACGCCATTCAGGGAAGCGTGCTGTTCCCGCACCTGACCGTCGAACGCAACATCGCCTTCGTGCCCAGCCTGTTCAACCGGAAAGACACGCGACGCACAACCGCCGCCGTGGAGAAGTGGATGGAGATTGTCGGGCTGCCACCCTCGCTCAAAGGGCGCTACCCCGCCGAGCTGTCGGGCGGGCAGCAGCAGCGCGTGGGCATAGCGCGCGCCTTGGCGGCCAGCCCGGACATCCTGCTCATGGACGAGCCGTTCAGCGCCGTGGACGAAATCACCCGCGCCGCGCTTCAGGACGAGATCCGCGCCGTGCACGAGCGCACCGGCATAACCATCCTGTTCGTCACCCACGACATAGACGAAGCGCTCGGCCTGGGCGAGCGCGTGCTGGTCATGGAAGCGGGGCGCGTCGTGCAGTACGCCCCTCCCCGCGAAGTGCTCGCGCACCCCGCCACCCCCTTCGCAACGCGCCTGGTCGCCCGCAAGCAGCGGGTGTACGCACGGGGGTAGCGGCGAACGGCACGAGACAGCCGAAAACCCCTGCACATAGTAATTATGCAGATGAACAAAAAGCAGAGAACGGGAGCGCGACATCGTATGCCTATGCTCCCAGTTTTCAAAACATAAAACTGGAGATTGCGATCACTCGTAAAGCGGATGAATGCTATTTGATCATGGCTAAAAGAAAGCGAGGACGTTTCAAGGTGCTTTTTGCTTGACCCCCAGATCCACACCCCTCGCTGCCCTTGCAGCCATAAAAACTGAGGGATTCCCAAATATAGGAACCCCTCTGCAAAACGGAAACCCGTTTTTTAGTGTACTGGAGATGATACAGCCTGTTGCATCATTTTGCAAGGATAGCTCCGGTCAAGACAAACATTGATCAAGACATCGTGATCAATACCAGGCATTGATCAGTTTGCTCAAGAACTCAAAACTTGACGCTACTTGCAAATTCCCAGTGTAATAATTCGGATTCTTCTCCATCCTAGACTTAAACTTCGACAACTCTTCTGCACGATGCTCATGCACACCACAAGAAGCAACTTCTTTGTGCATATATAAAGTCGCCGCGATTTCCTGTAGTCGGTCGTTGCTTAGGCGAGATTTTCTGGAGTCTCTGCCAAGGCTTCCAATTTTCCCCACCGCTCTCGCCAGCTCATACGGAATGCTATACTTTGACGTTCCCGCAGCCAAGTTATTCAATACGCAGTTGTTATGTGCGCATGCATTACGCAGCGACTTCACTTTTTGCAAAAGATAGTAACTATTTTGCATGTTTTTATCGCCGAATCGCTTGGCGCAAAATCTGTAGAAATCAATGAAGGTTCCAAATGCGATAACCTCCATGAAAGCCCACGCAGGAAAACTGTAGTCAGGGTATTTTGAAATCAAATCCGATATGTATGGGCTACTGCTTCCGCGCCTTATATCGGCCTTGACCCTGTTGGCCGTATTTCCGCTTGGAGATTTCACATCGTTGCCGGCAATGTAATCGGCCACAATGGAATATCCGTCTTCGCCTTCTCTCTCAATGCGACCCAAAAGGCACATCTTCTCGAAGTGCTCCACGTCCAGTGTCATCGGAAGCATCTGCCGACGCAGCAACATATCGATCACCGCAAGGTCAACCAGCATGGCAAAATCAAGCGAAACGAATTTGCCTGCTTTCTCGCCCTTGGTATACCGAGGAAATGTTTTCCTATATGACCCAAGCCTGAAATAATTATTGTTCCTAGCCAAATACAGGGCAGCGTCTTCCTCGGAATAGGCGTCGAACTTGATGCCTTTTCTTTTAAGGCATTCTATCTGCTCGCCAACAGTCAGCCACGGCTTTCTTGCGCCGGATCGACAACGACCATGATCGGACGGCTCGTCAAAAGCACTCTCCCCATTGCCCATAAGCACCCCCTGACAAGACGCCTGGCCTCAATTCGCCAACGCGCCGAGAACGGCGCCGACTTTTGCCGCTTCATCAGACGTAAAATCAGACGGGTAATCCACATGAGCAACGCGTCCGTCGCCCAATGGCACGTCAACCGACAAAGGACGGCTATCGAGTTTCAAGTTCTTTGAATCTCCGGATTCCCTGTCGTCAACAGAACCACCTTCCTGTCCAGTCTTTCGAGAAGCATCTGGGCGGTTTTCTCTCATGGGTTTTAAGATATTCCCCTTCTCGTCAATGGCATTCGCCCATTCGAGCGATTCCCATAAGGCTTTTGCGGTTTTTGAAGCCTTGGCTTTATTGAAAGCAAAACGCGCCACGAGCACATTGGCGAGAGTATTCGCATCAGGAAGATGAAACCCTTGGTTTTCGATTATTTGCATGAATAGCTTTGGTTTCGTGGCAAAAGAGTACTTGATTGCGGTTTTCTCAAAATCATCGGCAACGCTGTATTCTTTCACAGCCGAAGAAACGGCAAAGTCTCCATTTGCGCTCTTTGTGATCAAGTCATACTGCTTAAGGTCGGACAGCAGACTTTTGAATGCTCCACTGGTTGCAGACATCCCCATCTGATTGGCAATCTGCACTTGATCGAAGTCGGCATTGGGGAAAGACTCGTACAATTTCATGGCACAGTCAAAACAACCGCCCAGTGATCTCGATGGAGAGTTAGGACTTCTTGTCGCCTTTGGACTCATTGCAACCTCCCAAATATTATACCGTTAGTATCTGTATTGTTATCCACTTTGATATACGATGTCAATACCTTTTTTTCGATGTATTTAACAGGTATTACTTTTATTTAAGTATTTTAAAAGTTAACTATTTAGTCTTTGGTGTATTTTTTAGGATATAAAAATTTCAAAGAGACCGGATCGCAGACGCAGAAACTGAAACAAAAAAACGCCGGCGAGCACGACCCATCCGACCCCCCGCTCAACAAGCCATATTGCCACCCTTAAGCGCGCATGAGTGTACGAGCGTCGACTGCGTTGACGCGTGTCATGTTAATCAGGTTTAATTGGGCATCGAAAACCCAAACTGTACGATTTTTGAACGTCTATCCGGCAAAAACCACAAGTCGCCAGAGCCAAAATCCTAAAATTGCGCTTCAACATGGAATCGGGTTACCGAGTGCATGTTGTCGAAATCGACAGCGTCTTGCTGCTGTTGATTGGAGACGGCAAATCGACGCGACAGGTAGAAATCACCAAATGTCAAAATAACTCCAAGATGCACCCTCTAGCCCGCAAGCGACAGGTGTCTATTCAAAAGAGTGGATTAACGCCACACTGGCGTGCCACACGCAGAACCTCCGCCACAGCCGGCAGCACGCCGGCAGCGCTACGCGGCAGGCGCTTCGCCGGCGGCGCTACGCGGCGGAATCTATGCTGCGGCAAACGCTACGCCGCGGGCGCTTCCCCCATTGCGGGCGTTGCCTGCGTCGCGCGGCGGTCGAGCAGGGCGCGGACAACGCGCAGGACGAAGTAGGCCACGAACACCACGGAATACACGGCAACGCTCGCTTGGGCAACCTGCCCGCCATGCAGCGCCGAGGGCAGCAGCATGAGCAGCAAATGCACGTACACCAGCGCGAAGAACGCATAGGCCAGCCGCTGCAGGCGCTTCCACGATTCGGTCCTCATGCGCTTCTTGACCGCGTTGAACGACGTCACGCCCAGCGCCAGAAGCAGCACGAACAGCACCAGCGCCACCACGAACGACACCATGACGTTGTCGTGCATCGAGCCTCCCGCCGTGATGCGCGGCAGATACGACACGAGGTACACCGCCATGTGCCCCAGCGACAGGATCCACGCGATTATGGAAAGTTCGGCGCGAATGGGCTTCAGCCACAACTGCACCTTGGAGTCGCGTGCGAACACGCCTATGTACATGACGACGATGAACAGCGCCAACGACAAGGTGCATTTCTGCACCAGCAGGAACAGGGCGCTCCACAGCAGCCGAGGCAGCTCCAGAAACGACCCCGCCACGAACAGCACGTCCACCAGAACCGCCAAGGCGTAGAACAGCGCCGGCCATTTCTTGATGGGGTTGCGCAGCGCGAACGTGGCCGCCACCGTCACCACCAGAATCAGAGCAAACGTCATGATGCACCCCTCTTTTGTCCTTCGGGCCCGGCCGGCCGCCTCTTGCCGCAAAGCCCCACCCGAACGCGCAGCCGCGCCATCGGCTGCTGCAGCGCTCGCCTGCACGATACCACAACGCCGCCCCAACGTCGCGGCGAATTGGCAATCGCGCCGTTGCAGCGCCAGGGCAACACCTTCATACCCAAACCAAACGAATGCAGGAATCGGCGATTTTGTGGCGAAAAAGCATCTGTCGCAGAAACGCCATGCCTCAAGCCTCGCGCGGCAACCGGCGACGGAACACACCGGCAAGCGCCCTATGAGCCGGCGCCCTTCTGCACATCGGCGGCAAGCGCGTCCAGAACGACCCGCGTCAATTCCGCAAGCGCCGCGTACTCGCAGCCCAATTCCTTGCGCGCAATCTCCGCGTCCGTGCGCGCCGCGAAGTCGGGCAGCCAACGGAGCGCATGCTGGCCGCAGAACGCCGCAACGACCCCGCGCCAACGCTGTGTGTCTTCCGCCTGCCCTCCTTCAATCGCCGACGCCACGTTGCCGTATGCATACGCCAAGAACGAAAACTCGTTCCACACGCTGTCGCTCGGCTCGCGGCGGGCATCCTTGGGAAGCACCCCGGCCTCGCGCATGTGCCGCTCCACGTCCAACGTCACCGGGGCGCGGAACAGCGTGGGCACGCCCTCGCGCCCCTCGGCCACGAAACGGAAGGGCGCCTCGTAGGACCACACGGGAACATCGGGGCCAGGAGCCATGTATAGAAGGGAGTACTCGCGCTTGAGCAGGGGAAGAAGGTCGGCGGCAGCGCGCCCCTCGAATTGCGCCAAAACGCGCGCCGCCCGCTGCAACGCGTCCGCGCCGGCCCCCGCGTCCTCCAGGCACGAGCGAGCATCGGCTGCATACGAGCCGTCGCACAGGGCCGCGCACAGCTGCCCGTCGGGAAAACGCCATGTCGCCGCCATGAGCTCGCAGCAGTCGGCCAAACCTATCGCCTGGCGCAAGGCCCCTTGATCGGCCATGTCCGCCCCTTTCCTCGAAGCGCCCGCGCGCATGGCACGGCAGCGGGGCATCCGCCCCTATGGTTCTCGCACCCGCTATCACGCCCGCGAACGCGGAACGCATCCCGTCGGGCGGGCGCGGCCACCGTAATCGGAACCGGCGCTCGCAGCCACGGCAGGCGGCGCCATACCCGCGTCCGCGAAGGCAGCCGGCCGCACACGGCCGGCCGCCAAACATGCCGCGTTTGCGCTACTTCAAATAGTACACGTTGGGCTCGGTGCCCGCTTCCTCAAAAAGCCGCAGGGTTTCCCGCCCCTCGATGGCCTTCGACACCTCGGACTCGGGATCGTCCAAGTCGCCCCAATACCGCGCGCGACCCGGGCAAAGCTGCATGCAGGCCGGCACCTCGCCACGGTCGATCAGGTTGTGGCAGAAGGTGCATTTCTCCACCGTGCCGTCTCTGTGCGACGGCGCATCGAACTCGCCCACCACCACGTCAAGGTAGTACTCCGAGTCCTTGATGAGCGTGCGCACGCCCTCGTAGGGACACGCCTTGATGCAGCTTTCGCACCCGATGCACAGCTCGTCGTCCACCCACACGATGCCGTCCTCGCGCTTCTGCGTGGCACCAGTCGGGCACGCATCAAGGCAGGCAGGGTTCTGGCAGTGCTGACATTGCATGGGAAGGAAAGAGAGCGTGCAGTTGGGATACGTGCCCCCCGCATTGTCGTTTGCAACAGCACCTTTAACGACAGCCGTCCCGAGTTTGCCGTAATCGTCGTCGCTTTTCGTGTACACGACGTTGTATACGACATTTTTCGGCAAGTTGTTCGCGATTTTACAAGCGGCCGCACAAGTCTGACAACCAAAGCAGCGGTTGAGATCTATCGCCATTCCGTATCTGGCCATTTGCTTCACCCCTTACATCTTCTCGATGGCAACGGCGCAATCGTTATATGCTTGATTCGCCGTCACTTGGTTGTAGTCGTTGAACGTAAGATCGGCCGTGTTGCCGTCGATGAATTCCCTTTCTTGGAAGCTTCGATTGCAATGCACCGTCCCAGGCTGCTGCCCGGCATTTAGCGTCGCAGTCAGCACCGCGAAGCCCCTATCGTTGCTCAATTTCACCACGTCGCCTTCGCCAATGCCAAGACTTGCCGCATCATCGGGATTGATACGAACGATCGGCTGCGCCTCGAATTCCTTCAAATACCCGACATCCCACCACTGGGAATGGGTGCGCGTGCGCATATATTCGTTACACACACTGAAAGGATATTTCTCGCGAATCGGGCTACCCAGATCGGCCTCCAATGCAGGCTCCCAATAAAGCATCGAATGCTCCTTGGATTCATCGACAGATGCAGCCAAACTGTGTTCGGGAACAATGGTCTCCCGATAAAAGCGCGCCCGTTTGGAGTCCGTTCCATAAACACCGCCTTCAAAGGCAACTTCGGATCCTTCCGGCTTCACGCGTATCACTTTCTCATTCATGAGAACGTCGTATGTCGCGCCTATGGATCTCGCGGCATCCGAATCAAGCCACGCCTCAATATATTCCTCAGCGCTCATGGTGAAATAATCGCCATAACCCAGCGATTGAGCAATCAGCCTATATATTTCGAAGTCGGGCTTGCTTTCATAGAGAGGCTCGGCGCATTGTTCTTGCAAAATCAAATACGGATTCTGAATGTACCTGCAACGCAAGTCCACCGTCTCGAACCAGTGACACGCCGGAAGAAGAATATCGGCATACAAGGCGGTGTCCGTCAAAGTCATGTCTTGCACTACGACAAAGTCTAGAGCATTGAACAGCCTTACCGTTTCTCTATGCTCGCTTTGACACGTCAAAGGATTGGAGCAAGATATATAGACGCTCTTCAGCGTAAAAGGCTCGCCATTGAGCATGCCGGTGTCAATCAAAGGGAAGAGAGCGGACCAATTGATGGCACGGCCGCCACCTTGCGGGGGGTTTCCCTGCGAGTCTGGCATTGCCAAAACACCAGCGGAATTGCTGACTTCGGGTCCCGCCAACGACATTCCCGCCCCTGCTCCCGATTTCCCGGAATTGCCCGTAAGAAGCATCAGTGCAAAAATCGGCCCATAGTTGTAAATTCCGTTGTTGTAATGGTCTATGCCGTATTGGACATAGGTATACACGGGGCCGTCCTGCGCGTAAATCCGCGCCAACTCTCGTATGTCTTCAGGAGAAACGCCGGTGACTTCAGAGGCTTTTTCAACGCTCCAATTCGATATTTCCTCTTTGATGAAGTCGTAGACCGTCTTGCAGCTTATGCCCTCGACCTCCGCAACTCCTTCCATTGCCGGCTTCGCCGCCTCATCCAGCGACACCGCAGCTCCCACCTGTTCATCCCAAACCGCATAAGGATCAACGACGACTTCCTTGCCCATCGCGTTCGTCGTCTTTGTTGGCTCCACTCCAAGGTCGCTCATTCTCAAATAGGCCCCGTCTTCCTTAATGAGCAAGGGGGCTTCTGTGCAATTTTGCAAAAATTCAACGTCTTGCCAGCCTTGATCCAGCACCTCGCAAATCGCACCCAGAGCCAAGGCGCCGTCCGTCGCCGGGCTGACGGAAACGAACCAATCCGACATGGCGGACATGGTGTTGTAGCAGATATTGACATCAACGAGCTTGGCCCCGTTGTCTTTTGCATCAAGAATGAAATGCATCGTCTGTTTTTGCGAAACAGCCGGATAGGCAGCCCAGTTGACGATCGTCTTCGCATTTACCAGATCCGCAGGGGAGTTGCCATACATCCATCCACCGTATCCGAACACATGTGACAACCGGCTAGAAAAGGCGATGTCCCTGTCGGGCCTGATCTCGGAAGCACCCGTCACTTGCCTCAACCGTGCCATGCCCGAACCGGGGGTTCCCCCGCTCCCGCATACCGCCTGATTGCCGCTTCCCAGAAAATAGGCAATGGATTCGGGGCCATATTCGGAAATGTAGCCACCCCATTTTTCCGCAATTTCCGCCATTGCCTCATCCCAGCTAATCCGCTCGAATTCGCCAGTCCCGCGGTCTCCCACTCTCCTCATTGGGTATTGCAGGCGCTCGGAACTGTACATGCGAGCCACGGTGGTAATTCCCTTGGGGCAAATCCTGTTCCACTTCGTATCGGGAAAATCGCGTGCCGTCGTGCGCACCACCTGCCCGTCACGAACATGCACATTCAGAAAACAGCCGTTCAAGCACTGAGCGCGGCACGCTCCCGCGTAAATCTCGTCGGGCGATTCGGCGGCAACCGGTTGCGCCGCTTCCTTGTCGTCCGCTTTCGGCGAGCAGCCCACCAGCGCGCCCGCTGCGCCAAGGACGGCGGCTCCCTTGATGAAGTTGCGGCGAGTGAAACCGCATGTTGCTCGTTCAGACATGCATTCTCCTCTCAATCCGACGCCAGAAGACCCATGCGCGCCCGCCATCTCCCCGCACAGCAAGCACGTCCCATGACACCGGGCGCGAGCCTTTTCGCTTTCCCCACCGCCCCATTCTGCCGAAGCGCCCCGCTAATTGCGATATCCCCAAAATAAGCTTTCCCTTAAGAAGATGTTAACGCGAAATTAGCGAAGCCAAGGGGACGCGTTGCGGCAGCTTTGCAAACGAGTCAGAGCCAATGTGCGTCTGGGAAGATGCGAGATGAATGATGGCCATGCACCACAACAACCAACCCCAAAAGCGCCACAGCGCAATCGCGCATCTTCAAAACCGGGTGCCCCGCCCTCTGCAGGCTACAAAATGCAAATGCCAAACCATACAAAATGCAAATCGATCACTCTACAAAAAGCAATTGCACGTTATGCAGAAAACAAGCGTGATGCATGCGCGGATGGCCCACTTCCATGCGGGAACGCGAGCGTTCACACCCGCGTCCGTTGCTCAACAGGCTAGGACCACGCAAGCAACAGGTGCATAGGAAAGGCGAGCGACAACCGCACGCCTATTCGATTCCAGCACGTTCTATTTCCCGCAGCCATTCGTTGATGTTTTCAGCCGCCTTTTCCATGCTCATTTCGAGTGCGAGAGGCGGTACGGTCCTGCGGACTCTCAGTGAGGCAGGAACTAGGAAGGCCGTCAATTCATAGAGTTGGCGGCCTTCTGATTTTCAGGGAAGAAGACGTGGCAAAGGAATTCCGGGCTACGGGACGAAAACGCATCCCATAACCCGGATCCTTCATTTGAGCGGTCCAGTCGAACTCCTCATATATGACCCCGGAGCCCTGTCGCAAAAGACGCAGGACTCCGGAGCATGGCGGCAGCCGCGCATCCCCGCAACCGCACGCCACCGTCATCGGCGGCAGCGCAAGCTGCCGAATGCGCGGCCAGAGTCGTCAGGCGCTACTCCCACGGGTCCTCGCGGGCTGCGTTGGCGCCGGCAACGCGGGCGCCCAAGGCTTCGGGAACGTTGCCGGCCCCTTGGTACAGCCAGCTGTAGATAGAGCCGAACTCGCCGCCCGCGTACAGGCGCGGGATGGGGTTGTTGTCGTTGTCGAGCACCCGGTGCGCGGCGTCCCGGACGGGCCCGCCCTGCGTGTTGATGAGCCCCAGACCAAGCTCGCATCCGTAAAACGGCGGCGTGCTCACCGGCGTGAACCCGTTGACCCGCCCGTATGCCGAATCGACGCCCGCAGCGCAGTCGCCGTTGTAAGTCTCCACCGTCTCCACGAGGCCCGCAGGGTCGATGCCCAGCTTTTCCGCCAGCTCTTCAAGCGTGTCGGCCTTGACGAGCCAGCCCTTCTCTATCTCCGCCTGGTTGTCGTCGCTCCACGTATACCACTCGTGAATGTTCGCCCAATGGTTGCCGGCAGTGCGCGTGCAGTTGTTGAACACGGGGCCCGCCTGCACCTTGGTGTCGTCGCATACCAAAAACATGGGCAAATTGACGTAGCCGATGGTGTCCATGCTGAAAGCAAGCTCGGGCAACTGGGACTTGTCGTGGAGCGGACGCAGGATGCTGCGGTTCGCAACCGTTCCGGCAGACTCGTTGACGAAGCGCCGGCCTTGACGGTTGACCATGATGGCGTTGCTCCAGCATTCCATGTCGGTCCACGTGAACCCACACGAAACGCCCACTTCGTCGGCAGCGGGCTTGCAGCAGTGGCACCCCCATTCCACCGAGCCGAACCCGCGCAGCTGCGCCCCAATCTCGGTGACCATGCGCACGCCGTCGCCGGTGTTGTAGGGCGTGCCGCACGGATAGATGGGGACGTTCGGAGGATAGAACGCATTGAGCATCTGCTTGTTGTTCTCGAAGCCGCCGCAGGCAAGGACCACGCCGCGCTTGGCCTTGACGTTGAGCTGGTTGCCCTCGGCGTCCACGGCAACCACGCCCTTCACTTCCTTGGTTTCAGGGTCGAAGATCAGCTTGCGCGCGGGAGTCTCGTAGCGCACCTGCACGCCCGGAGACGACTCCGTCACCTCTTTCAAGAACGTGAACAGCCCGTATCCGTTGCCGCCCACCTTCAACGTCATCGGGAACGAGCCGGCCTCCTCGAGGGCGCCGTACATGGAGCCCCGCGTTTCCCCCACCGTCACGTCGGCTCCATGGTCTTCGAGCCATTGCTTGAGGGTGGAGGATTCCTCCAAATAGCCTTCTATTTCCTCGTCCGCCGTGGTGGAGGGCATCTGGTAGCGAATGAAGTCAAACGCCGTGTCCAGCTGGTCGGGGTCGGCCACGCACGCCGTCCCCCCGCAGACCGACGTGTTCCCGCCGCAGTCTTCCTCGGGTGCCTTTTCGAGAATGATCACGCTGGCGCCTTCGTCGGAGGCGTTGATGGCCGCCGCAGCGCCGGCACCGCCAAAGCCCACCACCACGACATCGGCCTCGTCGGCCCATTCGACGGCGGACGCGTCGGCCCCGCCGTTGCCGCTGCAGCCCGCAAGGGCCAGCGCTCCCAGCGACAAGGCGGAAACCCCCACGAAAGACCGCCGCGACATTCCCTGTTTCATTTCCTCACCTTTCATCCCCTTGCTCCTTTCGGTTCCTCTAACGTTTCTGCAAGAACATTCCCGCAAGACGCCCGCTGCGCAACCTGCGCAGGAACGCGGCGGACGTGCGCCCGCTTCGCCGCGCGCCTTACCGATGGTCGTGGCAGTCGTAGCAGGATTCGAACGTCTTGGCGTGGTGGCACGTGTCGTAACAGTAGTCGATCCCGGCCGACTCCCGGTGCGAGGTGTGGCACGTCGCGCAGGCAATGGCCTCGCCCGCCACTTCGTGCGGGCTTTCATCGCTGCCGTAATCGTTCGAGAACGTGATTTCGTGCGGATTCACCTGTTCGCCGTCGCCACAGGTGTAGTCCGCCGTCGCGGCCGCAATCCCGTCGCGCGTGTGGCACCCGTCGCGCAGGCAGAATGCGTCGTCGGTCTCCATCTTCGCCAACGGAAGCCGATAGTCCCCGCTCAGTTGCACTTGCAGCTCGGCAACCTGCGTGGCGAAATCGGCCTCGTGGCAGTCGAGGCAGGCAACATCGGCCTGTGCATGGGCGTTTGCCAGACAGTCGCCCGACTCGTACCCTTCGAGGTACGGCCCCATGGTGTCGTGGCACACCGTGCCGCAGAAACTCGGCTGCTCGTGCCAAACCCAGAATCCGGCAGCGGCCACTCCCGCCACGACCACCACCACAGCCAGGGCCATGGCCAGCTTCCGCCTGCGCCTTTTCGGCTGGGGCGCGTTTTCGCCTCCGGATCCGCCAAAAACGCCGGAACCAGCCCCTTGGCCCGCTTCCTCCGCGCACGACGAGCCGTCCTGCGGCGCCGCCGGCAGCCCTTCGCCTTTCCCTTCCATACTCCCTCCTTCCCATTCCGGAAAAGCACGCCTCTTTCGGCATGGCCGGAGTATCGGCCGCAAAACGACGGGGCGCTAGAGACATCATTCGTAAAACCCCTGACGGCAGGGGGGACATCTTTTATGTCTATTCCGTTGGCGAATAGACACCCTCACAATAGGCAAGGAATTTGCGGACACGTTAGAATGGCTTGCGTCCCCAAGCGTCGCATAATGGCAAGGGGGTGCCGCCAAAGAAACCGCCGAGGGAGCCGTCGCGAAGCCACAGGGCTGCCCGCAATGCAACAAGGGAGGCAGGATGTCGCTTGCAAGCAAAGGGGAGCCGCTGCCCCCATCCGAAAGGCCGGGTTCCTTCCGGTCCGACTTCTGCGTCTCGCTCCTTGGCATCACCGGCGTCCGCATATGGCTCGGGTGCATCCCCTACGCCCAAATGGTTCTGGGCGACGGCAGCCTTGATCTCGTGCTCAGCAACTTTTTCCGCGGCCTGTTCCCCGTGCTCGTCGCACTTGCGCTTTTCAGGAAGAAGACCCCGCGCAAGATCTTGGGGCTTCTCAACGCCACCTGCACCGTGGTCCTCGTCGTGTTGGGCGAGTTTCTCTGGTTCAGCGAGAAGGCTTCCTCGTCCCTTGTCCTTCTGGCCATTGCCAGCATGGCCGCCGGCTGGCTGTACGTCCAGTGGGGCGAGGTGTATGCCAGACTTTCCCTGCCCCAAGCCATGGCCCACGCATGCTTGTCCTTGGCCCTTGCCGGCTGCGCCGTCATCGCCCTGTCCTTCTGCCCCGACGTCGTGACCGGTGCTGCACTGGCCGGCTTTCCCCTCGTCGGATGCTTTCTCTATGCAAGTTCCCTCGACCGGCACTGCGCAAGCGAAGCCGACGGCTCCATTCGGCCCTTGCCGAAGCGGCAGCCCGCCCTCTCGCTTGGAAACGACGGCAAATGGGCGCTCTCGCTGGCGGTTTATGCAATCCTGTGGGGAATCATGCAGGCCCTTCCCTTCGGGTTCATGGCGGAGCGCACGTCGCTGTACCACATCGTCTACCGGCTGGGCGGCGCGGCCCTCGTGCTGGTTCCCGTGGCTTGGATATACCTTCTGAAAAGGAACTTCAACCTGCTTTATGTTTGGTATCTCATCACCGGCGCAGCAGTCGCCAGCTTCCTGATGATCCTGATAGACGGAAGCAGCCTCAGCGGCACCGCACTCACGCTGTTCGCAGTCGGCAACTATTCGGTGCTCGCCTATTGGTGGGTCCGCTGCGTCGATTTCTCGCAAAGAAGCAGCCGCCCCGCCTCTGCGGTTTTCGCGGTTGGATGGTGCGTCCTGCTCACAGGAATCAGCTTTGGCGAAGTCATTGCCAAGTGGGTCTACCTTCAGGACAACGCGCAGGTGCTTCTGGTGTCCCTTGGCATCTTCTTGATCGTTTCGTACCTGACCGTCTTGCTGCACCCAGACAAGGCGTCCCAGAAAATCGCCGGCAGCCCGCGCGTGATCGTGGAAACCTCAGAGGCGCCCGATGCCCGCGACAGCATCGAGGCCCGCATCGACCGAGCTTCGGAAACGTACCGCTTCACCCCAAGGGAGAAGGAGGTCATGGCCCTGCTCTGCCACGGGCACACGCTGCAGTACGCCTCCGACCAACTGGGCATTTCCCTCAACACGACGCGCGGGCACATCAAACGCATATACGCGAAGCTGGACGTGCACTCGAAGGAGGAAATGCTGATAGCCCTGCAAGCAACCGCCGAAGACCAGCGGCAATAGGTGCGGCCCGCCGCTTCGCCCATGTCAAAACCTTAACACGACGTGAATGTTTTGACGCGACGAGGTCCTTCGACACGATGAAACCCCTTCCCGCACGCCTGTCGCGCCGCGCCTCCCACGACCTCCCCCACGCCCCGCCCTCACAGCATGTCGGCCATTTTGTAGCCGACGCGTTGCACGGTCAGCAGGTACTTCGGCTCGCTGGGGTTTTCCTCTATCTTCTCGCGTATCTTGCGCACGAACACGGTGATGCTGTTCGTCTTCGTGTCCGCCTCGCCTTCGCCCCACAGGTACTCCTGAATCTGCCCGCGCGTGAACACTTTGCCGGGATGCATGGCCAGAAACGCCACGATCTCGAACTCCTTGGTGGTCAGCCCCACCGGCTTGCCCTTCACGAACACCTGGTATTCGTCGAAATGCACTTCCAGGTCGCCGATCTTCGTGACGCCTTCGCGGTTGCAGCACTTCGCGAAGTCCATGGTGTCCTTGTGCCGGCGGATATTGGCCTCGATGCGCAGCAGCAGCTCCGTGGCGTTGAAAGGCTTGGTCACGTAGTCGTCGCCGCCGGCCTTGAAGCCGACGCTCTTGTCCACGATGTCGTTTTTCGCCGACAGGAAGATGATGGGGATGCGCCGCCCCTCCGCGCGTATGCGCGTGCAGAGGTCGAAGCCGTTCATGCCCGGCAGCATGACGTCCAAAAGCAGCAGGTCGGGCTTCTCGGTGGCCAGCAGGGCCAGCCCGCTTTCGGCGTCCCGCGCGCCGCAGAAAGCGTATCCGCCCTGCACCAGCAGCCTCTCGATGGCCTCCTGCAGGTTTTCCTCGTCGTCTATGAGCATGACCTTGTGCATTGGCTCGTCCCCTTCCTCGTCCCTTGCCTCGGCGGCGCCTCTCGCCCGCCGGCACCCCGCCTTGCCTGCAGGCGCCTCGCCCCGCCTGCGGATTTCCGCAACCGGAAGCGCTAGCCCTCCCCCTTCACCGTTGCAGCCGCCGGTATCCTCACCGTGAACGTGCTTCCCTTGCCAAACTCGCTGCTTACGCCTACCTCGAACCCCTGGATGTCCGCGTACTCCCGCACCAGCGCCAGCCCCAGGCCGCTTCCATTGTACTTGCGCGTGGACGTGCTATCCACTTGGAAGAACCGCTCGAAAATGCGCTCCTTGTCTTCGTCGGCAATGCCAATGCCCGTGTCCTCCATGCACATGAGCACGTCGCCCGTGGCGTCCTCGCGCTCCACGCGCAGCGCAACCGAGCCGCCGTCGGGCGTGAACTTGATAGCGTTGCTCGCAAGGTTTTCCAGAATGCGCTGGGTCTTCTCGTAGTCGCCGTTCACCAGCGGCACGTCGGGGTCCACCTTGGTGCTGAGCGCCACCTCGTACTTCCGCGCGAGCGGCGCCATGGTGCCCCTGACCGACGCCACCACGTCGCCCAAATCCATCGGCTCGCACGTGGCTCTCATGCTGCCCGCATCCGACCGGGCAATGTCCAGCATGTTGTTGATCATCTCCAACAGGATGAGGCTGTTCTTCTCTATCTCCTCCCAGGCGTGGCGGTCGGAAGCACGCGAGGGCTCCCCCACCCGCACCGGGTCGCTGCCGCGAGCCGAAGCGCTGGCGCGCGTCGCCCTGCCACCGCAGGCCGTATCGTCGCCACGGGCTGGATCGTCGCCATAGGTCGCCCCGCCACAGACCGTGCCGCCGCCGCATGCGGGCCCTTCGCCATGCGCCGTCCCGCCGCCGTCCGCAAGCCTCCCGCCGCAAGCCGGATCGTCGCCATGTGCCGCCTCCCCTGCGCACGCCGCCTCGCCGTACTCGCCGCACGCCTCCTTGGATATCTGCGCGAACGTGATGATGGAGGTCAGCGGCGTGCGCAGCTCGTGGTTCACCATAGACAGCAGGTCGGACTTGAAGCGGGCCTCCTGCGCCAGCTTGCGGCTGAGCGTCTCCAAGTCGTCGCGCTGCTTCTCCAGGGCGGCGTTCGCCTCCTGCAAATCCAACGTGCGGCTGGCCACCTGGTCTTCCAAGTGCTCGTACATGGTGCGCAGCTCGGCCGCCATGTCGTTGAACCGCGCAATCAGGCTTGCCACTTCCTTCGACGCGCGGCGGTCGTCCAGCGAAACGCCCAGCCGCCCTTCGCCCATCTGCCCGAACGCAGCCTTCATGCGGTCGATGGGACGGAACACGAAGAAGGTGGTCACCAAGTAGATGACCGCGCCAATGAGCACGGTGAGCATCAGGAAGAAGGCCACGTCGCGCAAGACGTTGCCCGTCATGGCCTCGTTCTGCTGGTCCATGGGGATGACGATGCTGATGGCGCCGCCCACCGATTCGAGCGTCCAGCCCTCTTTCACATGCCCCGTGATGTCCATTTCGCCCGCAGGCTCGCCGTGGCACTCCAGGCAGCTTTCGTCCACTTCCAGCGCCTGCAGGTAGCGGAAGCGCTGCACGCCCTCGAACTCCGCCACGCCGTAGTACTCCCGCGTCTCCGCGTCGGCATTGAAGGCGGTCAGCGCCGCAGCCTCGAATTCGTCCGGCTTGTCCTGCACGCTGCGCGGGTTGAAGTTCGTGTAGCGGATGGTGTAGTCGTTGCCCGCCGAGAAAATGGCGCCCACGCTTTTGCCCACGATGGAGCAATGCAGGCCCTTGAAGTCGTAATCCCCGTCGGCCGACGTGTTGATGACCTTCTGCGAGTTGTCCATGAACTGCCACACGGCGTCCATTTCCTTGGCGAAGGTGCGCGCCTCTTCCAGCAGCGACTCCTCGGCCTGCTTCTGTTGGGACGACAGGTCGAACGCTACGAAGGCGAAAAACGACACCAGGAAAACCGCCGTGAGCGCCGTCAGGTAAATGGTCTTGAGACTGACTTTCTTCACGCTCCCCCGCCCCCTTCGGTTCACCGCCTGCCGCGCCGCCCGCCGCGTTACCGGCCCTTCTTCTGCTTTCTGCCTGCTGCGCGGCCGCCCACACCTGCGCCTGCGCGCGGCCTGCGCGCCTTTTCGCCCCGCATCCAGCGCGCCTGTTCGCGGCGCTCGCGCACCGTGGCCGTCTCCTGCTTGAGGGCACGGTACGAATCCCAGCGCTCGGGCGCGATGTCGCCGGCCTCCACGGCGGCGCGCACGGCGCACCCCGGCTCCCCCTCGTGCTTGCAGTCGCGGAACCGGCACCGCGCGGCGGCTTCCTCTATGTCGGCGAACGCCGCGCCAATGCCCTCGTCGGCGTCCCACATCCCCAAGCCGCGCACGCCGGGCATGTCCACGATGCGGCCGCCTCCCGGCACGTCGATCATCTCGCGGCTCACGGTGGTGTGCCGCCCCTTGCCGTCGCCTTCGCGCACGGCAGCCGTCTCCTGCACATCAGCGCCCACCAGCAAGTTCACCAGGCTCGACTTCCCCACGCCGCTCTTTCCCACCAGCACGGCCACGCTGCCCGCAGGCACCAGCGCCCGCACGCTCTCCACGCTTGCCGGGTCAAGGGCGGAAACCACCAGCGTCTCCACGTTCGGGCCGGCAAGTGCGCGCACCCGCGTGCGCACCTGCTCCACCTGCCCCTCGCTTTCGGCCAAATCAGCCTTGGTCAGCACCACGGTCACGGCGGCGCCCGTCTCGTATGCCAGCACCAGTTCGCGCTCCAGCCGCCGCACGTTCACGTCCCCCAGCGGCTGCGCCACGATGACGCGGTCGAAGTTCGCGGCCAGCACCTGCGGCACCGCGCGCTCCGTGGGATCTTTGCGCACGAACGCCCGCGCACGCGGCAGAATGCGCTCGATGATGGCCTTGTCGTGCCCCTCGGGATACGCCACCTCCACGTGATCCCCTATGACGGCGCGCACCCTCTCGCCCTTCACCAGCGCCGTCGCATGCTCGCAGCGCACCAGCGACCCGTCCCCGGCAAGGCGCACCAGCGGAAACCCTCGGTCGAGCTTGACCACCTGCCCCTGCTGCATGCTCACCGCCGTCTCTCGCGCAGCCGGTAGAACACGAACAGTATCAGCAAGCCCACCACAAGGCACACCGCGCCCGGAACGAACGCCTGCGCATTGAACTCGTCGGGGTGCTCCGAGCCTTTCTGCACCACCGTCACGTTGCTGGCGTGCAGGTCGGACATGCCCTCGTGCTCCGGGCACACCAGATGGAACGTGCCCCGCACCTGCAGCGTGGTGCCCGTCTTGCCATAGGCGCCGAAAGTGTCGATGCGCGCCGCCGTCTCGCTGGTCATGTACACGGATATGGTGGCGGTATTGCCCGTGTTGGCGTCGCGCTCGAACAGCGTGACCCACTTGTGCGAGCCGTCCCAGTCCACGTTGACCGCATCGCCTATGGCCTCGCCAACCACCTGCACGGTCTGGTTGTCGTAGTAGGAGTCGGCACCGCTCAGCGCGAAAATGGACGTGTCGTATATGAATGAGCTGTCGGGCAGCTGCTGTTCGTTCACCACGTTGCCGTCGTCCTCGGCGAAGGCCGGCGCGGCGGGCAGGCACGCCAGCAGCGCCGCAAGGCACAAGCAGCAGAAAGCGCACGCCGCACGCAGCCAGTCGAATGCGCGTGCCGAGCGCCAGCCGAATGCGGGCGCGCTGCCCGGCGCCGGCCGCCAGCCGCGCGCCGCGCTCTCGCACCCACGACGCACCCGGCAACCGCACGCCACGCGCAGGCCCGCCGCGCTTCCGCCGCGCCGCACGCAGCTCGCCGCGCTTCCGCCGCGCCCACTCCCGCGCCGCCCGCCGCCCGCCGCGCTCCCGCTGCGCGCGCCTTCCGCATATGTCATCCCTGCCGCCCTCATGACCTGAGCGTCCTTCTCTTGGGGTTGAACGACACCACTATCTCCACCAGCAGCGCAAGCAGCGTGACGAACTCCAAACGCCCCGCCCACATCTGGAAGATGTAGAACAGCTCCAGCGAAACCGGCATGCCGGTGGTCACCAGCCCGGTGGTCACGCCGCCGTTCGACGCCATGGTCACCGACTCGAAAATGGCCTGCATCGCCCCGTAGCCGTGAGCGATGCCCACCAAGGCGCCAACCGTGTACGTGATGACGTACAGGATGAACACCGTCATGGCCTCCTTCACGATGCCCGGCGAAAGCATGCGCCGTCCCACGTGGCTGTACGCCACCGCCACGCGCGCCGAGTCGGGCGCGAGCGCCTCCTTGACAGTGGCCACGATGGACTTGAAGATGATGCCCACGCGGCTGAACTTCACGCCGCCCGAGGTGCTACCCGAAGCGCCGCCCACGGCCATGATCAGCGCAATGGCCAGGAAAGCCCCCGACGAGAACACCGTGGTCAGCTGGTTGGTCGTGATGTTCTGGAAACCCGTGGTGGAAAACGCGGAAATGACCATGAACAGGCCGCGGCGCAGCATGGCCGGCAGGTCGGAAAACGCCAGACTGGCGCTCAGGGACGCGGCGAACACGCACGTCATCACGCCCAGCCATATCACCATCGTGCGTATTTCGATGTCGCGGAAGAACATCTCTATGCGCCCGTTCCACACCTCCGAATGGATGACGAAGTTGATGGAACCCAGAATCATGAGCACCATCAGCACCAGCTCGATGGGGAAGGAATGGTAGTACATCACGCTCTGGCTCATCGGCGCAAAACCGCCAGTGGTGAATGCAGAAATGGAAAGCCAGAGCGACTGCATGGTGGCGCGC
>CAJFUR010000093.1 GCA_904420215.1 uncultured Eggerthellaceae bacterium
CGCGGCCGCCTGCGGCAAGGTCTTGCCGGCCAGCGTGCAGGTGCGTGCGCGCTCGTTCAGGCGCGACCCGCCGCATGCGGGGCAGGGGCGCTCCACCAAGAACTTCGCCACGCGGGCGAGGCCCTTCTCGTCCTTGGCCTTGGCCAGCGCGTTCTCCACGGTGTAGACGGCGTTGTAGTAGGTGAAGTCCAGCTCGGCGAAGGTGTCGGTCTTTTTCGCCCGGTAGAGGATGTGGCGCTTTTCCGCCGGGCCGTCGAACACGATGGCGCGCTCCTCGGGCGAAAGCTCGCAAAAGGGCACGTCGGTGCGCACGCCCATCTCGCGCACGACGTCCACCATGAGCGACCACATGAGTTGGTTCCACGGCGCGACCGCGCCCTCTTCGATGGAAAGGCTCTCGTCGGACACGAGTGCGTCCCGGTTGACCTCGCGCACCGTGCCGGTGCCCGAGCAGGCGGGGCATGCCCCCTCGCTGTTGAACGCCAGCTGCTCGGCGCTGGGGCCGAAGAATTCCGCGCCGCATTCCGGGCAGACGAGCGGGCGGTCCGCCGCCACGTTGAGGGAGGGCGGCACCGCGTGCCCGTTCGGGCAGCGGTGGCTGCCCAGGCGCGAGAACATGAGGCGCAGCGAGTTCAGAAGCTCGGTCTGCGTGCCGAAGGTGGAGCGGATGCCGGGTACGGCGGGGCGCTGGTGCAGCGCGAGCGCGGCGGGGACGTACTCGATGCTTTCGACGTCGGCTGCGGCGGCCGAGGTCATGCGGCGGCGCGTGTAGGTGGAAAGCGCCTCCAGATAGCGCCGCGAGCCTTCGGCGTACAAGACGCCCAGGGCGAGCGACGACTTGCCCGAACCCGACACGCCGGCAATGCCCACGAGGCGGTTCAGGGGCACGTCGAGGTCGATGCCGTGCAGGTTGTGCACGCGGGCCCCGCGTATCTGGATGGCGCGGGGGAGGGAGGGGCTTTCGGCGCCCGCGGGCGCGGCGGCGCAGCCCGCCGGCGCGGCGGGGGCGGCTGCGCGGCCTTCGGGCGCGGCGGCTGCGGGCGGGCCGGCGGCGTTGCCCGTTGCGGCCGGCGCCGCGTCTTGCGTCTCGCTTGCTTTTCCTGCATGCCGGGACATGGCCCTCCCATCCGATGCGGCAGCGGGCGGGCGGATGCCGCATCGCCTTTCCGCTGGCCTTCCGAGCCTTTCCGTGGTTTCGGAAAGTTCCTTCTTGACTTGGAGCGCGCTTCAAGGGGCAGAATATCCGCCGTGGATGCGCAGCACCCATGATAGCACGGGCGGCGAAGGCCGGCGGCAAAGGCGCATTCGGCAACGCGGCGGCAAGGCCGCATGCGGCGTGCGGGCGCGTCTGGCGGCGCAGGCCGGCAACGCGGAGGTGACAGGAGGCAAGGCTATAGTGAAGCAGACGGCGGGGCGCGACGCGCTGGGGCAGTTCGCCCCGAAGTTCGCGCAGTTGAACGACGATGTGCTGTTCGGGGAAGTGTGGAGCCGCGAGGACGCGCTGGGGCTGCGCGACCGCAGCCTGGTGACCGTGGTGGCGCTCATGGCGCAGGGGCTGGTGGACTCGTCATTTCGCTACCATTTGGAGAGCGCGCGCAGAAACGGCATCGGCAAGGCCGAGATAGCCGAGGTGCTCACGCACGCGGCCTTCTACGCCGGCTGGCCGAAGGCGTGGGCGGCGTTCAACATGGCCAAGGAGGTGTGGGCCGAGGACGGCGCGGCCGAGGATGTCGGCAGGGAGGCGTTCGAGCGCGCGTCGGTCTTCCCCGTGGGCGAGCCCAATGACGCCTTCGCCGCCCACTTCGACGGGCAGAGCTATCTGGCGCCGGTGTCCACCGCGCAGGTGCCCGTCTTCAACGTGACGTTCGAGCCGGGCTGCCGCAACCATTGGCACGTCCACCACGCGAAAAGCGGCGGCGGCCAGCTGCTTTTGTGCGTGGGAGGCCGCGGATGGTACCAGGAGTGGGGGCATGCCGCCCGCGCGCTCGCGCCGGGGGACGTGGTGAACATCCCCGCCGGCGTCAAGCACTGGCACGGCGCGGCCGCCGACAGCTGGTTTTCCCACCTTTCGGTGGAGGTCCCCGGCGAGGAGGCTTCCAACGAATGGCTGGAGCCGGTTGACCCGGAGGACTACGCCAAGCTGTAGGGCGCGCGGCGGTGCGGCTATCGATCAGCAGGGTGGTTCGTCGCAGGGCGGATTCCCCACGCGTCTTGAGGCGGAAGCCCGTTTTGGAATATGGAATATAATCGCGCTTATTATAAGCGCGATTATATTTCGCGCCGCCTTTCCTGCGACGTGCGGAAATGCGCTGCGGCAAGATGCTGGCGAACGCGTGGCGAGACGCGGGGCGGCTGCCGCTGCCTGAGTTCGCGCCGCCGCGCCGCCGCGCCGGCGTCCGGCCGTTAGTTCCCGAAGCTGGGGCAGAGGTCGGCGAGGAAGCACTCGGCGCAGCGCGGGCGGCGCGCGATGCACGTCTCGCGGCCGAAGAGCACCCACTGATGGTTGATGGGCCCCCAATACTCGCGCGGGTAGAGGTCGAGCAGCGCGGCCTCGGTCTTGGCGGGGGTGTCGGCCGAGGGGCCTGCGAACTTCAGCTTGTGGGCGATGCGGAACACGTGCGTGTCCACGGCGATGCCCTCAACGATGCCGAACCCCTCGTTCAGCACGATGTTGGCGGTCTTGCGGCCCACGCCGGGGAGGCGCTGCAGCTCTTCCATGGTGCGCGGGACCTCGCCGCCGAACTCGCCCATCACCATCTGCGCGCACCTGATGGCGTTGGCGGCCTTCGTGCGGAAGAAGCCGATGGTGCGGATGATGTCCTCCACGTCGCGCACGTCGGCCTGCGCGAGGTCGGCGGGGGTGGGGTAGCG
>CAJFUR010000094.1 GCA_904420215.1 uncultured Eggerthellaceae bacterium
GAACCGCCGCGCATGCCGTATGCGCCGCCTGGCGTCATCAGCCTTCGAGGGCGTCCCCCCTTTGCTGAGGATGAAGAACAAATCGGTTACCTGAGACGAGCTCATCCAGAGTTCGAATTCATGCAGGAAGCCAAGAACCATGAGCTTGCGTGCCGCCGCATCGAAGCCTGACCTTTCATCAAGGTAGTCAAGCAGTATATTGGTGTCCACGAACAGTTTCATCGCTCGCCACCTGCTTGCATGAGTCCCTTTTTCACAAGGCGCGCCCGCTTCGCCTCCTTGATGCCCATGTGCCCGAATCCCGTCTCGTCATCGGTCGCGGCCATATGTCTGTCGCCTTCGGCCAGCCGGGAAATCCCATCAACCCATTCCATTGCGCGCGCTATTTCTTCGTCGGTGTATTTCCTTCGTTCTTTCATTTCGGGAAACGGCAGCTCGCGCCTCTCCAAAACGTAGTCGTAGAGACGATTCACCGCTTGGGAAGCATTGGTGCCTAGCTGCGCGAGAACACGGTTGCCCTCGTCCTTTTTTTCTTGCGACATGCGCGCCGTCACCATTGCGTCGGCCATTATGCACCTCCTTTGTTGTACGTACAACCATTATAGCGCAAAGGAGGAGGGGGGGGGGGGGCGCCGGGCAACCGCGGCAAGCGCTCCGCCCCATCAAGCAACCGCCACCGCATAGGGGCACGCGAAATGCACCACGTTCCCACCACGGCACCCGCATGCCACCACGCCGCGCACCCGCATCCGGCGCAGCGCGCCGCGCCCCACGGGCGCCGCGCGCGCAAGCCTCACACGCGCCAGTCCGCGGCGGCTCCCTGCAGCTCCACCATGCGGCGGAACAGGCCGCCTTCGCGCCGCAGGAGGTCGTCCGGCGCGCCCTGCTCCACCACCGTGCCGCCCTCCAGCACCACCACCTTGTCCGCGCCCATCACGGTGCGCATCCTGTGGGCAATCACCAGCACCGTCTTTCCCGCAAGTAACCGGGAAAGCGCGCGCTGCACCTGGCTTTCGTTCTCCACGTCCAGGCTGGCCGTGGCCTCGTCCAGAAGCACCACGGGCGCGTCTTTCAGAAGGGCGCGTGCAATGGAGATGCGCTGCCGCTCGCCACCGGAAAGGCGCGCGCCGTTCTCCCCGATGCGCGTCTGGTAGCCCTCGGGCAGGGCGTGCACGAACTCGTCGCAGTTGGCCGCCCGCGCCGCCGCCAGCACTTCCCCGTCGGTGGCGTCCGCGCGGCCAAGGCGGATGTTCTCCATCACCGTCTCGTCGAACAGCACCACGTCCTGGAACACCTCGGCGTAGGCCGAAAGCAGCGCCTCCGGGTCGATGCCGGACACGTCCACGCCGCCCAGACGCACCGTCCCCGCATCTGGGTCCCAGAAGCGCGCCGCCAGTTTCGCGCACGTGGACTTGCCGGACCCCGAAGGCCCCACCAGCGCCGTCACCTGCCCCTCGCGCGCCGTGAAGCTCACCCGGTCGAGCACGCGCGCGCCTTCCCCGTAGGAAAACGACACGTCCTCGAAGGAAAGGTCGAAGCCGCGCGGGCGGAATTCCGGCGAGCCGCCCATGGCGGGCGTGCGCATCAGGCCGTTGGTGCGCCTGATGGCGTGGCGCATCTCCAACAGTTCGCTGCTGGACTGCAGCACCACGTTCACCGGGTCGTACACGCGCGTGACCACCAGCAGGAACCCGAAGTAGGTCAGAAAGCCCACCTGCCCCGACACCATAAGCCCCGCGCCTACCAGCACGACCGACGCGATGCCCAGCTTGAGGACCGCCTGTGAAGACGAAATGGACACGCCGGTCAGAAGTTCCGAGGCCACCTCCGACCGCTCGAAGTCGTCCAGCTTGCCGCCCAAATCCCGCAGGAAGGCGCGCGCCTGATTGGTCGCGCGGATCTCCTGCGCGCAGTCCAGATACTCCTGAACGCCGTCGGCCAAGGCCAGCCGGCGCTCCTCCTTCGCCGCCACCTTGCGCCGCGCCGCCCTGCTTGTTGCGGCGAAAATGGCGAACGCCACCGGCACCGGCCAGAACGCCGCAATGCCCAGCCGCCAGTCGAAGGCCACGATGCCCACCGCCATCACCAGCGTGGATATGCCCGTGCCGAACAGCTGCGGCATCACGTGCATGAACATGCGCTCCTGGTCGGCGCAGTCCTTCATGATGGCGCTCGTCAAATCGGACAGGTCGCGCTTGCCGAAGAAGGAAAGCGGCAGCCGGCGCAGATGCTCGGCAATCGCCTCGCGCTTGCGCGTGCTTTCCTGATAGACCGGCCCGTAGGTGAATCGGTATTCCAGCGCCTGCGTCGCCGCAACCGCCGCCACCACCGCCACGCACCCGACCGCATATGGCGCCAAGTCAGGCAGCGGGGCGCCGGCCACCAAGTGTTCGAAGAACGCGGCCACCAGCAGGAACAGGACGCACAAAGGCGCCATCAGCACCAGGTTCGCCAGGGCGCAGAAGAACACCCCGCGCTTGAAGTTGCGCATGCCCGCTTCCGTGAGCCCCAACGATTCACGCAGCATCGCCGGCCCCCTTTCCACCCTCGATGCGCCACGCCGCGCTCGTTCGGTAGTCGTCCCACATCCGCGCGTACAGGCCGCCTGCCGCAAGCAGGTCGGCGTGCGTGCCGCGCTCCACCAGCCGACCGCCCTCCAGCACGAGGATGGCGTCGGCGTTCGCCACCGTGGACAGCCGGTGCGCAATCATGAGGACGGTCTTGCCGCGGGTCAGCTCCGCAAGCGCGCGCTGGATGAGCACCTCGTTTTCCGGGTCGGCGAACGCCGTGGCC
>CAJFUR010000095.1 GCA_904420215.1 uncultured Eggerthellaceae bacterium
CACCACCACGGTGCAGAAGTGCGTGCGCACCAACGACATCGACATCATCGGCACCACGGGCCGCCACCTGAGCTTCTTCGAGATGCTGGGCAACTTCAGCTTCGGCAAGTACTTCAAGAAGGAAATGTGCGCCTGGGCCTACGAGTTCTCCACCGAGGTGCTGGGGCTGCCCGCCGAGCGCCTGTACTTCACCGTGTACCTCGACGACGACGAGACTATCGAGATATGGAAGGGCCTCGGCGTGCCCGACAGCCACATCTCGCGCCTGGGCGAGGAGGACAACTTCTGGCGCGCCGGCCCCACCGGCCCGTGCGGCCCCTGCTCGGAGATCTACTACGACCAGGGCCCCGAATTCGGCTGCGGCAGCCCCGACTGCGCGCCGGGCTGCGACTGCGACCGCTTCCTGGAGTACTGGAACCTGGTGTTCACGCAGTACGACGGGCAGGAAGACGGCTCGTTCGTGCCGCTGCCGAAGAAGAACATCGACACCGGCATGGGCCTGGAGCGCATCGCGGCCATCCTGCAGGGCGTGCAGTCCAACTACGAGACGGACGTGCTGCGCAGCCTGGTGGCGGTGGGCGAGCGCCTGAGCGGCGTCTCCTACGGCGCCGACGAGGCCAGCGACCTGGCCCTGCGCATCATTGCCGACCACAGCCGCAGCGTCGCGTTCATGATTGCCGACGGCATCCTGCCCTCCAACGAGGGACGCGGCTACGTGCTGCGCCGCCTGCTGCGCCGCGCAGTCATGAAGGCGCACCTCATCGGCATCGAGGGGGCGTTCTTGAACGACTACGTGGACGAGATCGTGCGCCTGATGGGGCACGTGTATCCCGAAATCGTGGAGAACCGCGAGCTGGCGCGCCGCGTCATCCTGTCCGAAGAGGAGCGCTTCGGGGCCACGCTGCGGCAGGGGCAGGCGTTCCTGAAGGAGGCACTGGACGCCTTGGAGGGCGACGTGCTGTCTGGCGAGCAGGCGTTCACGCTGCACGACACCTACGGCTTCCCCGTGGAGGTGACGCGGGAAATTGCCGAGGCGCAGGGCGTGACGGTGGATCTTGCGGGCTTCGGGCGCTGCATGGAGGAGCAGCGCGAGCGCGCCCGCGCCGCGAACACCAAGGACGCCGAAGCCGCGTGGAGCACTTACGGCGGCGTGCATGCCGACATTTTGAACGAGGTGGGCGCCACGCGCTTCGTGGGCTACGGCGAGTTGGCGTGCGAGGCGAAGGTGGTCGCGCTCGTGAAGGACGGCGCGCGCGTGGACGCGCTTTCCGCGGGCGACGAGGGCGAGGTGGTGCTGGACGCGACGCCGTTCTACGCCGAGATGGGCGGCGAGGTGGGCGACACGGGCACCCTTGCCGGAAAGGACGGCTTTTCCGCCGATGTGCTGGACGCAAAGGCTCCCGAAAAGGGGCTGGTGTGCCACCGGGCGAAGGTGCGCGCCGGCTCCGTTGCCGTGGGCGACGCGGTGACGGCCGCCGTGGACGCCGGCCGCCGCGCGCGCATCACGCGCAACCACACGGCCACCCACATCCTGCATGCGGCCCTGCGCCACGTGCTGGGCGACCACGTGAAGCAGGCGGGCAGCTACGTGGGGCCCGATCGGCTGCGGTTCGACTTCACGCATTTCGAGGCCATGACGCCCGAGCAGGTGGCCGAGGTGGAGCGCGTGGCCAACGACGTCGTCATGCAGGCCATTCCCACGAACATCTACGAAACGTCGCTCGACGCCGCGCGCGAGGCGGGCGTGACGGCGCTTTTCGGCGAGAAGTACGGCGAAGTGGTGCGCGTGGTGGAATGCGGCGGCTTCTCCCGCGAGCTGTGCGGCGGCTGCCATGTGGGCAACACCGCCGAAATCGGCTTGGTGAAGATCGCCTCCGAGACGAGCGTGGGCGCCAACCTGCGCCGCATCGAGGCGGTGACCAGCTACGGTGCGCTCGAATACCTGAACCGCGTGGAAGCCGAGCTGAAGGAGGCGGCCGACGCGCTGCGCGTGCCGCTGTTCGACGTGAGCGAGCGCACCGCCGCCAACGTGCGCACGCTCAAGGAACTCCAGCAGCGGGGCAAGCGCGGCAAGGAGATGATCGCGGAGGACGGCGTCACGAAGCTGGTCTCTGCGGCCATGGAGACGAAGGCGGGCTACCCGGTCATCATTGCGAGCCTGCCGTCGGCTGGCGAGGCGGCCATGGAGGCGGGCGGCATGCGCCACGCGTGGGACGTCCTGCGGGCGCGTCTGGGACGCCCGGGCGCGGTGGTGCTCGCAGCCGAGAAGGAGGGCAAGCCCATCGTGCTCGCGGCGGGCACGCCCGAGGCGGTTGCCGCCGGCTTCGATGCGAACGCGCTCATCAAGGCCATGGCGCCGCATATCAAGGGCGGCGGCGGCGGAAAGCCCGCCATGGCGCAGGCCGGCGGCAAGGACGCCTCTGGCATCGACGCCGCGCTCGACGCCGTGCGCGCCCTGCTGCTGTAGGTTTGGGGGGAGGTTGCGCCGGCTTGCCAGCCGGCGCAACAACTCGACGCTGCGGCCGCCCGTGGTGCCCCGCTTTCGCGCGATCTCGTAGGCTCGCGTACCGGAGTACGCTTCGCCTCCGCGATCCCACGAATTCGGGGCATCACGGGCGCCCTCGCTGACTTACTAGCGCCAACCTGTGAGCCGGATTATGTGGCCACCTGTCATCGACCGATTTGGACCAAGAGCATGAGAATTCTCGCACTCGACATAGGGCAGGCGCGGGTGGGCGTTGCGGTGAGCGACCCGGCGGGGCGGGTGGCCTCTCCGGTGTGCGTCCTGCCCGCAGCCGACGTGACGGCCTGCGCGAAGCCGTTCCGGCGCGTGCTGGAGGACTGGGAGCCCGAGCTTCTGCTGTGTGGCCTGCCCTATACGCTCTCCGGCGAGGAAGGCCCGCAGGCCCGCCGCGTGCGCGAGGTGGCGCTGCAGGTGGGACGCGCGTGCGGCCTGCCAGTGGAGTTCGCCGACGAGCGCCTGAGCTCGCGCGAGGCCAAACGGAGTTTGCGTGAAAAGGGCATGGACGAGCGGGCCATGCGCGGCAAAATAGATATGATAGCGGCGAGTTTGTTCCTGCAGGCATGGCTCGACGCGCGCGTCGGCACGGAAGCGGAAAAGTGAGGAAACCTATGCCTTCGCACAGAAGACAGGTCACGTATTCGTCGCGCCCCAACCATGCGGCACGCGCCGCCCATGCCAAGGGCGAGCGCCAGTTCAAAACGTACGACACCAGTCTCATTCGCCCGAAAAGGAGCAAGGCTCCCATGGTGGTTGCCGCCATTTTGGCCGTTGCGGTCATTGGCGGCTTGGTTTGGGGCGTGCTCACGCTGCTCAACAGCTGTTCCGGCACGCAGGTGGAGCTTCTGGCGGAAGGCGAGGAGGCCACCATCGTGGTGTCCGAAGGGTCGGGTGCCCAGGCGGTGGCCACCGACTTGCAGCGCGCGCGCCTCGTTGCCACGGCGGCAGAGTTCACGAAGCGCGTGACCGAGCTGGGGGCGGAATCGTCGCTTTTGCCAGGCACGTACACGTTTTCCGGCGGCACCTCGCTCGACGACATCATCGCCCGCCTGGTGGCGGGGCCGGAGGCCAGCGGCGCCTCCCTCACCATTCCCGAAGGGTTCACGCTGGCGAACATGGCTGACCGGGTGGCCGAGGTCACGGGCGGCCGCATCACGGCCGAGGACTTCATGGCCGCCGCCAGCGACGCGAGCGCCTATGCGGCCGAGTTCCCCTTCCTGGCCGAAGCGGGCACGAACTCGCTGGAAGGCTTCCTGTTCCCGAAGACCTACACGGTTTCCGACACGGCCACGGCCGCCTCGCTCGTGCGCACCATGCTGGCGCAGTACCAGACCGAGGTTGCCCAGCTGGACTACGCGTATGCGGAAAGCCGGGGGCTTTCGCCCTACGACGTGCTCAAGCTGGCCTCCATCGTGGAGCGGGAGTCCGACCACGAGCATTTCCCCACGGTGGCCTCGGTGTTCTACAACCGCCTGGCGTCCGACCGCCCCTATTTGGAATCCGACGCCACCACCGCCTACGAGGTGGGCCGCACGCCCACGGCGGAAGAGGTGCATGCCGACACGCCGTACAGCACCTACGCGAACCCCGGCCTCACGCCGACGCCCATTTGCGCTCCGAGCATCGAGGCGCTGCAGGCGGTGTGCGCGCCCGACCAGACGGACTACTACTACTTCTACACCAAGCCGCTCGACGATGGCACCACCGAGTATTACTTCAGCGTGACGCTCGAGGAGCACGAGGCGGCCATCAACTCGTAGCGCCGCCCGCTCTCCCCGCTCCGCCGTCCCTGCCGCCCGCCGCCGAAAGCCCGATTGCCATGACGTTTCTGGAACCCGACAGATACTTCTCGCGCCTGTCGCACGTGGACATCGGGCGCGACATCGTGGGCTTGGGCTACGCCCACGTCCTGTTGGACATCGACAACACCATCCTCACGCGCGACACTCACGAAGTGCCTCGCGACGTGGGGGTTTGGCTGGGGCGCGCCCGCGATGCCGGCATCGTGTTCTGTCTGCTTTCGAACAACTGGCACCACGGGGTGTACGAGCTTGCCGAGCGGCTGGACCTGCCCATTGTGGCGAAGGCGGTGAAGCCGCTGCCTCCCGCGTTCCTCTACGCCCTGCACAAGATTGGCGCGAACCGGAAGGACGCGCTGGTCATTGGCGACCAGCTGGTCACCGACGTGTTCGGGGCGCATCTGCTGGGCATGCGCGCCTACCTGCTGGCACCCTTGGTGGAACAGGACCTCCCGCACACGCTGGCGCTGCGCACGCTGGAGCGCGCCATCATGGGCGGGCGGAAGCCGGAAGGCGCCCCCACCGGTGCGAACATGCAGGGAGCGGAGGGGTTGGCGCCGCGCGCGGCGCAGGCCGCTTCCGCGCCCGACGACGCAGGCTGCAAGGAGGCATTGTGAGCGAAGGCG
Source organism: uncultured Eggerthellaceae bacterium (assembly GCA_904420215.1). GTDB lineage: Bacteria > Actinomycetota > Coriobacteriia > Coriobacteriales > Eggerthellaceae > CAJFUR01. Next base: position 4,947 of record CAJFUR010000095.1, read on the forward strand.
GATGCGGGGAGTTGGGCGCGGACGGGCGCGCGGCGGCGGATGCCGGGACGCAGGCGGTGCGCGCGGAGAACATGGCCGGCACGGGCACCGCGCGCGCGGAGGGTGCTGCAGGCGCGCGGCCGGCAGGGCAGAAGCTGTACCTGCTGGGGCATCCCATCGGGCATTCCAAGTCGCCGGACATGTACAACGCGCTCTACGCCCGCCTGGGCCTTCCCTGGCATTACGCGCTGGCCGACTGCGAAACCGAGGACGAGGCGCGCGCGTTCCTTGCGGCGCGCGACTTCCTGTCCATCAACGTGACCACGCCCTACAAGCCGCATGCCCTCGAGGCGGCCACGGCGCGGGCCGCCTCGGCCAAGCTGGCGCGCGGGGCCAACGTGCTGGTGCGCAAGGACGACGCGCTCGTTGCCTACAACACCGACGGGCAGGGCTGCGTGGCCTACTTGGAGCGCGAAGGCGTGGACTTCGCGGGCGCGCGGGTGGTGGTGTGCGGCACGGGCCCCACGGCGCTTTCCATCCTGCATGCGGCGTCGCTTGCCGGCGCGGGGGAGATCGTGCTGCTGGGACGCGACAAGCACCGCGCGCGCGGCGTGCTGGAAGCCTACGTGGGCGATTTCGGAAAGCTGGCTCACGCCACCATCGACCTGCCGCCCGCCTGCGAGGGGCACCGCAGCTTCCGCGAGGCCTACGGGGAAACCGCGTTCAAGTTCGGAAGCTACGCCACGTCCACGCAGGCCATTTCGGCCGCCGACGTGGTGGTGAACGCCACGCCTCTGGGCATGCGCGCAGGCGACCCGGCGCCCTTCGACATTGCCCTGTTCAGGGAGGGGCAGACGGCGTTCGACGTGGTGTACGGGCATGGCGACACCGCGTTTTGCACCGGCGCGCGCGCTGCGGGGTGCCGCACGTTCGACGGCGCGGGCATGCTGGTGGCGCAGGCGGTTGTGACGGCGCAGACGGTGTGCGACATCGCCGGAGTGGGCCTTCCCCTGTCCTTCGGAGAGCTGTTCGACTTCATGGCCAAAGCCGCCGGGTTTTCGCTGTAGCGTGCGGGCCCGCGCTTTCGGGGCGGGCCCTGCCGCATGGCGCGGCGGAGCGCGCCGCAGCCGGCGCGCTCCGCCCGCCCGACACGCCTGCTGCCTGCGCCTCGCGCCCGTCGGGCAATCTGCCGTGCCTTCCCTGTACTGCCGTTTTCGGCCGGTTTTCCGCCTTCGCATGCTCGCGCCTTTCGGTGGCCTCCCTTCCGCACGCCGCTGCCTTTTGTATGTGAGCGCCGCCTTTTGGGCGGGCAGCGCGGGGCGGTGCGCTACAATAGCCCTGAAATGGACGGGCCTTGCGGCTCCGCGGGTCGATGCGCGGACTTGCGGGTTTTTGCGGAAAGCGAAGCGACTATGCACTACATCACAGCGGGCGAGAGCCACGGGCCGGGGCTGACGGCCATCGTGTCGGGCGTGCCGGCGGGCTTGAAGGTGTCGGCCGACCAGATCAACAGCGACCTCGCGCGCCGTCAGGCGGGCTATGGGCGCGGCGGCCGCCAGAAGATCGAGCGCGACGTGGTGGAGGTGACCGGCGGCGTGCGGTTCGGGCGCACGCTGGGCTCGCCCGTGTCGCTCACGGTGAGAAACCGCGACTGGGAGAACTGGACGGGCCGCATGGCCGCGTTCGGCGAGCCGCCTGCCGACTTGGAGCGCGAGGTTTCCCCGCGTCCGGGGCACGCCGACTTGGTGGGCGCGCTCAGAACCGACACCGACGACTGCCGCAACGTCCTCGAGCGCGCGAGCGCCCGCGAAACCGCCGCCCGCGTGGCGGCCGCCGGCATTGCGCGCGAGTTTCTGGCCGAACTGGGCGTGGAGGTGTTCTCGTACGTGGCGTCCATCGGCGACGTGGCGCTTGCCGAGGACGACGCGCTTCTGGCGGCGCCCGACTACAAGCCGCTCGACATAGAGCTGAGCGAGGTGCGCTGCCCCGACGCCGAGACGAGCGAGGCCATGAAGCGCGCCATCGACGCCGCGCGCGAGGCGGGCGAGAGCTTGGGCGGCACCTTCCGCGTGGTGGCCACGGGGCTTCTGCCCGGCTTGGGCGGCTATGCCACGGGCCCCGAGCGCTTGACTTCGCGCATTGGCGCGGCCCTGCTGTCCATTCCCGCCATCAAGGGCGTCGAGTTCGGGCTGGGGTTCGCCGCGGCGCGCCGGCCGGGCTCGCAGGTGCACGACCCCATTCTCGCCGACGCGCAGGCCGGCTTCACGCGCGCGAGCAACAACGCGGGCGGCTTGGAGGGCGGCATGACCACGGGCATGCCCCTCATCGTGACGGCGGCCATGAAGCCCATTCCCACGCTCATGACGCCGCTGGCCACCGTGAACATGGACACGCTCGAGCCGACGCAGGCCTCGCGCGAGCGCAGCGACGTGTGCGCCGTGCCCGCGTGCGCCGTGGTGGCCGAGGGCGAAGTGGCCTTCGCGCTGGCGAATGCCTACCAAGACGCCTTCGGGTGCACGAACATGACCGACATCAAGGCCGCCATCCGGGCGTACAAGCAGCGCATCCGGACGATGTCGCGGTAGGCGAGTTTCGACGGCCTTGCCGGCCATCGAAACACGGTCGACGCTGCGGCTTTCCGCAGTGCCCCACCTTCGCACGATGCCGAAGGCTCGCGTACCAAAGTACGCCACGCCTCCGCCATCCCGCGAATCTGGGGCACTGCGGAAACCCTCGCTGACTTTTATGGACCTGCAACGTTAAAGGAGGTGCGCATGACCGAATCGTACGAACTCACGCGGCCGGTGTTCTTCGTGGGGTTCATGGGCGCGGGAAAAACCAGCGTGGCGCGCCGCCTTGCGCGCGTGTGCCATGTGGCCTCGGTGGACATGGACACGTACTTGGAGCGGCGCGAGGGCAAGAAGGTCAAGGAGATATTCGCCGAATCGGGCGAAGAGGGCTTCCGCGTTCTGGAAACGGACGTGCTCGCCGAGTTGGCGGCCAAGGAGCCGTTGCTCGTGTCGTGCGGCGGCGGCGTGGTCACGCGCGAGGAGAACCGCGCCATCTTGGCGCGCGCGGGTTTCGTGGTGCACCTCAAGGTGTCGGCCGACGAGGCGGCGGGCCGCATCAGCGACACGTCCACCCGCCCGCTGTTTCAGGACCTGGAGGCCGCGCGGGCGCGCTGCGGCGAGCGCGCGCCGCTCTACGAAGGCGTGGCGGACGCGACGGTGGACACGGCGGGCAAGAGCGTGTTCGCCATCGCGCGGGAAGTGCAGGACGTGCTTGTGGAGGAAGGTGTGCTATGCCAGCAACGAAAGTGATCGTGAACCTGCCCGGCGAGGCGTCCTACGACGTGCGCATCGGCGTTGGCGTGCTGGGAGGGCTGGGCGCGCATCTGCGCGCGCTGCCGGCGCTTTCGCAGGTTGAACGCGTGCTCGTGGTGACCGACGGCAACGTGGCGCCGCTGTATTTGGCGGCGGCGAAGGACTCGCTCGCGCAGGCGGGGTTCCGCGCGAGCGACATCGTGGTGCCGGCGGGCGAGGAGTCGAAGTCGCTCGCGGTTGCGGGCGAGATGTGGGAGGCCATGGCGGCACTCTCGCTGGGGCGCGACTGCGTGGTGGTGGCGCTCGGCGGCGGCGTGGTGGGCGACTTGGCGGGGTTCGTCGCGTCCACCTACATGCGCGGCGTGGCCGTGGTGCAGGTGCCCACCACGCTTCTGGCCATGGTGGACTCGTCGGTGGGCGGCAAGACCGGCGTGAACCTGGAGGCGGGCAAGAACCTGGTGGGCACGTTCAAGCAGCCCGCCTACGTGTGCGCCGACACCGCCACGCTGGCAACGCTGCCCGAGCGCGAATGGACGTGCGGGTGCGCCGAAATAGCGAAGTCCGCCGTCATCGACTCGGACGATTTCTTCTTCTGGCTGTCCGACGCCGCCGGGGCGCTCGCGGCGCGCGACGAGGCGGTGGCGGCCGAGGCCATCGCGCGGTCGGTGGTGTTCAAGGCCGACGTGGTGGCGGCCGACAAGACGGAAAGCCGCGGCGTGCGCGAGTGCTTGAACTACGGCCACACGCTGGGACACGCGGTGGAGGCGCTGGCGGGCTACGGCACGTTTTCGCACGGCGCGTGTGTGGCCGAGGGCATGCGGTTCGCGGCGCGTCTGGGCGCGACGCTGGTGGATGCGCCTTGGGAGTTCGTGCAGGCGCAAGACGAGCTTCTGGACGAGCTGGGCCTGCCCGCCCTTGCGTGGTCGGCGGAGCCGGCCGACGTGCTTGCCGCCATGAAGCGCGACAAGAAGGCGCGCGGCGGCATCGTGCGCTTCGTGCTGCCCCGCGACGTGGGCAACTGGGAACTCGTGGACGTGGAGGACGCCATCATTCTGGAGCACTTGGCCGCGTGGCGAAAGGCGAAGGGGTAGGGAGCCTTACAGTGTTTTCTGCAGGTGGTCCAGCATGTCGGCGGGGTCGAGCGCTGCGACGGGGCAGTGCAGGATGAGCCGCTTGTCGCCGGTGACGACGAAGTCGGCGCCGGCGCGTTGCGCAGCGGCAATGATCAGATCGTCTTCGAAGTCGCCGTGGACGTTCCGGTATTTGCGGGCCAGCCACAGGTCGCTTTCGTCGCAGCCTACGGAAAACCCCATCTCGGCAATTTCCTCGATGCAGCTCCAGGCAATGTGCTCGGCGGCTTTGCAAAGGTCTTCGGTGAGCTTCTGTCCTTGCTCGCGTGCTTCTTGTTTCAGCGTGGCGCCTGCAAGGAAGAACACGTCCTTTGCCGTCGTGGCGGCGTACAGCAGGGGAACCTCGCGCTGTCCCGCGAAATCGAAGAACTTGCGCGCCGCTTCGTGCCCGGGACGGCACGGCAGCAGCCCGTCAAGCCAGACGTTCGTGTCCACCAGAAGCTTTGGGGCGGCGGTCACAGCAACCCCCTTTCTTCGTATCGTTCGACGAGCGCCTGCTCGTAAAGTTCCTTGTCGGACATGCGGTTGACGGCGTCTATGGTATCTTGGGTTATGCCGTAACGCTCGCGGAACTCGGCGATCGTCGCGTGGAGCCTCTTGAGGGAGTCGCGCTTTCTCTGGATCCTTTCCTGTCGCTCCCGTTCCGCTTCGGGGTCTTCCACGGCAAGCGCCCGTGCCACGGCCTGCGGTTCGCGTTCGTGCGCCGCGGCGAACTCCCAGAGCGCGCGCACCGCCTCCGAGGGCGAAAAGCCCGCCCGGGCCAGCACGGCGTCCCCGCGTTGTTTCAGCTCGCGCTCGATGCGCGTGTTCATCTGCGTCATGGGAGACGCTTTCCCCATGCTTGCCGCCTGTGGCATGGCCCTGCCCCTTTCCCGGTTTCCCGCTTGTGCTCTATAGGTGCGCTGCTATGCATGCTATACAGTATAGCATGCATGCCGAGTTTGTGGCGGGGGGATCCGCGCGCGCCCCCATGGGGTACACTGGCCCAAGGACGATGGAAGGCGGGCCGGATGCGTCTTGATCGGCGGGGAGCCGTGCGGGAGGCGTTCGGCCTGGCGCGGCGTGCGGCGTCAGGCAGCGGTCCGGCGCGGCGTGCGGGGCCGGGGCCATGGCGGCGGCCCCGGCCTGTTGCCATGGCCCCGGCGCTTCTGGCGAAACGGCGTGCGGCTGCCCGCACGGCCGTGCCCCGGCTTTGCGCGGTCGGCGAAAGAAAGGTTGCACATGAAGAAGATACTGCTGATGAACGGGCCGAACCTGAACATGCTGGGGGTGCGCGAGCCCGACGTGTACGGGCGCGAGACGCTTGCGAGCATAGAGGCCGAGGTCGTGGAATACGGTGCGCAGAAGGGCGTGCAGGTGGACTGCTTCCAGAGCAACCACGAAGGCGCGCTCATCGACAAATTGCACGAGGCGCACGAGGCCTACGACGGCGTGGTGTACAACCCCGGCGCCCACACGCACTATTCCTATGCGCTGCGCGACGCGGTGGGTTCCATCGACACGCCGGTGGTGGAGGTGCATCTGTCGGACATCGACGCGCGGGAGGCGTTCCGCGCGGTGAGCGTCATCGAGCCCGCGTGCATCGCCCAAATCAAGGGCAAGGGCAAGCAAGGCTACAAGGAGGGCATCGACGCGCTGCTGGCGTGGGAGCGCGAGCGGGGAAGCGCCGCAGGGGAGGGCGCGCGATGAACGCGCGGCTGGCCCGGCTGCGTGCGGCGTGCGCGCGCGAGGACGCGGGCGCTTTCCTCGTGCGCGACACCTCCAACATACGCTGGCTCACGGGTTTCGACGGCGTGTTCGACGAGGAGGATGCCCACGCCCTGCTGGTCACGCCCGACGCGGCCGTGCTGCACACCGACTCGCGCTACGCGCAGGCCGCCCGCGCCGCGGCTGCGGCCTGCGGCAACGCGGTGGAGGTGGACGACGGGCGCATGTCGCACGCGGCCTTTGCCGTCGGGCGCGTGCGCGATGCGGCGGCCTGCGCCGCCGCGGGCGCGGACGGGGCGGCGGGGCAGGACGTCCTCGGCATAGAGGATGCCATTGCACTGGCCGAATACCGCCAGCTGCAGGAGGAGTGCGCGAAGGTCGCGGGCGTGGGGAGTGCGGAAGGCGCGGAGGGCGCGGACGCCCGCGGCGCCGCCGAGGGGGACGGCGCCGCCGAGGCTGGGGAAGACGCGGCGGGCGCAGGCTTCGATGGCGCCGCCCCCGCGGGCGCTCCTGCCCCCGCGGGCCTGCGCCTGCGCGAGACGGCCGGCGTGGTGCTGCGCCTGCGTGCCGTGAAGGACGCGGGCGAGGTCGCGCGGATGCGCGCCGCGCAGGCCGTCACCGATGCGGCGTTCGCACACATCGCGGCGTTCATGCGCCCCGGCATGACCGAGCGCGCCGTGCAGGTGGAGCTGGAGGACTTCATGCGCCGCCACGGGGCCGACGACGTGGCATTCCCCTCCATCGTGGCCACGGGCGCCAACGCCGCCAGCCCGCATGCCGTCGCCGGCGACACGGTGCTGGAAGCGGGGCAGTGCGTCGTGCTGGACTTCGGCGCGAAGGTGCAGGGATACTGCTCGGACATGACGCGCGTGGTGTTCCTGGGCGAGCCGGACGCCCGCCTGCGCAGCGCCTACGGGACGCTGCGGCGCGCCAACGAGGAGGTGGAGCGCGCCCTGCGCCCCGGCGTGACCGGCAGGGAGATGCACGAACTGGCCGAGCGCGTGCTGGAAGAAGGCGGGTTCGGCGGGCGCATGGGCCACGGCCTCGGCCACGGCGTGGGGCTGGACATCCACGAGCTGCCCAACCTCTCGCCGCGCAACGCAGATCCGCTGGTCGCGGGCAACGTGGTCACCGTGGAGCCGGGCATATACGTGTCTGGCGAGTTCGGCATGCGCCTGGAGGACTTCGGCGTGCTCGCCGAAGGGGGTTTTCAGGTTTTCACGCAATCGACGCACGATATGGTTATAATATAGCGGCCAAAATCACGGCGGGCGGCCACGGCGCGCGTCCGCGTTGCGAATCGAAAGGAACCACCAGTGGCAATCTCTACGGCAGACTTCAGGAACGGCATGTGCATCGAGTACAACGGCAAGCTGTGCACCATCGTGGAATTCCAGCACGTGAAACCCGGCAAGGGCGGCGCGTTCGTGCGCACGAAGCTGAAGGACATCAAGACGGGCCGCGTGGTCGATTACACGTTCAACGCCGGCACGAAGTTCGACTCGGTGCGCCTGGAAACCAAGAAGATGCAGTACCTGTACAACGACGGCGCCGACTACAACTTCATGGACAACGACACCTACGAGCAGCTGCCCATTTCGGCCGACATGGTGGGCGAGGCCGCGAAGTGGCTCAAGGAGAACGACGAGGCGTCGCTTCTGTATGCGGGCGACGAGCTCATCAGCATTGAACCCCAGATGTTCGTGGAGCTGGAAGTGACCCACACCGAACCCGGCTTCAAGGGCGACACCGCCACCAACACCACGAAGCCCGCCACGCTGGAGACGGGTGTGGAGGTGCAGGTTCCCACGTTCGTGGAGATCGGCGACGTGTTGCAGATAGACACGCGCGACGGCCGCGTGATCAAGCGCGTGTAGCGCGAATCCCGCCGCATTGGACGCGAAGGGGAGGCGCCTGCCCGCACGCGATGCCGCCCACTTCCCGCATCCCGCGCAACGGTCCGCACAAGCAAGGGTGAAAATCTGGAATGTAACTCCAGATTTTCACCCTTTTCGTTTTGGGAGGCGAAAGCGGGCCGCCGCGTTGTGTTGTGGGAGCGGAATGCGATGTCGCGGAGACCTGTCGTCCGGAAGGCGGCGGGACGTGTGTCGTTCGCGCCGCCTCGATGTCGCGAAAGGGGCACGTCCCCAACACTCAGTACCAGTCGTGCTTTTCGCCGCGTTCCAATGCGGAGATTGCTTCCATGTCGGCATCCGACAGCACGAAATCGAACAGGGATGCGTCTTCCCGTATATGGTCAGGGTTGCTTGACCCCGGAATGACGGCGATGCCTCTTTGGAGGTTCCATTTGAGCATGACCTGCGCGACCGACACGCCATGGTTTGTCGCGATGCCGGCCAGCGCTTCGTCTGCGAACAGTTCGGCGTTGTGCCCCCGGCCGCCAAGAGGATACCAAGCTTGGACGACGATGCCCCGGTCCTGCATGAAAGCCACGACATCGTGGTCCTGATAGTAAGGGTGAATCTCGTTCTGCACGAGTGCGGGCGGGGTGGCAATGCGGGGGACGAAGTCGTCCATTTCCTCGATGTACCAGTTCGAAAGGCCCAACGATCGGATCTTTCCCGCCTGTTGGGCTTCCTCCATGGCTTGATAGGCGGCAACGTCTCCCGTTCCGGGGTGGTGGAGCAGCATCATGTCGATGTACTCCACGCCCAGCTTTTCGAGGGCTTCGTCTATGGCGGACGCGGCGTTGGCGAATTGGTTTGGATAGAGCTTGGTGATGACGAACACCTCGCCGCGCGGCACGCCGGAGGCGCGTATGCCCTCGCCGACGTACTGCTCGTTGCCGTAGATGTGGGCGGTGTCCACAAGCCGCATACCCTGTTGGAGAGCCGAAGCCACCGAATCCCGACAAACCGCTTCATGGAGGCTGTAGGTTCCCAAACCTACAATGGGCATGTCAAAGCCGCTGCTGAGTCGCACGGTGGGGGCTTTTGTGACCCCGGAGGTGCTGGATTGGGGCGTATCCTGTGGATTGTCGTCGTCGAGTTTTGTCGTAGGCGCGGTTTCCTCGGGCGAGGAAGGCCGCAATTGCGCGCCCTGCGTCGCACTGGGGGTGCATCCGAAGGCAACCGAGGCGGCAGCTGCGGCAACTGTCGTTACGAACGACCTTCTGGTCAGCGGTTCTCCCTGCATGAATACGTCTCCTTCCCGTCGTGTGCCGCGCCGGTCGCTCCGTTTCGGCGCCATGTCCCGCCGTCTGTCGTCCCTTGCCTTTCGAAGATGCTCTCGGGTTTCGCGGCGGCCAAGCGCCTGCGCCACGGGCGTGCAGGCGCTATGACGCGTCTATGCGCTTGATCTCCCGCGCTGGAACGCCGGCAACCACCGTCAAGGGCGCAACGTCCTTCGTCACCACGGCGCCGGCGGCCACGATGGCGCCGTCTCCAATGGTCACGCCGGGAAGCACGGTGGCGTTCGAGCCTATCCAGACGTCGTTGCCAATGCGTATGGGGGCTGGATGCAGGTTTGCGCGCTTGGCGGGGTCGAGGTCGTGGTTGAGCGTGGCCAGCACGACGTTGTGCCCTATGAGGACGCGGTCGCCAATGAAGATGCCCCCTTGGTCCTGAAAGCAGCAGCCCGCATTGACGAACACGTCCGCCCCCATGTGGATGTTTTTCCCGAAATCGGTGTAGAACGGCGGGAATAGGCGAAACCCTTCGGGCGCCGGCTGCCCTGTGATCTCGGCGAAAAGCGAACGGATTTCCTCTGGGTCGTGGTAGCTTCCATTCAGCTTCGCCGTGCGCCCGAGGGCTTCCTGCGCCGCCTCGTTCATCGCGCGGCTTTCGGGAGAGTTGCCGACGACGGTTTTGCCTGCGTCGAGGTGGGCGACGAATTCCGTGAGGTTCATGGGCTTGGCTCCGTTTCTCGCTGTTGGGCGCTGTGCGGCGCTGCCAGTGCCGCCAGTGCCGCTTGCCGCATTTCGCGGGCATCTTGCTGCTCTTTCATCTTAGGTGATTCGCAAGATATTAGGAATTGACTAAAATGTAATTAGCTTTTTGCTTGAAAGGCAATATAGGCATGTGCTTGGAAACTGGCATGCGGTTGCCGCGACCTCCCTTTTGAGGGGGTCGGTGCCCGGCCGGCGCGTGCGGCTGGGCGCTGGCATGCAGTAACTCTGCCGCGTCCCGTCCACCTCTCCGGCCGGCGCAGACGTTGCGGGCGCCGGCATGCGGCAGCTCCGCCGCGTCCCACTCGCCTCTCCGCTTGCTGCAGGAGGGACGGTGCCGCGTGCGGGGCGCGGGCGGCTGGGCGCCGGCGTTGCGGCGCATGCCGGCGGAAGGGGGAAGGCATGGAGCTGCGGACGTTGCGGTATTTTCAGGCGCTGGCGCAGGAGGGAAGCATCACGAACGCGGCGCGCGTGCTCCAGGTCACGCCGCCCACCCTGTCGCGGCAACTGGCGGCCTTGGAAGACGAATTGGGCCGGCAGCTGTACACGCGCTCGTCGCGGGGAGTGGAACTGACCGACCGGGGGGTCATGCTCGCCCGGTATGCCGATTCGATACTCGGCCTCGCCGAGAAGGCCACGCGGGAAATCGCCCTGCCCGAGCAGTCGGTTGGCGGCACCGTGCATGTGGCAGTGGGGGAAACTAGGGTCGTGGGATTGCTGGCGCGCGCCATGGTCCTCACGAGGGAGCGCTATCCGCACATCGATTTCGCGCTTTCGTGTGGCAACACGCGCGACCTGATGGACGGCTTGGTGCGTGGCGCCTACGACTTCATGCTCGAGTGCGAGGTGAAACCCCATGTTGAGTTCAACGTTTTGCGCCTGCCGGAAAAGGACGCGTGGGGAGTCGTGGTGCGCCGAGACAGCGATTTGTCCCAGCGGGACTCCGTGCGTCCATGTGACTTGGTGGGGCATCCGCTCATCACGTCGCGGCAGGGCACGGAGGTGGAGCCGCTGCGGTCGTGGCTTTCCGGGGTGGCCGACGAATTGGAGGTGGTTGCCACATATAACCTGCCTTTGAGCGGGCGCTTTCTGGTGGAAGAGGGGTTGGGCGCCATGTTCACGTATCGCGGGATAGTGGAAGGCGGTGGAGCGGGCGGACTTGTCTTCGTCCCCCTCGACCCGCCTATCGAATCGACGCAGGGGCTGGTTTGGCGCAAGACCACGCCCGCCAAGCCGGCGCAGGTGTTTCTCGACTGCGTGAAGGAGCTTGTCGCCGAGGGAGTCCCTGGGCGGAGGTAGCAGGTCGCGCAAGCAAGGGTGAAAATCTGGAATGCAACTCCAGATTTTCACCTTTTTCGTTTGTGCAGCGGAAACAGCCGCTGCATTGCACTGGGGAAGCAGAATGCGTGCTGCGGGGCTCGTCATCCGGAAAAGCGACGGGATGCCGGCTCGGCTGCCTTGCCCGTCGCCCCCGCACCGTTTCCGCCCGTTGCGCCAGGCCGGCCATTCCGCCGCGTCATCCCCGCCGCGCCGCCTCCGCCGGCCGGCCATCCCGCCAGCCTGCCAGTTGCCCCGCCGCCCGCCCCGTCCGCCCGCCTGCATGTGTTGCTTGCCCGTGAATTTCCATGGCGCTGCATTCCTTCGCCTGCGCGATCTTATATAATTCATGTTTCGATCTTTGACTAATCGAATCGAGCACCGAAGGGGGTGTGAGTTCATGCCGCGGCTTCAGATCATGGATACCACCATCCGCGACGGCCAGCAAAGCCTGTGGGCGACGCGCATGCAGATTGGCGACATGCTGCCCATCCTGCCGAAGATGGACCGCGTCGGGTACTGGGCGATCGAGGCGTGGGGCGGGGCCACGTTCGACACCTGCATGCGCTTTCTGGACGAGAACCCGTGGGAGCGCCTGCGCTCCATCAAGGCCCAGACGCCGAACACGCCGCTTTCCATGCTCTCGCGCGGGCAGAACCTCGTGGGCTACAAGCATTACTCGCGCGAGATCTGCAACCGCTTCATCAAGGCCGCCAAGCGCAACGGCGTGCACGTGTTCCGCGTGTTCGACGCCCTGAACGACATCCGCAACGTCGTTGACAACGCGGAGGCCATCAAGGAGTGCGGCGGGCATTTCGAAGGCGCCATCTCCTACACCATGTCGCCGGTGCACACGCTGGACAGCTATCTGGACTACGGCCAGCAGCTGAAAGACCTGGGCGCCGACTCCATCTGCATCAAGGACATGGCGGGCATGCTCACCCCCTACCGCACCGAGCGCATGGTGAAGGCGTTCAACGCCGAAATAGGCCTGCCCATCCACATTCACTGCCACTATGTGGGCGGCATGGCGCCCGCCAACATCATCAAGGCCGCCGAGGCCGGCGCGGCCATCGCCGACACCGCGCACGCGCCGCTCGCGTTCGGCAACTCGCACCCTGCGGTGGAGATGATCGTGGCCGCCCTGCAGGAGAGCCGCTACGACACGGGGCTGGACCTCGACCTGCTGTTCGAGATCGCCGAGTACTGGGAGGAAGTGCGCAAGCGCGGCCACTACAAGCGCGGCGTGTCCTCGCTTATGCACATGCAGGTGTATTCCCATCAGGTGCCGGGCGGCATGATGTCCAACCTGGTGTCCCAGCTGGAGATACAGAACGCCGCCGACCGCCTGCCCGAGGTCATGCGCGAGATTCCCAAGGTGCGCGCCGAGGTGGGCTATCCGCCGCTGGTGACGCCCATGTCGCAGATCGTGGGCACGCAGGCCGTGTTCAACGTGCTCACGGGCAAGCGCTGGAGCGTGGTGTCCAAGGAGATGAAGGACTACATCTGCGGCTACTACGGCAAGGCGCCGGGGCGCATGGACAAGGACATCGTGGCGAAGG
>CAJFUR010000096.1 GCA_904420215.1 uncultured Eggerthellaceae bacterium
GAAGATGTCCAAGAGCTACGGCAACTACATCGGCCTCACCGACGAGCCGGCCGACATGTTCGGCAAGGTCATGTCCATCCCCGACGAACTCATGACGAAATACTACCGGCTGGCGTCCACCTGCCCGGTCGATGAGATCGACGAGGTGGAGCGCGGGCTTGCCGCCGACGAGCTGCATCCCAACAAGGTGAAGCGCGCCTTGGCCCGAAACATCGTGGCGGCCTACCACGACGAGGCTGCCGCCGCCGCTGCCGAAGACCAGTTCGACCTCGTGTTCAAGCAGCATGCGGTTCCCGACGACATAGCGGAATTCGAGTGCGACCTCACGCCGAACGCCGAGGGCGCGGTCTACCTCGCGAAAATCATTGCCGACGCCGGGCTTGCCCAGAGTGCCGGCGAGGCGCGCCGGCTCATCGACGGCGGCGGCGTGAAGATCGACGGCGAGGCGCTGCCCGCCAAGGCGTACAACGCCGATCCCGCCAGGCTCGACGGCGCGGTCTTGCAGGTGGGCAAGCGGAAGTTCGTCAGGATAAGGAAGCGGTAGCTCCGCTGCCGCCCGGCTGCGCGCCGGAGCGCCGCGGCGGGCATGCCGTGCACGGCATGCGCCGGACGGCGGCGGGCGCGGCGCGTGCGGTGGGCGCATCGCACGCGGTGTGCGTGCCGCGGCAGCGGACGGCGCGCCGCATACTCGCTCCCGCCACCTGCCTTCCGCCTTTTCGCGGCCGCCGTGGCGGCTATCCGCCATCCATGCAGTCGAAGCCGCCCGCCGGATTTTTTGAAGTTTTTCGAAAGTCGCTGCAAGGATCCGCGCCGCTCGCTCGTGTTGTAGGCGAAGGCAGCGAAACAGGCGACGTCGAAAGGACCTGACGATGAAGAAGAAACTGATGGCGCTGTGCATGGCGGTGGCGCTCGCATCCTGTGCCCTGCCCGCCGTGGCGTATGCGGGCGGATACGGGCAGGCGGGCGCCGGCGCGGGGCAGGGGCGTGGGGCATGCGGCGCGCTGCGTTGCGCCGTGGAAGGGTTCGGCGGCTCCTTCGCCGACTGGACGGTTGCGGCGGTGCTCGGCGCCCAAGGCGGCTCCGCCGGCGCGAACGCCCTTGCGGGCCATTTCGCAGCCGGATGCGCCGAATCGTGTTCCGGCTATGTGGACGAGGATGGCGACGGCGTGTGCGATTGGCGCGGTGCTGCCGCTTCAGGCGCGGGCTCCCGGGGCGCATGCCCCGGCTATGCGGATGCCGACGGCGGCGGCGTGTGCGACGCCTGCGGCAACGCCGTGGGCGCATGCCCCGGCTACGTGGACGAAGACGGCGATGGCGTGTGCGACCGCTACGGGCAGGGTGCTTGCGGCGGCAACGCCGGCTGCGGCCGCGGCGTGGGCTGCGGGCACGGCTGGCGGCGCTAGGCCGCTCCCTTTCGGGTCGGGATGCGGCGGCAACGGCTCCATGCGGGCATCGGAGGACATAGCGGGGGCGCTCGAGGTGCACGGCCGGGCCGTCTGGCGTGCGTGCACCCTCTATTTCCCCTCCGCTCCCGACGCCGAAGACGCCTATCAGGAAACGTTTCTGAAGTACGCCCTCGCCGACGCCACGCGCTTCAACGACGAAGAGCACCGCAAGGCGTGGCTCGTCCGCGTTGCAACGAACACGTGCAAGGACATGCTCAAGGCGGCGTCCCGCAGATGCGCGCCCGCAGAGCAGGACGTGCTCGACGCGAACCCGGCGCCGCGCGACCCCGCAAGCCAGCCGGCGTCGTTCGCCAGCGACGTGGCCGACGCCCTGCGCGCGCTTTCCGACCCTCCCCGCACCCCGGTCTACCTGTCCGTGTGCGAGGGCTATTCCGCCCCGGAGATAGCCTCGATGCTCGACGCCCCCGTCAACACCGTGTACTCGTGGATCGCACGCGGCAAGAAGCAGCTGAAGGAGGCGCTGTCATGAGCGATTGGGAAGAACGCCTCCGCGCGGCTTTCGATGCCATGGACGTGCCGGAGGGCCTGAACGGGCGCACGCTCGAAGCCATAGAGCGCATGCGGGCGCAGGAGCAGGGGAGGGAGCCGTCCGTTGCGGAGGGGCGCGGCGACCAGGCGTCCGACCCCGCGCGCACGCAGGAGCCGGCGCAGGGAGGCGCGCATTGCAGGGGACCCGCCTTTGCGCGGCGTGCGCCTTCCGCCCGCGAGTCCGCCTCGCAGGCGGAGGGCGCCTCCCCTCGGGGCGCGGGGCTCTCCGTGCGCGCGGGCGCCGGCACCTTGCAGGATGCGGCTTCCTCCGTGCGCGCGGGCGCCGGCACTGCGCCCGACCCTGCGTCGCAGGCGGCTCCCGCGCGCCGCGCGAAGGCGGCATTTGGCCATGCGGTGCAGGATGGAGGCGGGGTTGCGGCGGCTCCTGCGTGCCGCGCGAAGGCGGCATTCTGGAAGCGCGCCGCCCTTGCCGCTGCGGCCTGCCTGGCGCTCGTTTTGGTGGGCGTGGGGGGTTACCGGTGGTATGCGGAGCCGACCGCCCTCGTGAGCGTGGACGTGAACCCTTCCGTGGAGCTGGAGTTGAACCGCTTCGACACGGTGATGGCGGCACGTGGCGTCAATGCCGACGGGCAGGCGCTGTTGGAGAGCGTGCCGGTGGCGGGGAAGACCTACGCCGAGGCCATGGACGCGCTTGCGTCAAGCGAGGCGTTCTCGCGCTACGTGTCCGACGATTCCTATGTCGAGATCACCGTCGTGTGCGACGACGCCGAGCAGGCGCGCACGCTCGAGGAGGCCAGCGGCGCCTGCCTGGCCAGCCTGCCGTGCGAGGGCGCGTGCCAGGCGGCGGGCCGCGGCGAGTGGCAGGCCGCGCGCGAGGCGGGCATGGGCGTGGGGCGCTACCGCGCCGCGCTGGAGCTGATGGCGTGCGACCCGAGCGTCACGTTGGAGGAATGCGCCCGCATGAGCATGCGCGAGCTGCGCGACCGCATCGCCGCCTGCGGCGGATCCTCCGAAAGCGGGGACGCGGCAGGATCTTCGCAGGGCAGGGGCGCAGGTGGTGGCGCGCACGGCGGGCAGGGCGCAGGGGCGGGCGCCGGCGGCGCCTCTGCTGGCGGCGGCAAAGGGGTGGGACGAGGTGCAGGGACGGGTTCGGCCGATGCTTCTGGCAACGGTTCGGGCCGGGCCGGGTAGGCCGCCAAAACGGATTCGACCGGCTTCTCCCATGCCGGTGGCGAAGGGCGGGGGCTGCACCTCCGCGTCTGCGGAGGGGGATCTCGCACCTAGTCGGACCGTCCAGCCGGGTGCGGCGGGAACTCCATGGATTCGGGGGGACGCGCCTAGGGATTCGGGGGGCGTCTAGGAAAGGATGCGGGCGATTTCCCGGGCGCCCCACGAATTCGTTCGCATCCTGGGCGTTCGGCCGGCCTTGCAATCGGCCACACTCCCATATCGGCCTTGCAAATCGGTCTCACTCCCATACATACTCCCATATATAAGGGAAGAGGTCAAAATTTTCGAACTTTTTTGCGATTGCCCCTTGCGCTGCCTCGCGGCAAGCAGTACTATACTAAATCCCACGTTCGAGGAGCGCGTGGGCCGCACCACGGAAGACCGCTTCGGATGGCTCTCATTCAATCGGTTTTCGCCCTGCCAAGAAATTTTTCCCAGAAATCGGAAAAAGGGTCTTGACGGAAGGGTGGCGGGAGGGTAACATGTCTCCTTGCGCGTCTCTCCGGAGGCGGCGCGGCGGGGCCCGGGAGGGCGCCCGCGGGAACCTTGA
>CAJFUR010000097.1 GCA_904420215.1 uncultured Eggerthellaceae bacterium
CATTAGTGGATAATCGTCGCTTTGAGGCGCCTGTTCGTTTCGCTCTTCAAGCAGTTCGGAAACCTTACGCTGTTCCCAAGGGTCAGTGAAACCGGGGAAGCGAAGTTTGGGTACATTTGGTTTTGATTCGTTCATTGCTCTCCCCTTAGCCTTCCAAGAGCTTGTCGGCCATGTCGTAAATCGCTTTGCGCAGTCCGTTGCGGTACTTGATGCGCGTAAGCGCCTGCACTGCTTCGTCGGTCGCCATGGTTTTATACGCTCCTGTCGCATCTGCGACGATTTTTGTGATTCGCCCTGCATCGTCCAGGTCTTGCTGTCCAAAACGATGACCGCTGAACAGCTCGCGTATCTCGGCGCTGGTGATGAAGTCGGTTATGCCCCATGCGTTCCTGAACTCAAGAAGCTCCCTGTCCACGCCTGCATTGCTGGCCGCTTGGATGATGCTTTCCCCCTCGGCCTGCGAAGTCAATTTCACTGGGAAGGTCAGCCCCGAATTCCTCGGCGGGAAGATGCGGCTCACGATGGCGCTCACCGCATTGAGAATCCGCTTCGCATACCCGCGATCGTCCAGGCCGTTGGCGAACTGCTCAATCTTGCCGCGCGTTTCCACAACCTTATCGGTTTCTCCCTCATGCACGGCGTTGATCAGGGTCTCGATAAGCTCCGTGAGGTAGTCGTAGTCTACTTTGACCTCTTTCACGTGCGTCATGCGCAGTTCTATTTGGTAGACGGGCACGCTCTTTTTATTCGCAATGCGTCCTTTCAGCTCATTGGACAGAACAGTAGTCAATGCGATTTCTTGCTCGGGCTCCATGCCAAGCGCCCGTACAAGCTCATCGGGTCTATCGTAATCAAAGCCTATCTTTGCCCCATCCACTTCTTCTGGTTTAAACTGCTTGAGCTTTGCCATCCCGGCATTGTACTCGCGAAGCAAATCCAGCATGAAGTCTTGCTGCTTTTCGGAAGGTGGCAGCTGCGTGAACCCATCGGTGAGGTCATGCAGCTTGGCAACCTTCTCCTTAACCTGCTGGAACACCTGCTCAAAATCAGGGGCAGTGATGCCCTCGTCCACGTTGAGCTGCCGACGCTCTTCATCGGTAAGGTTGGCGGAATCCTTATTGGCGTAAATTGCCAGCGCTTCATTCATAAGTCGTTCGTTCTGCGCTGGCCAGCGATAGTTCACCACGTGCCCCCAGGGTTTTTCCTGCATATCCGCGATGCGGTTGGTGCGCGAATACGCCTGGATGAGGCCGGCACCTTTGAGCGTGCGATCGACGTAGAGCGTGTTAAGCTCGGGCGCATCGAACCCTGTCAAAAGCTGATCCACCACAATGACCAAATCAAGATACGGGCCTTCTCTGAGCGACTTGTTCAGCCGCGCCATCACATCCTGCGTGTAACCAGAAACATCGTCCATGCCAAAGGTGGTGCCAAACTCCTCGTTGTAAGTCACGATGGCTTCATGCAGCCCGCGGTTGGTCTCCAACATGGTGTCGTTGTTGGTCGTGTTTTGGCTGAAAGTTACCGCCACCTTGAGCGTGGGCATTCCCTCGGCGCGCCGCTCCTTATTCACGCGCTGGAACTCCCGGAAATACATCATGGCCATGGGCGTGGACGCCTTGCCGCCGCCCACATGCGTGGTGAGCAGCGCGTTATACCTGCCCTCGGCCGAACGGTTGCGCCAGTTGTCGAAGATGTCCCGCACCACTTCCCTCACATGGTCGGGATTCTCGTCATAGAAACTGGGTTCAATGGCGTCGTCCATGTCTTCCGGCGTGAGGTTGGCAATCTTGCGCTTGATTTGCTCACGGGTCCAGTCGGGGTGCTGTTCGCGGTAGAAGCGGGGCAAATATTCTTCCTTCATGGCCTGCTCGGGGATGGTAGTCTCAAAATCCACCTGGAAGCCCAAAACGTTGCGGTCGGCTATGGCCTCGCGAATGGTGTAGGCGTGCAGCAAGGGCCCAAAGATGTCCTCGGTGCGCATGCCCGTGGTGGTTTCGTCGAACATGGGCGTGCCGGTGTAACCCAGCCATACCGCATGCTTGAAAGCATTCTGAATCTCTTTGAATGCCTCGCCTCCCGTGGATCTGTGCGCTTCATCCACAATGAACACGATATGCTTGCCGGGATCGGTGAACGATTTGCGTTTGACAAGGCGCTCAAGTTTTTGCACCGACGTCACAATGATGTCGTTGCCCTTGGACTTGAGCTCGCGGCTTAGAAAGCCGGTATTCTGCGTCTCGCGAATGCTGCCGGTGGCGATATCCGCAGCATCCGGGTCGTATGCACGGTAGTTCTCAAGCGTCTGCTTGGTAAGCGCGATGCGGTCAACCAAGAAGACAACCTTGTCAACGCCAGGCAGACGGCTGGCAAGCCATGCGGTTTTGAAGCTGGTGATGGTTTTCCCCGAGCCGGTGGTATGCCAGATGTAGCCAAGCTTGCGCCCGTCAATCGGGCAATCGAAATCGGCATGTTTTATGGCGCCGATGGCCCTTTGCGTCGCGTAAACCTGATAGGGCCGCATGACCTTGACGCTCTGTTTGTTCGGCGTGCCATCCAGAATCATGAAGTTGGTGGCCATCTGATGCGCCATGGGAATGGAGAGCATGGAGTCGGCGAACTCCTTCCAGTTGCGCACCACCCGGTTGTCGCTTTTCCGCTGCCAATGGAACGCGAAATCCCTGTTGAAGCGCTCCGCCGTGGTGTTGGCCATGTACTTCACGTTGTTTGGCGTGATGGCAACCAAAATCTGCAAGGTTGAGAAGATGTCGCTGTACTGGTTCTCATCGATGTACTGGTGCATCTGGTTCAAAGCCTCGTCCACGTCGCGCGTGTCACGCTTCTCCTCTATCTGGATGACGGGCAGGCCGTTAATGAGCAGCGTGGTATCGAAGATTCTCTCTTGCTTCCCTGGAATCTTCGGCGGGCGCGTTACCTGGTTCACAACCTGATACACTGTATCGCCCGCGCCAATCTGCTTCTGGTCGAACACGGTCAAAAACGCATGGCGACCATCGTCCAAATCGATTTCAATCTGCGAAATCCCATTGAGGCCATAAAGGAACTGCCCCGCCTGATACGGCGTCTGCAGATCCGAAATGATCTTTTTCACCTGGTTGAACTCGACGACGCTCAAAGGGTGGTCGAGCGTGGCCTGATTGTGCTGTTCCAAGATGCGCTTGAAGTTGTCCCACAGTTGTTCGGTGGTTTTGATGCCGGGCTCGTATTTCCAGAGCTTCGTTTTCACCACATAATCCACCGCCGGCTCGCCCACCGCGCCCCAGCCGGTATCAGTTGGCTGGGTGATGGCGCCGTTGCACAGGTATTGGATAAGCTCGGACTCAAATTGCAGCTCGTTCATCGTTGAACCGCCTCTCTGATTTCTCCCAGCACTAACGCCGTTTCAAGCTCTGCCGTCCTTTTCTTGAGCGCCGCCAGCTGCATCTGATTGAGATACAGCTGGCCTATGAGCCTTTGCCTCTCTGGCGGCGGAAGCTCTGGAAGCATGAGCGAGCCGAGCTGGGCGATGGTGTATTTCATGACCGATGATCCCTGCTGGCTAATGCGGAGCTGATGCCTGATGCTGCGGTCTTCATTGACGAGGTAGACGAGGTAGCGGGCATCAAGTTCTCGCGTGGGCTTGAACGCAAGGTAGTTTTGCGTGAATATATATCCCCCATGCTGGGCTTGCACGATGGCCGCCTTGCCGGACAGGAGACTGAAAACGACATCCCCTTCCGCAAGCGTGTTGACAGCATCGAAAGTTCTGACCTGTTTCCTGTCGTTGCTCTGGCAATTCAATCCCCCCAAGTCTTCCTCGAGGTCAGACTGGGTGTAGAAACAATAGGCAGGCGCATTGCCGCTCAAATCTTCGACAATGCGAAATTGAGGGGTGCCACTAACGAGCTCAACCACACTTTTGATATCGATCACAGCAAACCGTGCCTTTCCATAATCACAAATCCATTGTATTACAATGCACGGCAAAAGCAATGTGGTTTTTGATTTTTTATAATTACAAATTACATTGAACCGAGACTCCGGTAGCCTCCCCTCGCCACAATCAAATGATCCAGCACTTCAATTCCCATAAGCCGTCCCGCTTCTTCGAGCTTCTCCGTTACCGCTTCGTCGTCGCGAGACGGCTCGAGACTGCCGCTGGGATGGTTGTGGGCAACGATGATTTTCGCCGCTCGATCTTCAATGGCTTTCGCAAAAATCTCCCGAGGATGCACCAAACTCTGATCAAGCGTGCCCTGAAAAACGATGGCGTTGTCAATGAGTCTGTTGGCCCCATCCAGGGTCAAAACGACAAAGCACTCTTGCTTTTTGGCTTTGAGGTAGTCGAGTTGCTTGGCCGCCTGTTCCGCGCTTTGGATTATCGGTCGGTCGGCAGGCATGAGATAACGACGGCCCAACTCGAAAAGAGCGACCACTTCGCTCGTTTTGGCGGGACCCATGCCGGGAATGCACCGGATCTGCTTGTAAGAAATCGAACTTCCCTGACTTTTCAATAACTTGAGCAGGCGCCTTGCTATCTGCTCCGCAGAAAACTGCTGATTGCCGCTTCCAATGAGGATTCTTAGCAATTCCAAATCGGTGAGGTTTTCTGCACCAAATTTTTCAAGCTTTTCCCGTGGCTTAAGTTTGTCCATAGCACCCCCTACGCCGGCCAGTAAATCCTCACGAGCGGCAGTATCGCCCTCATGTCGGGGTCGGCGTTGTCGTAGTTGTCCACTATGAGGCGCACAAGCTGGTCGAGATCGAGAAGCTTTACGGGCATGATGGCGCGGTCGGCTTCGTAGGCCGCTTCCTTGGTGAAGCCGCCGGTGCTCACATACAGACCGCTGTCGGTGTTGCGCAGGCCACCGATGAAAGAACGCAGCGCAGGCGCGCCCATGGGGCCTTTGCGGTGCTTGACTTCCACCACGATGCGCGGCGACTCGAGCCCCAAACCGTCGGGCGACGCTATGATGTCGCGCCCACCATCGGCGGCCTTGCCCGTCATGGACGTTTTGTATCCCATGCAGCGCAGCAGCCCCGCAACAAGATGCTCCATGTCATCCCAGCTCAATTGAATGACGCGGTCTTTGATGCGCTCGATGCCGTCCTCGGCGGTCGCCTCGCGGACGTCGGAAGAACTTTCTTCGTCCGCGTCTTCTCCACCAACGGCGGCAACGCCTTTCGCTGCATCTTCCAACTCGCGCAGCGTTTCGTCGGAAACGGCGAACAGGGTGGAAATGCTGCCGAGGGAGTGCTTGGCGCGCGCAGACAGCGCATCGCGGGAGGCCGTCGCCTTCCAAGAAACCGTCCGATGGTACGAACCGTCATCGCCGTCCGCATCGGAAGGAGGGACGAACGCGCAGGGGCCGGTGACTTCCGCAAGATGGTACAGACGTGTTGCCGGATTGTACACAACCACCGTGGAACCTTCGCCGATTTCGTGTGCGAAGCGCCAGATCATCCCCGCATTCGCAGCCACAACTTGGCGGGACGCGCTGGGAAAATGCTTTTTGTACAGGGCTTTCGTCTGGCCCTTGTCGAGCGACGCGATATCCGCAGCGCCCAAGTTCCAGTAGATGGCGATGTATCCTTTGCTTATCCACTCCGCAGCCCTGACACCACCTTTGCCGGCGCGAACGATCCAAGCAGTCATGCGAGCCCCCTTTGCTTGCCAAGTGCTTCGTATTGTAACGCTTCACGACAGCAGCTCAACAGACAGCTTGCTCAGCCCATCCCAGTCCAGCCCCTCCCCTCCGCCAAGCCCCCTCCACCCCCCCCGCCGCCCGCGCATCAGGCGCAACGGGGATGCTGCAATAGCAAGCAAATCGCAGCCGCAACAGCGCACCGGAAAGGGTGCGGCATGGCCCTTGGCGGCAGTCTGGCGGCAGAAAGCGGCATCGGGTTCACGCACGGCAAGCCAAAACGATCATCACCCGCTCCTTCCGCAAGGAAGACGGACGGGACATGCACACCGCGCAAGCGAGCTGGAAGCCGAAGGCAAGGAGGCAGGATGTCCGAAAACGAACTGACCCGCCGCTCGTTCGTGAAAATGGGGATGGCCGGGCTGGCTGGCGGCGCGCTGGCCGCGGCCATGGGCGGATGCGCCGCCACGCAGCCGCAGGCGTCGGAAAGCTAACCCGCGGGAGGCGAAGACGCGCGGAGCAACGTTCCCCCGAGATCAGGTGGGCGCCGAGGTGGACTCCACCGCAAGCATTGCCCAAACCACCGACGACGACATAGCGATAGAAGCGCCCTCGCAGGACGTCCGCTACGACATCGTGGACAGCCACCTGCACTACGTGGACTTCCTCGAAAAGAGCGACGGCTTCCCCGCGCTCGTCCGCGCGCAGGACAAGGCGGGCGCCAGCCTGGCCGCACGTCTGGCCGACCCGCGCCGCGAAAGCCCGCTTCTGTGCGCGCTCGCCCACGCCGGCTGCACGGCGCTCGTGATGTGCCTCGCCATGAGCCTGGTGGGTTCCCTCGTGTTCAGCGTTGCGCTGAACGGGGCCGACGCGCTGCAGCTGCCTGCCATTTGGGTGGGCACCACCATCAAGAACTTCCCGATGGCGCTTTTCCTGAGCATCTTCGTGGCCGGCCCCATCGCCCGCGCCGTGTTCGCCCGGTGCTTCTCCCGTCTAGGGGAAAGACGCGCACCCAAAGCCGCCGACGAAGCCGCGGCGTAGCACAAGCACACCTAGCGCAAGCCGCAGGCGTCTTTCAACATGCCCATCTTCATGGCATGGTAGGCGCGGCTCATGAGCAGGGGATGGTTTTGCGGGTTTTCGAAACGCTGCTCCTCGGGTGCAACTTCCTCCGCCAGCTGCCGCATCAGATAGCCGCGAACGTCCTCCAAAGCCGGCGAAGGATCCACGCGGCGGCCCTGCTCCATGACGGTCCTTTGAAGTTCGCGGACGGCACAGCCTGCAAGCGACACGCGCTCCCACGGCTTGCGCGGATCCACGCAAGAGAAACGCGCGCCTTCCCTGTCGGGCCGTTCGTCTGCCAAAGTCAGGAGATCGGCCACGGCACGCCCGCGCGCGTCGTTCACGCGCCACACGCGCTTGCGCCCCGGATTGGTTATCTTGTCGAACGTCTCGGACACCTTGATCTTCGGGCGGCATGCCGCGTCCTCGTTCACGGCCACCAGCTTGTACACCGCGCCGAACACCGGGTTGCTCTTTGCAGTGATCAGCCTTTCCCCCACGCCGAAGGCGTCGATGCAGCCGCCTTGCTCCACAATGGAGCGAATGGTGAATTCGTCCAAGCTGTTCGAGGCGACGATCCTGCAATCCTCCAGCCCCGCCGCATCCAACAGGACGCGCGTCTCTTTCGATAGGCGCGCCAGATCGCCCGAGTCAATCCGCACGCCGGCAAGGCGTGCCCCGCGCGGCTCCAGAACCTTCTTCGCCACGCGAATGGCGTTCGGCACGCCCGACTCCAGCACGTCGTAGGTGTCCACCAGAAGCACGGCGTTGTCCGGATACAGTTCGGCGAAGCGTCTGAATGCAAGGTATTCGCTCTCGAAGCACATGACCCAGCTGTGAGCCATGGTTCCACCGACGGGCAAGCCGAACGTCTGCCCCGCCAGCACCGTCGCCGTGCCCTCCACGCCGCCGATATAGGCGGCGCGCGCACCGTACACCGCCGCGTCTACATTGTGGGCCCGCCGCGCCCCGAAATCGGACACGGCACGTCCCGCCGCGGCTCGCACGATGCGCTGCGCTTTCGTTGCCACCAGCGACTGATGGTTCACTTGGGCGAGTATCGCCGTTTCCGCAAGCTGCGCATCTATAAGTGGCGCATGAACGCTCAGAATGGGTTCGTTAGGGTAGACGACCGTTCCCTCGGGCATCGCCCGCACGCAGCCCCGAAACTCGAATGTTCCAAGCCACGCCAGAAACCGCTCGTCGAACAACCCCAGCGAACGCAGGTAGGCAACGTCCCGCTCGTCGAAGTGCATGCCCTCCAGGAAGTCGAGCACCTGTTCCAGCCCCGCAAACACGGAAAACGCCGCCCCATCGGGATTCTTGCGGAAAAACACGTCGAACGTGGCCCAATCGTCCTGCCGGCCGTCGGCGAAATACCCGTTCGCCATGGTCATCTGATACAGATCGGTCACCATCGACAGGTTGCGCGCGTCGAACTGCGTCACCGCCATCCCTCCTTCACGTCAACCTGGCAGCTACGCAGCACGTTGAGTGCGGCAACATGCCGCCCGGGCGTGGTTCCGGCGCAGCATGCCGCATCCACCGCAAGGGGCAGCTCGGGCGCAAGGGCTTTCACAAGCAACGCGTTCGACACCACGCAGATGTCGGTGCACAGCCCCACGAACTCCACCGAGGCCACCTCGCCCGCCGCGAACCGGCACGCAAGCTCCATCGCCAGTTCCATGCTGCCGAACGTGGGCTTGCGAAACACCTTGGCGTCCCGCAGGCAGCGCACTTCGTCCAACTCGGCGGGAAACTCCCACCCGGGCGTCCCTTCGATGCAATGCAGCACGGGGAGCTTCTCGCCCTCCTGCATTTCCAGATAATCGCCCCCGTGCGTGTCCTGCGTGAAGTACACTTCGCCGGCAAAGGCGCACGCCTTTTCCACCAACCCGGGCAGCATCGCCTGCGCTTCGGCGGTGCCCAGAGAACCCGTCACGAAGTCGTTCTGCACGTCCACCACCACCAGCACGTTCTCCGCCGCGGTGCTTTTCCGTGCGCGGTGCTGCCGCCAGCTTTTCCGCACGTCGTCGCACAGCGCGCGGGCGGCCTCCGTGCGCAGGTAGCGCTCATCGAAGCCGGCATCGCCCAAGCGGAAGCGGTCGAGCGCGTCGGCGTCCTTGAACGCACGGTAAAGCAGCACGGCACGCTCGGGCGGCAGAGGCGCAAGCCCGTGCGCCGTTTCCGCACTCATAGCCGCGCTTTTGGAAACCTCGTCTTCACCCAAGGCGTCGTCGCGGTCGTGGTACGCCATAATCGCGTAGCTCGTCGGGCGAAACGCCCAGCCCGCTTCTGCGGAAAGGTCGCGGTAGTACGCCGCCGCCCGTGCGCCGTGCCCCACGTCCAGCCCGTCGTCGTTGCGGCGGCTGTCGTGGAACACCGCACAGGCGCACAGCGTTTCCGCCTCGTCGGCGGACAGCCCCTCGCGCTCTGCGATGAGCAGGCACAGCAGCAGCACGCGCGCGCAATGCCGCTTCGTGTGCAGCCCGTCGTCGTCCAACCCGAACGTCACCTCGTCGTTGAGGAAGCGCGCCCAGCGCACGTACGCATCGCGCAAGCGCTCCGGCACCGCCAGCGGCGCAGGGTCGATCGGCAACCTGGACGCCGCTCCCGTGCGCGCCGCAGCGCGGGGCGCACGCTCGTCCTGCGCGCTCATCGCCCGCTCGCCTTCCGCACGCCTGCCAGCACGTCGGCAATAAGCCCGTCGAACCCGAACGATTTGCCCGCTATCTCGCGCGGAATGAACAACTCGCCCAAGTTCACGCTCACATACGTCGCATGCTCCTCCTGCGCAACAAGGCGCATGAGCGCGGGCTTGACAAGCCGGTTGCGCGGCCCTATGCCCAGCTCCAGCACCACGAGCTTCTTTCCGCCCGCACGCTCCAGAAAGCCCTCGAACGCCTGCCGCTGCGCCCTATCCTCCACGAAACCCGCGCCCTCCATGCGCGGGCGCATGGGAGACCCGCACTCGGGGCACAGCGGCACCAACCCGGCGGGCA
This sequence comes from uncultured Eggerthellaceae bacterium, assembly GCA_904420215.1. GTDB lineage: Bacteria > Actinomycetota > Coriobacteriia > Coriobacteriales > Eggerthellaceae > CAJFUR01. The sequence goes on from CAJFUR010000097.1 coordinate 9,710, forward strand.
CGCGCCCGCCACGCTCCGCCGCCGCCATCTGCCGCAGCTTCTCCACGCTGGAGTAGATGCCGCCATGGCACGGTCGCGAGCACTGCATGGTGAGCCAGTTGCCCTCCACCTCGTAAATGCGGTCTGCCGCGAAACCCGCCATTTCGAAATGGCATTCGCCGTTGCTCGTCAGCACGAAGTAGTCCTTGCCCGACACCAGCGCCAACAAGTCGCGCATGACGGGCGTCGGCTCGTAGCTCAGGCAGTAGCGCGCCGCCAGCCGCGCCCAAAAGCCCCACAGCTCCTCGCTCGTCTCCCACGGATAGCCCATGCCGTGCAGAATGCAGCGCAACCCCCGCGCTTGGCGCAGGTCGCCGAACGTCTCCTGAAACGCCGCGTCGTCGGCGAACAGGTGCAGCCCCTCCGTGATGGAAAGCCCGTTGCTCGCACCCACCAGCACCGCGTCCGCCTCGCCGATGCGCTGCGCGACAGCCCGCAAATCGTTTTCGTTGAATCCGCTCATGCCAATCGTCCCCCTTCGCGCGCCAACTCGGCACGCACGTCTTTCAGCACTTGCGCAATGTCGGCCTGAATCGCCATGCCCTTGCCCTCTATCTGCGCGGGCAGAAGCGCATGCTTGTCGTTCACCGCCACGTAGCGCGCCTGCGGCAAGCCGTTCGTCAGCGCCCAGAACGGCTCTTGGATGAACATGGGCGTCATGCGCCCCACGCCCAGCTCGATGAACAGCATCTTTCTCTGCGCGTTGCGCTGGATGCAGTCCGACACCTTCTGGTACTCGTGCTCGTATTTGCCACCTTGCAGGAAGTTGCCGTAGCCGCGCACCCAGGGGAACAGCTCGGCGCCGCAATGCGGGCAGTGCGGAATCATCTCCGCAGGCACGCTGGTGCCCTCACCCATGGCGGCGAACATCCGCTCCACGGGCGCTTCGGCATCCCACGTCTCGTCGCAGCACGGGCGCGAGCATTGGAAGAAGCGGTGGTCGCCCTGAATCTGGCTCAGCTTGTCCTCGGGGTACAGCTTCGTGAACTGCGTGTCCTGGTTCGTGGTGAGCACGAAGAACTCTCGTCCGTTCAAGATGGCATCCAAATCGAAGTACGGTTTGCGAATGGGCGCAGTCTGCGTGGTGTGCAAAAACGTGACCAGATAACCCCAGAACTCCTCACGTGTTTTGAAATGGTTGCCGAGCATGCCGGCGAACGCGCCCTTGAAGCCGTATTTGCGCGCGAACTTGCCGAAGTGCTCGCGAAACGACGGCGTGTCGTCGTAGTAGAAGTCGCCGCCGCCCGCCGCCGACAGCCCCGACGCGCCGCCCACCACGATGACCTCCGCGCCCTCCACCTCGCGCGCGAATCTGCAGATCTGCTCGCCGTAGGGCGCGGGTTCCACGCGGCTGAGCGCCACCGCCGTGCCGCCCGCGGCGTAGGTGCCGTACGCGCGCGAGTAGTTCGTCTGCGTCTGCATGACCAAATCTTCGTAGAACGTCATTGTTCTTTCTCCTTTTCCGCAATCGCGCACGCCGCGGCGAGCGTGCGCGCCAAACCTCCTGCCACGTACAGGCTTTTTCCCGCCAGATGCGCGGGCGTCTGCAAAGGAGCCTTGTTCAGGCACGCGTAGAGCGCGTTGCCGCTTTTCGCCGCCATGTCCTAAAGCGGCAGTTTGGTGACGCCGGGGGTCATCTCGCCCACGCCCAGCTCAAGAAACAGCACGCGCCTTGCGCCGTAGTGCCGTCTTTTTCGTTTCCCATGTTTGACCATCCTTGTTCTATGTGTTAATTTTTCAATTACAACTTTACCTTATCATGTAATTTTATTAATTGCAACACAGAACACATCGGAGCGGCCGAAGACGTGCAACGGGGCGAGGCAAGCCCGGGGGCCCGAATCGAAGGAGGGAATTCGTGAAATACTCCACACGACTGGCGGACGCCGTGCACATCATGGTGTTCGTCCACCTCGCCGACCAAACCACGCTCACCAGCACGGAAATAGCCACGAGCATCCAAACGAACCCCGCTTACGTGCGGCAGCTCATGGCGAAGATGAAAGCAGCGGGGCTCATCGAAAGCGCGCGTGGGCAAGCACGCCCGTCGCTTGGGCGCGAGCCCGAGGCCATCACGCTTCTGGACGTGTATCGCGCCGTGGAGGGCGACAAGCCGCTGCTGCATCTGGACACGCACACGAACCCCGAATGCCACGTGGGCGTGTACATTCAGCACGCGCTGCAGGACTACTACAACCAGGTGCAGCGCGACGCCGAAGCCAGCATGAGCGCCATCACGCTGGCAGACGTCGTTGCCACGTTCCGCAGGAAAAGCGCCCTCGCCGAAAAAGCGCAGGCGCAGAAAGCGTAGAAACCGGGTGCAAGCCGGAAGCGCTTGCGAACGCATCCGAGAAGCGCGCCCACTCCCCCAGCACCCGCAGGCACCCCCGGCATCCCTTGCAATCGCCTCTCGAAGTTCAAAACGTTTTCGGCAAACCTGTTAGGAACTTCCCTTTTCGCGGATGACACCTCCCCTTGCAGAGGATACACTGATGCAGCGAAACAAGCTGCAAGCGCAACGGAGCGCATGGAAAGGGAGTGCAAAAACTTGGAAACGGCACCGTTCGGCGTGGGCATCCTTGCCTGCGGACTGGCCACAGGGGCAATCGCCGGCCTGGCGGCGTAAAGCACCCCGAAGCCACGCAACGCAACGCGGCACAGGCGGCGCACCCCGTCCTTTTTTCGATTCTACGTAACTATAGCAACAAGCTGGGAGAAAGAGCGCATATGGGGAACTCGGCGAGAACGCAAAGCGGGCGGCGAGCCTCGGAGCAGGGCGTCATGGTGGCTGCTGCCGTGGTGTCTGCCGTGTTCTACGGCATCTCGGTGCCGCTGTCGAAAATGCTCATGGACGACGTCTCCTCGTCGCTCATGTCGGCGCTGCTGTATTTGGGCGCGGGCGCCGGCATGGCGCCGCTCGTCGCCGCGCGTGTACTGGCGGCCAAGCGCGCCGCGCGCGACGCGGCACCCGGCGTGGCATCCAACGGTGCAGCGCCCGGCAGCACGACCGGCAGCGCAACGTCCGGCAATGCATCCGGCGCGGCGCACGAAGCCCCGGCGGGCACCGCGCCCCGCGCGCACGCCCCCGCCGCCGACACGTCGCTCACGCGCAAGGAGATTCCCCTGCTCATCGTAATGGTGGCGGTAAACGCCGCCAGCGCGCTGCTTATGATGTACGGCATCAGCAACGCGTCCGCCGCCAACGCATCGCTGCTGGGCAATTTCGAGATAGCCGCCACCGCCGTCATCGCCACGCTGCTGTTCAAAGAAGACATGGGGCGGCGCCTGGCGTGCGCCATCGCCGTCATCACGCTGTCGTGCGCGCTGTTGTCGTTCGAGGGAGCCGACGCGCTGACGCTGTCCACCGGGTCGCTGCCCATACTGGGCGCATGCGTTTTATGGGGGCTGGAAAACAACATCACGAAAGCGCTGTCGGACAAAGACCCGCTGCAGCTCACGTGCGTGAAAGGACTGGGTTCGGGCGCATGCGCGCTTGCCGTGGCGGCGGCGCTGGGGCAGATGGACGCCTCGCTAGGCGCCTGCGCGCTGGCGCTGCTTCTGGGGTTCGCGTCGTACGGGCTGTCCATCGCGCTGTACGTGCGGGCGCAGCGCACGCTGGGCGCCACGCGCACGGGCAACTACTACGCGTGCGCGCCGTTCGCGGGCGTGGCGTTCTCGTGGCTGTTCTTCGGCTTCAACCTCACCTGGCAGTTCGCGCTAGGACTGGCACTCATGCTGTGGGGCTTCTGGCTCACGCTGTCCACCAGCCACAACCACGAGCACACCCACCCCGCGCTTCGCCACGAGCACATGCACGCGCACGACGACGGGCACCACTTCCATGCCCACCCCGGGCTTGACCCTCACGTGGCACACGCGCACCCCCACGAGCACGCCGCCCTCACCCACGCTCACGAGCACACCCCCGACATCCACCACACCCACGCCCATCGGTAGCGCAGGGATCGGAACACGGCAGGCGCATGCAAAACGACGCTCGGCGGGCGCAAGACGCCATGTCACCGCGCGCCCCAGCCAGCAGGCTTCCCCCGCCGCGGGCGAGCCTTCCGCGTCGCCCGGCGCGCTGGCGCCCGCATGCGCCGCCTCAGCCGTCGGCCCCGTGTCTCAGCCGTCGGCTTCGCCGCGGCGCTCGCGCAGGGCGTCCGCGCACTTCCGGTTTTCCTCGGCCACCACGGCCCCAATCACTTCGTCCACATGGCTGGGAATGCCGAACAGCGTGCGCTGCGAGCACAAGCGCACGGGCGCCTTGCCCGTCGCCTCGGCGGCAAGCTGCTGTTGCAAGCGCTCCCAGCGCCTTTCCTCGGAAGTCTTCATGCGCCCAGTATAACCCAACCCGCAAGCATCCGCGCCTGCTGCCAACACCGCGGCGCCCGCGCCCGCGCGCGCCCCTCCTCCACCCTCCCGCGCGGCCGCCGCAGGCCACCCGCCGGCGCCCCCCTCCCCATCGTCAAAAGATCGTTGAGCCTCGGAAACGCACGCTCCCCTGTAACGTTTATTTGGCATACTAGTTTGGTTTGTTTTTTGCCGAACGGCAACGAAACGGAAAAGGCCGCGTGCCCGCAGACGCACGCGCGCAAGCAGAGAGGGAGAAAAGAGTGAAGCGGAAACTCATGGCGCTTGCCGCCGCCATGCTGGTGGCGGCGGGGCTGCTCTGCCTTGCCGGCTGCGGCGGGCAGGACGCCGGGCAGAAGGAGGGCGGGAGCGCATCCGCCAACGCCAACGCCAACGCCAACGGCACCGGCACCCTGCGCGTCGGCGTGCGCGCCGACGTGGTGGGCTTCGGCTACTTCAACGAGCGCGCCAACAACTACTACGGCCTCGAGATCGACCTGGCCCGGGAGCTGGCCAGCCGTCTGGGCTACGCCGACGTGGAATTCGTCACGGTGGAACCGGACACGCGCAAGGACATGCTGCTTGCCGGCGAAGTGGATTGCCTGGTGGCGTGCTATTCCATCACCGACACGCGCACGGAAAACTTCGACTTCTCGCCCGCGTACTACCACGACCGGGCGGTGATCATGGTGGAGAACAGCTCGCTCATCACGGACGTCTCCGACCTCGAGAACAAAACCGTCGGCATCATGTCGGGCTCGAACACTGGCCCGCTTCTGGCCATAAAGCTGCAAGAGCTGGGCATGATCAGCGAGATCGTCGAAAACGCCGACGAGGGCACCCAGTACGACGGCCTGTACGTCAAGCAGGTTCCCTCCTACGCAGAACTTTCGCGCGAGCTGGAAGAGGGCACGGTGGACGCCGCCGCCATGGACGGCAACATCACCCAAACCTACATCGACGAGGACCGCAGCATCCTCGACCTCAACATCGCCGACCAGGAATACGGTGTGGCCACCCAGAAGGGCTCGGCGCTCAGCCAGCCAGTGGCAGACGCCATCCAGTCGATGCTCGACGACGGCACCATCGCCGCCCTGACGGAGAAGTGGAACTAGCCATGGAGTCGCACGCTATGTCACGCAACCTCAAAATCAAGGCCGCCCTTCTGGTGGCGTTCGCCATCGCAAGCACCGTGGCCATGGGATTCGTCCTGTCGGCCCAGCAAGACGGCCTTTCGCTGGAAAGCTACCGAAGCGACATCGAACAGGAGCGGGAAGCCCTGCCCGGGCTGCTGGAGTCGGCCGCTTCGGAAACCGAGCAGAACACGTCCACGTTCGACGAGATCTACCGCTCGAAGGCCGAGACCCTCCGCTTCATGGCGCTGCACGAGACGGGCTTCGAGGTCACCGACGCCAAGATGCAGGAATACCGCGAGCTTCTCGGCGTGGACAACGTGCTGGTGGTGAACCGCGCCGGCGAGATCCTCGCCCAGGCGCAGGAAACCCCCGCCGACTTCTCCTACGAGCGCTACAACCAGCTGCGCGCGGTGATCGGCACCGATTCCGCGTCCCAGGCCATGGAGGTGACGTTCGCCGAAGCGGGTCGGACGCTGCGCTACTACGCCGCCCCCCTTCCCGGCGACGCCATGGCGGTGATCGAGCAGGATCCCGTCGAACTCGACGAACTGGTGGCGGAAACCGGGTCGCTCGCCAGCGTCCTGCGCACCATCAGCGTGGGGCAAAACGGCTACGTGGTGGCCGTGTCCGCGCGGGACTACCTCATCCAATACCATCCCGACGAGCGCCTGACCGGCACCGACGCCCTCGTCGCCGGCGTGGACGTGACCGCCCTCGAAGACGGCAACCACACATGGGTCACCCTTGACGGCGAGCGCCTGTACTGCGGCGTCAGCAAGATCGGCGACACTTACTACCTGCTCGCCGTGCCCGAAAGCGACATGGCGCAGTCGCGCAACATCACGGTGGGCGTCATCCTGTTCGCGTTCTTCTCCGTGCTCATGACCGTCATCCTCTACGGCCTGTTCGTCATGCGCGACGAGGAGAAGCGCGGCTTCGACCCCAAGAACTACCGCTCGCTCGGCCCGCTGCGCTACAACAAGGCCGTCGGCCGCAAGGCCATCGTGCTGTCCTTCGTGGGCTTCCTGGGCGTCATGCTGGTGACGTTCTACATGCAGACGCTGTTCTCGCTCTCGGCGGAATCGGTGAGCAGCAGCCAGCGCGCCAACGACATCGCCGGAACCATCCAGCGCACGAACGAACAGGCGGACGCCCTCACGGAACAGTACGACGAGCGCTACCTGAGCAAAGCCGAGGCGGCCGCCTACATTCTCGAGCGCGACGCGGGCGTCCAGACGAAGGAGGGGCTGCAGGAGCTTGCCGACGTGCTGCAGGTGCAGTACTTGTACGTCTTCGACGGCGAGGGCGCGCTGCAAACGACCAATTCCTCGTACACCAACTTCGCGCTGAGCGACGACCCCGAATCCCAGTCCTACGAGTTCCGGCAGCTGCTGCAGGGCGTCGAGCACGTGATCCAGGAGCCGCAGCCCGACGACGTGTCCGGCGAGCTGCGCCAGTACATCGGCGTCACGCTGCACGACGCCGAAGGCAACGCCGACGGGTTCGTGCAGCTGGGCATCAGGTCCGAACGCCTGACGAACCTGCTGGCCTCCGTGGAGATAGGCCGTATCCTGGACGGCGTGAAGGTGGGCGCGAACGGCTTCGCGTTCGCCGTGAACCGCAACGACAACACGTTCGCCTACTACCCGCAAGAGCAGATGGAAGGCCGCGGCGTTGCTGAATACGGCATGGCGGAAACGCAGGTGAAGGCAGGGTTCAACGACTACCTCGCCATCGACGGCACGACGTACTACGCCTCGTCGGTGGAGACGGGCGACTACTACGTCTACATCGCCCAGCCCGCCGACGAGCTCATGTCCGAGCGCGTGCCCATCACGCTCACCACGGGCATCAGCGGGCTTGTCTGCCAGATCGTCGTGTTCTTCCTGCTGACGCTCGAGCCGCGCCGCCCCCGTTCCGTGCGGGCGCGCGCAGGGGAAGCCGCCGGAGAGGACGGGGAAGATGGGGAAGCCGCCCGCATGATCGACGTGACCATGCCCGATGGCCGCGTGAAGAAGACCGAATCGGCCGTGAGCCGCTGGCTCAGCACGTCGATGCAGTGGCACGAGAAATCCGCCGAGCAGCGCATCGGCACCGTGGTGAAAGCCATCGTCGCGGTGTTCGCCATTGCGGTGTGCCTCGCCGTGCTGTTCCAAGACCAGATCTTCGGCAGCGATTCGGTGTTCGCCTACATCCTCGGCGGCGGCTGGGAGCGCGGCCTCAACGTGTTCGCCGTCACGGCGTGCGTCATGATCGCCTGCGTCGTGCTCACGCTCACCATGATCGTGCGCGAGCTGCTGCGGATGCTCTCGGGGGTGTTCGGCGCACGCGGCGAGACTATGTGCCGTCTGGTCAGCAGCTTCATCAAGTACGCGTCCATCATCGGCATGCTGTACTACTGCCTGATGGTCATCGGCATCGACACCACCACCCTGCTCGCCTCGGCGGGCATCCTGTCCATCGCCGTCAGCTTCGGCGCCAAGGAACTGGTGTCCGACATCCTGAGCGGCCTGTTCATCATCTTCGAAGGCGAGTTCCGCGTGGGCGACATCATCAAGGTGGGGTCGTCCACGGGCACCGTCATGGAAATAGGCGTGCGCACCACCAAGATCAACGACGGCTCGGGCAACGTCATCGTGCTGCGCAACTCCGACGTGAGCAACGTGGTCAACATGACCAAGGACTACTCCTTCGCCACGTGCGAAGTGGGCATCGAGTACGCCGAGTCGCTCGAGCGCGTGGAGAACATTCTGGAAACCGAGTTCCCGAACATCCGCCGCCGCCTGCCCGCCATCCAGGACGGCCCGTTCTACAAGGGCATCGTGGCGCTTGCCGACAACAGCGTGAACATCCGCATCGTGGCGAAGTGCCACGAGAGCGACCGCGGGCAGTTGGAGCGCGACCTGCGGCGCGAGATGAAGCTGATCTTCGACGAGTACGACATCAGCATCCCGTTCCCGCAAGTGGTGGTGAACCAGCCCAGGGAATTCCGCGAGGCGACGCTGGCCGAGCAGCTGCGCGCCGAGCAGTTCAACGCCGAGCAGAAGGAAGCAGCGAAGAACGTGGGCAACGAGGATCTTCCCCGACAACACTAGCGCCGCCCGGCGGTTGCGGCGGGGCGCCGGTGGCAGCTGCGTCGGGCGGGGCGCCCACACCGCGTGTGCGCGGGCGCCCCGCACCCGCCACCGGCCCGGCTGGGGACGCCGGCACCCGCCCGCCCCTAGCCGGCGTCGAGCGCGCGGATGCTCCGTGACAGCGCGCCGGCGGCGAACAGGGCAACGAGCAGGATACCGCACGTCAGGAACCACGCGCGGATGCCCACGGCCTCCGCGACGAAGCCCGAGAACGCCAGCCCCACCGGGGCCGCCAGCGACGAGCCGGCCATGAAGATCCCCATCACGCGCCCGAGCATGTCCTCGGGCGCGCGCTTTTGCATGAGGGGCATGATGGGCGCGTTCAGGCAGCCCATGGCCGCAGCCGCCACGCCCATGAGCGCCGCGAACGCGGGAAAGCCCTCGCGCGGCAGCAGCCCGCAGGCGGCCAACGCAAGGCCGATGGACACCCCGCCCACCATCGCAAGCGGCACGAGCCGCTTGCCGCCGCCCCATGCGAACACGGCGGCAGACCCCACCAGAAGCCCGACGCCGAACACCGCCTCCACCACCGAGGCCGACCACCCGTTGCCGCCAAACCACTCGTAGACCATCAGCGGCGACAGCGAGCTGGCCGGCATGAACAGCAGCATTGCCGCCATGACGAGCAGCATCAGGCTGCGCAGCCCCCGATCGCGCCATATGAACGCAGCCCCCTCGCGCATGTCGGCCCATACGCCCGCCCGCGCATCGCCGCCACGGCGCATGCAAGGGATGCGTGCGGCGGCAAGGCACGCGCAGGCCGCTGCCGCGCACAACGCGTCGAACAGCATGACCCCCGCCAACCCCCACGCGCCGTAGAGGAAAATGCCCAGCGCCGGCCCCGCTATCGAGGACAGGCTGGTGATGGACTGGTCCAGCGAGTTGATGCGCACCAGCTGCTCCTGGGGCACCAGCAGCGGCACGGCCGCCGTCAGCGCCGGCCCGTGGAAAGCCTGTGCGGCGGCGCGCACGAAAAGCAGCGCCAGCAAAAGCCACGGCTCCAGCAGGCCGCCCAGAAAAAGCAGCGCGAGCGCGAGCGAGAACAGCCCCGCAACGCCGTCCGCCACAAGCATGACGAGCTTGCGGTCGAAGCGGTCGGCCGCCACGCCGCCGAGCGGGCTGAGCAGCGCCACAGGCAGCAGGGAGGACGCCGACGCAAGCGAAAGCCACACGGCCGAGGACGTGGTTTCCGTTATGTACCAGATGGCGGCGAAACTGGCGGCGCAGGTGGCGAACACCGAAACCGCCTGACCAGCCCAAATCACCGCCACCGCCGCAAGCCACCGCTCGGGCAGCGGCTGCCCCTTCGCGTTCACCGGCCGGCCGGCGCCCGCCACCGGAGCTGGGACATCCCCCGGACTCGGTTCGCTCGTCGGCGCCGGAACATCTGCCGGCACCCCGGCTCCGACCGGCGCCGGGACGTCTGCCGGCGCCACCCCGCCTGCCGGATCCACCCTGCCTGCCGGAACCGGGGCGCCTGCCGAAGCCGAGGCGCGTCCCCGCCCTTCCCGTTTCCCACTTTCCCGTCCGTTCCCGCCCATGGCATCTCCCGTCTCTCGTCTTGCCAACGTTGCAAGGCAAGCCTAAACTATGGGGTAACCACACGGTCAAGCGCATGCAGGAGAGCAGGCGGGCGCATGCGGCAAAACGACCCCGTATGCCCGGAAGCGAGGGGAAGGCCCATGGACAGCCTGATGAAATCGGGGGCGTTCGCCCGACTCTGCCGCACCACCAAGGAAACCCTGCGCCACTACGCCGACATAGGGCTGCTGCGCCCCGCAGCCGTGGCACCCAACGGGTACAAGCTGTACTCCCTGTTCCAGATGACCGACTTCGTCATGATATCCTCGCTGCAGGCCGCCGGCCTCTCCCTCGCCGAAATCGCCGGCGTCTTGGGGCGGCGCAGCAACGCGCAGGCCCACGCGGCGCTCGAAGCGCAGGTGGGGCACCTTGAGCGCCAGATCCGCGACTTGGAGCGCAAGAAGGCCTTCCTGGAAAACACCCTGCGGCAGGACGCGACACTGCGCGCATGGCTCGACCCGTCGTCCCGCGAGGTCAACGTGACGCCCGAGGGAAACCGCTGGCGCCTCGGGTTCGAGCGGGAAGAGCGCTTCGTCGCAACCCCCACGCCGTACTCCGAGGAAAACGAGCGGGGCTTTCTGGCCGCCGTGGCCGACCACGTGGACTATTGCCAGGCGCACGGCCTGCCGCAACGCAGTCAGGAAACCTATTTCATCGACGCGGCGGCGGTGGCGTCCGGAGACTACCGGAAGGGCCTGCACGTTGCAACGCTCGTCGGCAACGGCGTTTCCTCCCCGCGCCTGCACGTCAAGCCGGCGGGGACGTACCTGCACTGGCTCAACCGCATAGACCTCGCCCAAGTGGAACGGGCGCCCGAGGGCGCCAACCCCATGTTCGCCGCCTACGACGCGCTGCTCGCGTTCGGACGCCAGAAGGGCCTCGGCCTTTCCGGCAACGTCTACGACACCGAATACACCCTGTTCGCAGGCGACGGAACCAGCATCCTGTTCACCGAAGTGAGCATGCTGGCCACGCAACCCGCCGCGATGGACGGAGTCCCGAAGGGGTCCGGCATCGCCTATGCAGCCTTGGCCGCAGACGACCTGCAAGGCGCGCTGGAGGCGGCACGGCTGTTCCACGCCACGGTGCACGCCGTGAACGCGCGCGACTACGCCCCCGAACAGCTGCGTGCCTGGGCGCCCGACGGCAAGGACTTCCAGCGGGAACTGGCGCACCGCCTCATGAGCCAATACGCCGTGACGGCCAAGCAGGGAAACGTGCTGGCGGGGTTTGGCAGCCTCGACGCGCCGGGATGCATCGACATGCTGTTCGTCCACAAGGACCACCAGCGCCAAGGCATCGGCGCGGGCCTGCTGGCGCGCCTCGAAGAGCAGGCGGCCGCGCTCGGACAAGACGCCGTGTCCGCCTATGCGTCCCTCACCGCCCGCCCCTTCTTCGAAAGGATGGGGTACCGCGTCGTGCGCGCGAACACCGCCGTCCGCCGGGGAGTGCCCCTCGCGAACTTCCTCATGCGCAAGGAGCTTCCCCGCAGTCGCCCCTGAACGCAGCGTGCCGACGCACGCACTGCTGCGGTTGCGACAGACGGCGGCAAACAGACAGGTGTTAGTCCACGTAGCTGTTGACCAGAGAAAACAGTTGCTGTTTTTTATGGATGTCCAATTTCGCATAGAGACGCCGCATGTGGGTTTTAACGGTGTTTTCGGAAATGAAGAGCTCTTCGGCAATTGCCGCTATGGTGAAGCCCTGCACGACAAGCCTCATTATCTCCACTTCCCGTCTGGATAGATAGAACTTTTCCCCTATGAGTTCGCAGCGCATCGATAGTTTGTCGGCATATTTCACGCCTTTTTGCCAAGGAGAGGGTCCAGCCCCACCCGCACGGTCGTCCTCCACCGCGCAAGCTCCATGTTCCACATCTCCCACCGCTTTTCCGGAAATCTCTTTGAGTTCCATCGACCCACGCGAAAGCGACAAGAACTCTATGATGCGCCCGTCTTCTTCCTGCGAAATGGACAGACCCCGCGTGAAATACAGAACCAGCGCAAGCACGGCAAGGGAGACGATCGCAATGAACGCCACCGGTTGAGCATTCGATAGGAACGGAGCATTGACCGCATTCCCCAAAAGGTAGCCCAAACCTTGCATGCAGAGCGCCACGACCATCTGAAAGCTCAAGCAAAACACCGGATTGACACCGTAATCGTAAGATGTTTGGGCGCAGAGCATCTGCAAGCTGAGCGACATGAAACTGTAAACGGCATAAAACGCCACCGCGATGGCCACCCAAGACCCCATATCCGTGAAAGGAAGCGCGCACAATGCCATCACGAGAAAGGGAAACATGCTTCGAAACAGAAAATTGACGCTGTAGCGAATCGTCCTGAACCTCCACACCGTTGCGAGCACCAGCGCCGAGACGAACCCGCCGAAAATGGAAGCGTAATTTACGTATGTCATCGCATCCATCTGCAGCATGAGGGATCGCACGATGCCGCCCAAGAAGGCGAACACACCACAGTACAGAGCGCATTTCCACAAACTGCGCAATGCGTGGACATAGGCCACCTTTGCATTGCGCAGTTTGTTGGCAATCATGGGAAGATCGTCATCGACGCGCTTCCCCCACAGAAGAGACAACCCCCACAACGCACAAACGAAAAAGAGCGACACTGCCAATTGCATGGCCCACCCATCAAGGAACTCGAGGAATCCCCGAACAAGCCCGGCCAGCGCCCACGACAGCAAAATGCTTAGAAAGCCATTTTCCACGCTTTGCGTCACGCAAAGAAAAAACCAAGAGAGAAGGAAAAGGTGCACCCCCGCCGCAGGAATTGCGACACCCAGAAAAAGACGCAACGCGTCGGGACTCGAAGCATCCAGAAACGGCAAGCACAAGAGCGCGATTACCATGACAGGAGGAAAAACCCTTGTAAGAAACGCCCGCAAGAACTCGGGGACAATACAAGACAAGCCCAAAACGGCAAGACTGACCGCAATGCCGACAAGAACGCTCACGCCATGAAGCCAATAATTCGACTGGGCGGAGACAATCCAGTCGCTTCTCCACAAAACCAGAGAGGACAGGGACATAGCCATAGCCATGCCAACCGAAACACATGCCACACCTTTTGCGTCGATGAGCCTCACAAAAAAACAACCCCCCCCCCGTTCCCGTCCGCCCTCAGTTTAGCACAACCGCCGCCGGCTTCATCCCTTCGCAGACAGCCCCACCAGCCCCGCTGCATCACACTCATTGGGAAGCGCGGCAAGAATTCACGAAAAAAGGTGACAGGGGCAGCCGAGATTCACCCACTTTGTGCCACAGCATCGCCCTTGAAACTGGGCAATACTCCCCCTTGCATCGGCATCGCAATGCCGCAAACAGAAGGGTTCGAGAGGAAAGGACGGGGAACCCATGAAGCACGACAAGGAAGCAGGGGTTTCAAGACGCACCTTCGTCGGAGGATCGGCAATAGCGGCAATCGCCGCCGTTGCATCCGCCGGTGGGGCGTCCAGCCTCTTCGGCTGCGCGCCCAAGCAGAACACGGACGAGCCAGCCGAGGAAACGGGCGGAGTCTATGCCAACGAAATCCCCGAGGAAGGCGAGGTCATATGGCAGAGTTGCTGCCATTGCGGCTTCACCGGCTGCCCCATCAAGTGCCATGTCGTCGATGGCACGCTGCGCTGGATAGACAACGACACTGACGGCGATCCCGAGTTCGGAGGCATAGCGTTCAGGTCCTGCCTGAAGGCCCGCTCGATACGCAAATGGATCAACAGCCCCGAGCGTCTCAAGTACCCCATGAAGCGCGTGGGGAAGCGCGGCAGCGGGGAGTTCGAGCGCATCAGCTGGGACGAAGCGCTCGACATCATCGCCGAGAAATGGCAGTACACCCTCGAGAAGTACGGCCCCGAAGCGTTCTTCAATTGCGCCACGGGAACGCGCAACTACCCCGTCCAGCGCCTCATGAACCTCACGGGAGGCCATCTCGGCACCATCAACTCCGAATCGAACGGGCAGATCGCGCAGACCGTGAACTACCTGTTCGGCATGGATCCCGAAAACTTCGACTGCGCAGGAGGCCTCGGCAGCCACACGGCCGCCATCAAAGACGCGGACTGCGGCATATTCTTCGGATGCGGGTCGGGCGAATCGCGCATGTGCGGCATGGGGGAAGTGTACGAGGCGATGAAGGCGCGCGAGGCGGGCATTCCCATCGCGTTCGTCGATTATCGGCTCGGCGAGGGATCCTCGGGAAACCCCGACGAATGGTTCCCCATCTATCCCGGAACGGACGGGGCGCTCGCAAGCGCCATGGCCTACGTCATCATCAGCGAAGGCAAGCACGACAAGGAATTCCTCGACAAATACGCGATAGGCTTCGACGCGGACACCATGCCGGCAAGCGCCCCGGCCAATTCCTCCTACATGGACTACATCATGGGCACGGGCTACGACATGGTTCCCAAGACCCCCGAATGGGCCGCGCCCATCTGCGGGCTTCCCTCCGAGAAGATAGAGTATCTGGCCCATTTCATCACCGACCATGAAACGTGCTACATCACGCAGGGCTACGGCCCCCAGCGCCACCACAACGGGGAGTGGAATGCGGCGGCCATTGCGGCGCTTTCCGTCATCACCGGCAATGTGGGACGCGCCGGCACCTGTCCCGGACTCAACGGCAAGGGCATGAACCTGAATTACGACGGCGGCATGTGGAACAGCGTACCCATTGGCAACAATCCGGTCACGAAGAAGATATCAATCTCCGGGCGCTTCAACGCCATCGACCATCCCCTCGAGATGACGGCACTCACGGACGGCATCACCGGAGGCGACAAGCTTGAAGTGGGCATCAAGTTCATGGTGCTCTACGAAGCCGGCTGCTTCGGCAACTCCAGCTCCGATCTCAATTGGGCGGCAACCATTCTGGAAGACGAATCGAAATGCGAATTCATCCTGGGTTGCGACGTCATCATGTCCACGTCGTTGCCCTACTGCGACGTCATCCTGCCCGACCTCATGTACCAGGAGCGCATGAACTTCGTCGCCACCACCACCGCCGGGTCTGCCTATGGGTTCATTTTCGGCAAGCCCGTCCAAGAGCCCCAGTTCGAATGCCGCCTTTCTTACGACTGGTGCGCCGACCTCGCCGAGCGCCTGGGCCTGCGCGACGAGTTCACGGAAGGCCGCACGTGGGAGGAATGGATGAAGGAGCGCTACGAGACGTACAGCCGCCCTTCGGCTCCCCACGGCAACGCCCCTTCGTTCGAAGAAGGGCTTGAAATGGGATTCTGGCGCGACCCCGAACCCGCCGAACCCTACATTGCCCTGCAACCCTACGTCGATGACCCCGAGGGTCGCCCGCGCACCACGCCGTCCGGCAAGATCGAGCTTTACTCGGAACGTTTGGCGACCATTCGCGACACGTGGACGTTCCACAACGGCGACCGCGACGTGATCCGCCCCGTTCCCAGCTACTTCCCCGAGATAGAAGGCGTCGAGGACGTCAACGACACTTATCCTCTCATGTTCGCCACATGGAAGGCGAAGAACCAGTTCCACAGCCGCTACCAAGTCATCGAGGAGCTCCAGCAGGCTTGCCGCCACTGCCTCTGGATCAACCCCATCGACGCCGAGGAGCGGGGAATCGCAAACGGAGACATGCTCACTGTCTTCAACGACCGCGGAACCGTCCAGATCGAGGCCCGCGTGACGGCCCGCATCATGCCGGGCGTCGTCGGCATGCCCCACGCGCACAGGCGGGAAATGGTCGATGGCGTAGACATGGGCGCCAACGCCAACACGCTCACCGGGCACCACTGGTCACCCATTTCGAAAAACTGCCCTTCCACGGGCTCGACGCTCGTTCAAGTGAAGAAAGCCTAAGGAGACGCCATGACGCAATACGGATTCTATTTCGACTCGTCGCGCTGCACGGGGTGCAAAACCTGCGAGCTCGTATGCAAGGACTACCACGACCTTGGCCCGGAGATCCTTTTTCGCCGCGTCTACGACTACGAGGGAGGCACGTGGGAAAAGACCGACGAAGGCGCATGGAACGCAGCGGCCTTCAACTACCACGTGGCCGTTTCGTGCAACCACTGCGACGAACCCGCCTGCGTGGCCAACTGCCCCACGGGAGCGATGCAGAAGGACGAGGAGACGGGACTCGTGAACACCGACCCGCAGGTCTGCATAGGGTGCGGAACCTGCCGGAACTCGTGCCCCTATGACGCGCCGCGCATCGACGCCAATTCGAAAGTATCCCGCAAGTGCGACGGATGCCTCGCCCACGTGCGGGAAGGCATGGAGCCCCTGTGCGTGGGCGCCTGCCCGTTGAGGGCGCTCGAGTTCGGGCCCATCGAAGACCTGCGCGAAAAGCATGGGGACCTTGCCCAGATTCCGCCCCTGCCAGAGCCGACGACCCTTCCGAACCTCGTGATCGGCTCGTGCCAAGCCGTCGATTCGGACATCTACGACCTCGACCAGGGGTATGTGGCCAATCCGCTCGAAGTGGAGTGAGACTATGGAAACCGGGCTGGACAATGCGGGTTCGGCCGCCATGTTTCTGGGGGTTTTGCTCATGCAAAGCCCCCAGAACGATGCCGTGGCCGAAGCCATCGAGGGGCTTTTCGAACTCGATCTGGAAAAAGAATGGCCTTACGGGTCGCGCGGGGAATTGCGCGACGTCGCAGCGCTGCTCGAGGACGCCCGTGCGCTGTCGCTCCGCGACCTCGACAGGGAATTCCACCACCTGTTCGTGGGGCCGCAACATCTCGAAGCGCCGCCGTGGGGTTCCGTCTACCTCGATGCGGAGGCGGTCGTGTTCGGAGATTCCTGCAAAGACCTCGTGCGCTGGATGCGCAGGCATGGCATCGCCCTGCACGAAGGCGCCAGCAGGGAGCCTGCCGACCAGATTGGGCGCATGCTCGTCCTGCTTAGCTGGATCTGCCGCAACGATCCGTCCCTTCTGGACGAGTATCTGCAGCGCCATCTCCTCACATGGGCGCCCACGTATCTAGAACGTTTGCAGGGAGCCGCCAGCGGCCCTTTCTATCGCGCGGTAGCCAAACTGGCCGCCCTCACGCTCGAGGGCATCAATGCGCAAAGCATCAATGCGCAAAGAAACGCCGTATGAATAGCGGAAGGGGCTGGCAAACCAGCCGGCCCCTTCCGTTCCAACCCGCAGTCCGCCCGCTCGGCCCTACCCCACCAGCTTCGACGACTCCACCCGCTCCACGTACCATGCCATGAAGCGGGCGAACGGCTTGCGCAGGGCAAGCCCGATGACCGCGGCCGGAATCAGGAAAAGCGCGAGCAGCCCCATCTCCACCCAGAAGTCGTTGTGGTACGTGCCGAACATGGCGGCGCGCAGGGCGTTGACCACGTGCGTGGCGGGCAGCCACGGGCTGATCGCCTGAACGAACGGGGGCAGGAGCTGCAGCGGGTACGAACCCCCGCAGCCGGTCACCTGCACCACCAGCAGCAGCACCGCCACCGCCTTGCCCAAGTTGGCGAAAGCCGCCACCAACGCGTAGATCAAGAAGGAGAACACCACGCCGGCAAGCCAGAAGCACATCATGAACAGCAGCGGATGCGCCACCTGCACCTGCAAAAACAGCCAGTTGCCCAGCCCCATGAGCGTCGTCTGCGCCAGCGACAGCAGCGCCATCACGCCGAAATGCCCCAAGAACAGCTCGCGCGGCTTCGGGTCGCGCAGGGCCTCCCTCGTGCGCGGCGACACCGTCGGCTTCACGGCCACCAGAATGAGCAGCGAGCCGATGAACAGCGCCAGCGCGGTGTACAGCGGCGCCATGGCCGACCCGAAGTTGGCCACGGGGAAAACCGCCACGCGGTCGATGCCCACCGGGGCGGCAATCGCCTTCGAAAGCGCCTGCACGTCCGACCCCAGCACCTGCCGCACCGCGTCCGCGTCCCCCGACGCAAGCGCCACGTCCACGCCGTCCGCCAACTCCCGCAGCTGCGACGCGGCGGCGCGCAGCTGCTGCACCGCCTCGTCAAGCGTGCATTCGGCCTCCCCCAGAAGCGCCGAAGCCGACCCTGCCGCGTCGGCCAGCCCCGCGCCGGAGGCGCGCACGCCCTCCATGCCCACGCCTGCGCCCTCCGCAAGGCTTGCCACCTCGCCGGCAAGCCGCTCCATGCTCGGGCGCACGGTGGCGTCGAACTCGGCCTGCAACTCCGCGGCGCCGGCCCGGGCCTGCGCAAGCGCGTCTCTTATCTCCCGATGCTGCGCCTGCACGTCGCCGTTTTGCGCCTCCAGCCTGTCGGCGGCGTCGCGCAGGCTGCCGCCCATGTCCTCCATCAGGTCCGCCACGGCCCTAGCCCGGGAGACCGCCGCGTCGATGGCGGCGCGGTCTTCCTCGGGCACTTGCCCGCGCAGGGCCTCCAGCGCATCGGCGAGGTCGCGGTAGCGGCCGGCCTGCGCCGCAAGCGCGTCGGCCTGCGAGCGCATCTGCGCCACGGCCTCGGCCGACCCCGAAGACGCGGCGTCGAACAGCCCATCCACGGCGTCTTCCAACGCATCGAGGCTTCCGCTTCCCGCCGCAAGGGCCGCCGAGAGGTCGTCGGCCGACTGCTTCAGCACGTCGGCCATCGAGGCGACCGCCTGCACGCCCTGCAAGGCGGCCTCGCCCCCGTCGCCCAGCCGGCCCTGCGCCTCTTCCGCAAGGCGCGCCGTGTCGCCCACGAGCGCCTGCGACGTTTCGGCAAGCGAGGCGTACAGTTCCAGCACGTCCGCCGCCCGGTCCATGTCGTCGCCCATCTCCCGCACGTGGGACGCCACCTCGGCGATGCGCCCCTCGGCGCCGGAATCCTCGGCGTAGCGGGAAAGCGACTCGGCCATGCCGAGGGAAATCTCGGAAAGCGTTTCCACGAACACCTGGTTGACCTGATACGACACGGTGTCGGCACCTTGGTCGGTTATCTTCGGGGAAATGGCGTTCTTCTTCTCGTTCACGTAGTAGACGATGCTCGCGCGCTGCGCGTCCTTTTGGTAGAACGTGAGCATGTCGCGGCTGAAGTTGCGGGGGATGACCACCGCCGCGTAGTAGCGCCCCGACCGCGCGCCGTCCACCGCGTCCTCCTCGGTGGTGAACGTCCAGTCTATCTGGTCGTTGGCGCGCAAGGCCGCAATCACCTGGTCGCCAACGTTGACGCGCAGGGGCATCAGGTCGCTTTCGTAGCCCTCGTCGGTGTTCGCAACCGCCACCTTGAGGTTTCCGGTGTTGTCGAACACGTCCCAGCACGCGAGCACGTTGTACCACGCGAAAAGGGAGGGAAGCACCACCAGCCCGATGGCGATGACGACACTCATGGCATTCGCGAACAGGCTTTTGACGTCGCTTTTCACGATGCGCGCAATGTTATGCACGGCGACCGCCCTCCTCCGGCGCGGGGGGCGCGCACGCCCCGTCCCCTGTCGCAGGCCCGCCTGCCGCCGCAGGCCCCGGCTCGGCCGCATCCGGTTCGCTGCCCGCAGCACCCGGCCCATCGCCTTCCGCATCCGGCCCGTCGCCGCAGGCGCGCTCCATGGCGTTGCGCCCCATGCCAAGCTCCAGCAGCCCCTCGTCGGTCATGGCGCCCAGCTTCGCCTGCCGCTCGAAGCCGGCGCGCATGCTTTCCACCACTGCCAGAAACACGAAGACAGCAACCAGCCAGACCAGCCAGGCGGTCAAAAGCCACACCTTTTCCGCCGGCGTGAGCGCGAAGACGACGGTCAGCGCCACCGGCACCGCAACCCCCAGCGCCACGGAGCCGCGCATCAGCCGCGGGTACCAGCGCGAGAAGCGCTCGTAGCGCATGCGGAGCCGCTCGCGGTACGCCTCCTTGCCCGCCAGGGCGAAGAACAGCTGCGACAGTCGGTAGGGGCGTGCCGGAACCTCCACGTCCTCGCCGTTGAACAGGCCGCTTTGCCGCACCTGCGCGGCCACCATACGGTTGACGTTGGCCATGAGCGGCCGCACCAGAAGGCCTATGGCCATGAACGCCGCGAAGAACAGCGCGAGCACGCCGAGCGAAGCGGCGTAATGGCTGCCGTAGAACCCGCAAATGGCCTCGCGCATGGCCCGGATGCCGTAGGTGAACGGCAGGGCCGGATAGACCGCTTGGAAGAACCCCGAGGTCATCTCGATGGGATACAGCCCGGTCGCACCCGGAATCTGCGCGAACACCAACACGATGCACAGCCCCTTGCCAATGTGCTGCAGCGTGGTCGAAAGCGCGTAGACGATGCTCAGATACGCAAGCGACGCCACCGCCGCCGCGAAGAACAGCGCCGGGGCGCTGGCGGTTTCCACGCCAATGGCGAGCACGCCCGCACAGCAAATGCACGCCTGCAAAACGGCGAGCACGGCCAGAAGCGCGAAGCGGCCCAGATAGCGCTGCGTTATGGTCAGGCGCGCCACGCCCTCGTCGTCCACTTCCTGCCGCAGGATGACCATCAGCATGAAGGCGCCGATCCAGAACGTGAGGTTCATGAACAGCGGGGCCATGGCCGCCCCGTAGGCGTTGGGCGCGTACAGCCGTTCCGTCACCACTTCGGTCGGCGACCCCATGAAGTCCGCCACCTTCGCCGCATCCAAGCCGCCCTCTCCCGCCAGCTGCGCCAAGGCGTCGGACGCCCCCAAGGCCGTCACGTCCGTCCGCACGTCCCCAAGGTCTGCCTCGAGGTCCCCCAGTAGCCCGCCGGTTTGCCCAAGCGCCTCCTTCGCCGTTTTCAGCGTGGCGTCCAGCTGGTCGAGCGCCAGCGACGCCTGCCCCACCAGCAGCTCCTGCCCCTCCACCGACGCGCCCAGAGACGCGGCGGCGGACGAAAGCTGCGCGAGGCTCTGGTTCAAGGCGGGAACGGCCGTCCCGAAAAGCTCGTCGGCATACGCCTGCGTGGCCCCGGCGGCCGCCTGCACGGCGGCGTCGAGCGCGTCGCTCGCCTGCCCGATGGACTGGGACAGCCGCTCGGCCTCCTCCCCCAACTGCGAAAGGCCGTCAAGCGCCTGCTGCGCCTCGCCCGCGCTCGCATCCAAGTCGTCGGCCAAAAGGGCGAGCGCGTCCTTGGCGGGGTCGCCCTCGGGAAGCGCCTCGGCCAAGCCGCGCACATATGCCGCAAGTGCCTGCTGCTCCTCCACGCACGAGCGCGCCTGCGCAATCGACGCGTCTATGCCCGCACGCGCCTCGCCGGCGGCCGCCGTCATGTCGGCAATGGCCCCGTGCGCTTTCGTAGACGCGTCGGACACGCCCTGCACGCCCTCGCCCACCGCCGGCACGGCCACCTGCGCGAAGTGCGCCAGTTCGGCCTGCAGCTGCGCCGTCAGCTGCGACACGTCCGCAAGCGCGTCGCGGGCGACCTCCAGCTGCGCGCGCGCCGCGTCCAGCGCGCCTTTGGCGTTCTGCACCTCGCCCTGCGCCCGGTCGGCCGCGTCCGCCACGCCCTCAACCGACGAGCGGGCGCCGCCAACCGCCTGCAGGGCTTCCTCCACCTGCCGCTGCGCCTGCGAGCGCGCCGCCTCCGCGTCGTCGCGCGCCCCGTCGGCCGCCTCGTCAAGTGCCTTGGCAACCGCATCGCTCACCGTGGCCACAAACGCGGAGTTGATGGTTTCGTCAAGGGTGGACGCCCCCGTGTCGGTGATCTTCGGCGCAACGGGGCCGGCCTTCTCGTTCACGTAATAGGTTATCTCCGGCTGCACGAAATCGCCCGTCGTCAGCGAGAGCAGGTGCTCGCTGAAATCGGCGGGGATCACGAACACGGCATAGCTCTCCCCCGACTGCAGCTGTTCCATGGCGGCTTCGCGATCGGCGAACACCCAGTCCAGCTGATGGTTTTCGCGCAATTCGGCCACAATCATGTCGCCCGCGCGCACCTCGCCGGTCAGCTCGCTCGACGCGCCCGCGTCCTCGTTCACCACGCACACGCGCAAGTTCCCGGTGTTGGCATAGGGGTCCCAGAAGCCGACCACGTTGTACCACGTGTACACCGACGGCAGCACCAGCAGAGCCACGACCACCACCAGCGCGGGCGGCACTTTCAGCAGGCGCAGCACGTCGCGCTTGAACACCCGCCACACGTTGCCCATGTTCCCGCGACTTCCCTTCTCCGACGGCTGCCGAAATACCGAACCATGATACTCCTGCCCCGAAGACATGTCAGTCGATCATTGACACTTTTGCGCATTTGTCAACGAAAACGAACGCGACAGCGGGCGCGTGCGCGCACGCGGCGTCGCGGGAGCGCCTCCCTACGCCGCCAGGCGCTTCGCGATGGCGAGGATGAAGTCGCGGGTGGAAAGCGTCGTCGGGTTCGGAAGCGTGGTGATGCGTGCGAGGTCGCCCGTCATCTCGCCGGCCTCGATGGTGTCGAGCGTCGCCTTCTCCAGGCGGTCCGCGAACGCCACGAGGTCGTCCAAGCCGTCCAACTCGCCGCGCTTGCGCAGGGCGCCCGTCCACGCGAAGATGGTGGCCACGGAGTTCGTAGACGTTTCCTCGCCCTTGAGGTGCTTGTAGTAGTGGCGCTGCACGGTGCCGTGCGCGGCCTCGTACTCGTACACGCCGGCCGGGCTC
>CAJFUR010000098.1 GCA_904420215.1 uncultured Eggerthellaceae bacterium
CGGCGTGGCGCGAAAGCGCGCAGGACACCTTCGCCATCTGCATGAGCGACACCAGGCCCTCCTGCATGCGCGCGCCGCCCGACGCGGCGAACACCACCACCGCCAGCCCTTCGCGGGTGGCGCGCTCCACCATCCGCGCCAGCTTCTCGCCCACGACGGACCCCATGGAACCCATGAAGAACTGCGACTCCATGATGCCCACGGCCACGCGCAGGCCCGCAATGCGCCCCTCCCCGGTGCGCACCGCCTCGGCAAGCCCGGTCTTGGCGCGCTGCGCATCCAGCTTCTCGGCATAGCCGGGAAAGCCCAGCGGGTCGGCTTCGGGCAGCGACGCGTCCCATTCCACGAAGCTGCCCGCGTCCAGCGTGTCGTTGATGCGCTCCTCGGAAGACATGCGGAAGTAGCCCCCGCACGCCGGGCACGTGCAGTGCCCCGCCGCCAGCGAGGCCACGTCGAACATGAGGCCGCAGTGGGGGCAGGCGCGCCAGGCGTCCTCGGGCGGGGCGGGGCGGTCGGTGGAGCACAGTATCCAGCCCAGGGTGGGCGCGTCTGCGCTCATGGGGCGGAACACCCGCACGCCGCGCGCGGCGGCGCGCGCGAGGAAGCTGTCCACCTCGGCAAGGGGCAGCGCCTCGTCGGCCAAGAGGATGACGGAGGCCGCGCATTCCCGCGCCGCCTCCAGCACCGCATAGCTGTTCGCGAACAGCGCGTCGGAGTACCGCTCGCCCAAAGACACGCTCCCGCCCGCCAGCTTCAGGTGCGCCTCGAAGCGGCGGTCCTGCGTGCAGGGCACCCACGCCTGGAACCCCGCCTCGGCGGCCGCCTGCAGCATGCGCTTGGCGCCCTTGCCGTGGGTCATGACGAGCGCCCGCGGGCGCGTGTCGGGCGCGTCCGCGTCCGGCGCCGCGACATGGGGCGCGCCCGCGCCCTCGGGGACGGCGGTGTACGCCGACGTGTCCGCCGCGTCGATGGCGTTCGGCGCCGGCGTGCGCGCCCATGCCGCAGCCTCCTGCGCCACGCGCGCCAGGCGGTAGGCCACGTCGGACGCGTCGGGGACGCCTGCGCGCCCGCTGGAGGCGTCCCCCTCTTCCAAGACGACGAGCTCGCCTTCGGCAGAAAGCGTGACGTAGTCCTGTTGCCTCTTGCTCTTCATGTGCCCATCCTTCGCCGCCGGCTTACCCGCGCCGGCGCTTCGCCTCGTCTGCCTTCCCGCCCGCCTGCGGGGGCGCGTCCGCTACTTCCCCGCCGGCGCCAGCACGTACTTCTGCGTGGCGGTGGCGCACACCTGCCCGTCCACGCGCGCCTCCACTTCGGCCACGCACATGCGCGAGGACGACTTCACGATGCGCGCGGAAAGGTCCAGCACCTCGCCCGGAAGCACTTGCCGGCGGAACTTCGCGTCGTCGATGCCGGTGAGAAAGCCCACCGAGCCTTCCGCCCCGCGCGCCACCAGGATGCAAAACGACGCCGCCTGCGCGAGCGCCTCCATGATGACCACGCCCGGCAGCACCGGGTGCCCGGGGAAGTGCCCCTGGAACAGCGGCAGGTCGGCCGCCACGTCCAGCTGCGCCTCCACCCGCTCGCCCGGATCGCACGCCACCACGCGCGTGACCCACAGAAACGGATCGCGGTGCGGCAGCACGCGCTCCACCGCGTCGCGCCCGCAGGGATAGGTTATGTCCATGGTTCGGTTCCTTTCGAGTCATGCCGAACGCGCGCCGCACGCCACGCCCGAGGGGCGCCCGCCCCAGCATACCGGCCGGCGGGGACGGAGGGCAAGGATGCGGAAGGCGGGCGGCGGAAACGGGGTGGGGCGGCGCATCCGGCTCGGGGCCCACAGGCCCCAAGAGGACCGGGCCGGGCGCCCGCAGCGTCCGCGGCCCGGCGGCAGCCCTATGCCCCTTCCGGGCGAAACGGCGAAATGGCCAGGCACGCGTTGTGGCCGCCGAACCCCAGGGAGTTCGAGAGCGCCACCTTCTGCGGGTAGCCGGTCTTCGCCTCCACGAGCACGTTCACGGGGCATTCCGGGTCGGGCTCGGAAAAGCCCGCCGTGGGCGGCACGCAGTCGTTCATGACGGAAAGCGCGCACACAATGGCCTCCACCGCGCCGGCGGCGCCGAGCGTGTGGCCGGTCGTGCCCTTCACGGACACCACCGGCACCGCGCGTCCCGCCTCTTCCCCGCACAGCTCCAGAAGCGCGCGCGCCTCGGTGGCGTCGTTGGGGGGCGTGCCCGTGCCGTGCGCGTTCAGGTGCCCCACGTCCTCGGGCGAAAAGCCGCCCTCCGCAAGCGCCTGGCGCATCGCGCGCACCACGCCCTCGCCGTCCGGGGCGGGGGCGGTCATGTGGTAGGCGTCGCCCGTCGATCCGAAGCCCGTCACCTCGGCGAGCACGTGCGCGCCGCGCGCGAGCGCGTGTTCCAGCGACTCCAGCACCACGGCGCCGGCGCCCTCGCCCGCCACGAAGCCCGCGCGGCGCGCGTCGAAGGGAAGCGACGCGCATGCGGGGTCTTCGGCCTTCGTGAGCGCGCCCAGGTTGGCGAAGCCTGCAAGGCAGATGGGCGAGACGCTTTCCTCGGTGCCCCCGGCAAGCGCCGCGTCGATGTAGCCGTGGCGAATGTCGCGCACCGCCGTGCCGATGCAGTGCGCGCCGGTGGCGCACGCCGTCACCACGTTCAGGCATTCGCCCTTGAAGCCGTGGCGGATGGAAAGCGCGCCCGCCGCCATGTTGCCTATCATCGTGGGGATGAACAGGGGGTTCACGCGCTTCGGACCCTTTTCCGAAAGCGTCGCAAAACCGCTTTGCAACTCGTCTATGCCCCCGATGCCCGTGCCGAACACGCAGGCCACGCGCGTGGCGTCCTCGCGCTCCATGTCCAGGCCCGCCTGCGCCATGGCCTCGTCGGCGGCCACGATGGCATACTGCACGAAGCGCTCGAAGCGGCGGGCCTCCTTCTTCGTCAGCCCGTGCTCGGTGGCGTCGAAGCCGCGCACCTCGCCGGCTATGTGCACCTCGTAGGCGGAGGTGTCGAAGCGCGTCACCTCCCCGATGCAGCACTTCCGGCCCATGACCGCCTCCCACAAGGGCGCCACCCCCACGCCCGCAGGCGTGACGGCGCCCATGCCCGTGACAACCACGCGGTGCGTCCCGTCGGCGCGGCGCGTCTGCACGCCCGCCGCGGCTTTACGCTGCAACGCCTCGCTCATAGCGACATCCCCCCGTCCACGCAGATGACCTGTCCCGTGACGTAGCCCGCCTCGTCGCTTGCGAGGAACCGCACGAGCGCGGCCACGTCTTCGGGCGAACCCAGGCGGCGCGCGGCGATGCGCCCGGCCATGGCCTCACGCTGCTTGTCGGTGAGCGCGGCGGTCATGTCGGTTTCTATGAAGCCGGGCGCCACCGCGTTGGCGGTGATGTTGCGCGAGGCCACCTCGCGCGCGATGGACTTCGTGAGGCCGATGACGCCCGCCTTCGACGCGGCGTAGTTCGCCTGCCCCGCGTTGCCGGCAACGCCCACCACGCTGCTCATGTTCACGATGCGCCCGAAGCGCTGCTTCATCATGCGCGGCACGGCGGCGTGGCAGCAGTTGAACGTGCCCTTGAGGTTCACCCCCACCACCGCGTCGAAGTCCTCCTCCTTCATGCGGGCCAGAAGCCCGTCGCGCGTGATGCCCGCGTTGTTCACCAGCACGTCCAGGCGCCCGAACGCCTCGCAGGCCGCGTCCACCAGCGCCTGCGCCTCGGCGGCGTCGGCCACGTTGGCGGCGTGCGCCACGGCGCGCACGCCGCACTCCGCCGCCAAACGGTCGGCCAGATCGCGCGCGGCGGCAAGCCCCTTCTCGCCCGAGCAGTTCACGCACACGTCGAAGCCGGCGCGCGCCAGCTCCTCGGCCACGGCGCGCCCGATGCCCCGGCTCGAACCGGTGACGAGGGCGGCGCGGCGCGGCAAGCGCGTTTCGTCTCCCATTCTCAACTCCTTACTCGCCCTGGGCGCCCTGCGGCGCGCGGGATGCCGCATGCTCCGCGCAGAACGCCTCCAAGCTGGCACGGTCCTGTATGCACGCGCGCGCGGCCCCGCGGTCGATGCGGCGCACCAGCGAGGCGAGCACGCCGCCGAAACCCACTTCGGCGAACGTGCGCGCGCCGGCCGCGGCGAGGGCGAGCACGCTTTGCTGGAAGAGCACGGGGCTGGTCAGGTGGCGCACCAAGTGGTCGCGCGCCTGTTCGGGCCCGAGCGGGCGGGCGTCCACGTTGCACACGAGCGGGATTTCCGCCGGGGCGAACTCCACGCCCTCCAGATACGCGCGCAGCCCTTCGGCGGCGGAGGCCATGAGCGGGCTGTGGAACGCCCCCGAGGTGGCGAGGCGGGAAAACCGCCCGCCCTGCGCCTCCCACGCCGCCTCGGCGCGCGCGAGGGCGGCCTGCGTGCCCGCCACGACGACCTGTCCCGGGCAGTTGTAGTTGGCCGGCACCAGCACGTCGCCCTGCGCCTGCTCGGCGCAGAGCGCCTGCACGCTTTCCGCGTCGGCCTTCAGAAGCGCGCTCATGCCGCCGGGGCGTTCCTCGGCGGCCTGCGCCATGAGCTCCGAGCGCGCCTTCGCCAAAGCGAAAGTCGCCTCGTCGGAGAGCATGCCGGAAATGGCCAGCGCGCTCACCTGCCCCAGCGAGAACCCCAGCACCGCCGAGGGTGCCACCCCCCGCGCCATGAGCGCGCGGGCAAGCCCCACCGAAAGCGCGCAGAGCGCCGGCTGCGCGTGACGCGTGTCGGAAAGCTCCCGCTCGTCCGCGTGCGCCATGAGGGCGGCCACGTCGAAGCCGAACACGTCCGAAGCGCATGCGAGCGCGCGTGCCACCTCCGGCACGTCGGCCACGTCCGCGCCCATGCCGGGCTTCTGCGCCCCCTGCCCGGAAAACATAAAGACGGGCGCCTCGGGCGGCAGCGCCGGGATGCCGCGCGCGGCGTCGACTGCAGGCTCCGCGGCTCCGGGAACGCCGGATGTGGCCGGCGCCTGGGCGCCCTCGGGCACGCCGGTTCGCTTCTCCATGCGCGCCCCCGTCCTAGCGCGCCTGCGCGCGGCGCGCGCGCTCGGCCGCCAAGCCCTCGAGCCCCAACGTGGAAAGCTCCTCGGCCTGCGCCACCAAGTCCGCAATGACCTGCTCGGTCGTCCCGCGCTCGTGCACGAGGGCGGCCACCTGCCCCGCCATCATGGAGCCGTTGTCCACGTCGCCTTCCACCGCGCGCCGCAGGGAGCCCAGATACATCTCCTCCAAGGCGGCGCCGTTCTTCTCCATGTCCGCCTCCAGCTTGCGCACGCCGCGCGAGAACTTGTTCTTCAGGCAGCGCGCCGGATGCCCGCTGCCCCGGCCGGTCACGATGGTGTCCGAGTCCTTGGCCGCCAGCACGCGCTCCTTGTAGGCGTCGGCCACGGTGCACTCGTCCACCGTGAGGAAGCGCGTGCCAATCTGCACGCCCTCGGCGCCGAGCGCGAAGGCGGCCGCCATCCCGCGGCCGTCCGCCACGCCGCCGGCAGCGATGACGGGGATGGACACCGCGTCGCACACGGCCGGCACAAGCGCCATCGTGGTCAGCTCGCCAATGTGGCCGCCCGACTCGGTGCCTTCCGCCACCACGGCGTCGGCGCCGAGGCGTTCCATGCGCACCGCGTGCGCCACCTGCGCCACCACCGGGACCACCTTGATGCCGGCTTCCTTCCACATTTCCATGTAGTTCGCCGGGCTGCCCGCGCCCGTGGCAATGACGTCCACCTTGAGCTCGGCGAGCAGGCGGGCCACCTCGGCGGCGTTCGGGTCCATCAGCATGACGTTCGCGCCGATGGGCCTGTCGGTTATGGAACGGGCGATCCTCACCTGCTCCTCTATCCACGAAAGCGGCGCGCCGCCGCAGGCGATGATGCCCAGGCCGCCCGCCTTGCTCACCGCGCCGGCAAGGCTCGCGTTGGCGATGCGCGCCATGGCGCCTTGGATGATGGGCACCTCGATGCCCAGAAGCTCGGTCACCCGTGTCTTCATGCTCGCCGTTCCCTTTCTCTCAACCGGCGCGGCACGCCCGCGCCGCCTCTTTCCCCCACCGTGCCCCGCGCGCGCGAGGCGGGCGCCATGCAGGCCATCGCCCATCTCCCGCCCGCATGCCACCGTGCCCTGCCCGCGCGCGAAGCGGGCGTCGGGGCGCTATTTCAGGGAGTCGATGTGGGCGACCAGCTGGCCCACCGTCTGGATGCCCTCGGGCTCGCCGAACTCGATGCCGCACTTCTCCTCGAGGTCGCACACCAGCTCCACCATGTCGAGCGAGTCCACGCCCAGCGAGTCGAACGTGGCGTCGTCGGTGACTTTGTCGCCTTCGATGTCCAGGTTCTCGCTCAGCACTTCCTTGACGATGTCGATGGTTGCCATTGGCGTTTCCTTTCTGGGTTGCCACGCCCCGCCGGGGCGCGTGCCGGCGCTTCGGCGCCGACAATAGTTTGATAATCAAAGTAATCATGCATGGTAGGTGCGCGTGCAGGCGATTGCAAGGGCTTTCACGATATCTGCGCGGGGAGCGCGCGGAGGACGCGGGGAGCGTGCAGGCCCACACGGGCCACAAGCGCGCCGCCGCCCGCGGGCGGGTGCAACGGCGCCGCGCGCAGACACGGCGGGGAATGCCGGACGCGTCCGAAGGCGCGCGGCCCCGCCCGCAGGCGCCCCCTCACGCCTGCTCGTCGAAGAAGCGCTTGACCTTCGCCAGGCCGGCGGCGAATGCCCGCTCCTCTTCTTCCGTGAGGTCGGCGAGCGCCCCTTCCATCATCTGGCGGTGGAAAAGCCCGTGCGCGCGCAGCACCTGCCTGCCGCGCTTCGTGAGGGACACCATCACCTTGCGCCGGTCGTCCTCGGCGCGCGTGCGCTCCACGAACCCCTTGGCGACCAGCTTGTTCACCGCCGTCGTGAGCGTGGCGAGCGTCACCCCCAGCCGCGCGGCCACCACGTTCATGGGGTTGCGCTCGTACAGCCCCATCGCCACGATGGTGTGCACCTCGGTGATGGTGAGCCCGCGCGTCAGGCGGTTGTCGAACGAGTTCTCCTCGACGCGCAGGATGGCGTCGAAGGTGCCCGAAAGCAGGCGGTCTATCCGGTCGCGCCGGCGCGCGGCGTCGTCCGCGCGCATGCCTGCGGCGCCTGCGCCCGCGGCGGCAGCAGCGGCGCCTGCAAGCGGGCCGCCTTCGCGCATGCCGGCGGCCGGACGCGGCGCGCCCGCCTCCCCGCGCGTGGGCGCGGCAACAGCACCCCCGCGCGCGTCCTGCGGGCGGCCTGCAGTCGTTTCTCGGTCTTCGGGCATGCGGCATCCTCCACCGGCATCGTCCACGCGCCCGCCCCCGCCGGGGCAGGCGCGGCGCACCCCGTGCGCACGGCCCCTATCGTAGCAAATTTCCTTCGACGGTCAAACTATCGGCCGCCGGGTGCCGCGATGCCGCGGAAAGCCGCAACCCGCAGCGAAGCCGCGTGGCAACGCCGGGGCGCGCCGTGCGGCTTCCCGAAACGGCGCCGCCACGCGAAGCAGCCGCAAGGTCGGGCGGCTGGCCGGTGCGCGGCCGCCCGCCGGCCAGCCGCACACCGGAAACGGGCGTCCGCCGCACTCCGCGCCTATCCCCGGTAGTCGCAGCGCTCGCAGCGCGCAAGCGTGCCCGAACCCTCCGCGCCCTTGCGGTAGTACAGGCCCGCCCACTGGCAGATGTGCTGCAGGACCGGGATGACCGAGCGGCCCTTGTCCGTGAGCAGGTATTCCACGCGCGGGGGGATCTCCTCGTACTGCCGGCGCTCCACAAGGCCGCTGCCCGCCAGATCCTTGAGAGCCATGGCCAGCGCCGCGTCGGTCACGTCGGCCATCTCGCCGCGCAGCTCGCTGTAGCGCAGCTGCCCGTCGGAAAGGACGCACAGGATGCGCGACTTCCACTTGCCCCCGAACACGTCCAAGCCGTATTCGAGCGGGCACCGTATGTCCTTTTCCAGCTTGCGCCGGTACGCCATGCGCCACCTCCCCTTCCCGCGCCCGCGCCCTGCGGCGCGAAACGCCATCGGGTGCCAGCCTACCCCACGCGGGCGCCTGCGTGAAGTCGCTCAAAAAATATTGAGCGACTTAAAAACTTGCTTATATCTTAACATTGCCGAGCGGCCTTTCTAAACTTGAGGCAGTCAAGCGCATTGACGCCGCAAGCAAGCGAAGGCGGGCCGACCCCGCCGTAGCCATCTACGCCGTGGCCTAGCGCCGCGCGCCGCACAAAGGAAAGGCCGCCGCACGCGGACGTGCCCGGCCAAACGAATCCGAAAAAGGAGGACCACCATGCTTTCCACCACCACCGTCAACGTTTCGAGCACGGGAACCGGGCTGCAGGTGAAGGCAGGCACCCGCGGCTTCGAGATCGTCTTCGACGAGCCCGAGGAGGCCGGCGGCGCGAACACCGGCATGAACCCCGTCGAGGGCCTGCTGTGCGCGCTCGGCGCCTGCCAGTCCATCGCGACGCTCATATTCGCGCATGCCCAAGGCATCGACGTGGAGGGCGTGCAGATGGAAGTGGAGGGCGACCTGGACACGGACGGCTTCATGGGCATAAACCCCAACGTGCGCAACGGCCTGCAGGAGGTGCGCTTCAAGGTGCGCCTGCAGTGCGACGACGAAGAGAAGGCGCGCGCGTTGGCGCAGCTTGCCGAGGAGCGCTGCCCGGTGGGCGACTGCCTGAAAAACCCGGTTCCGGTGGTTTGCACGGAGGTCACCGTCGGCTAGAATCGGACGCAAGGCGCGCCGGGGCGCATTCCGGGGCGGTTTTGCACTTCCCGGCCGGGGCGGCCGGGAAGTGCGGAAGCCCCCTGCAGGGAAGCGCCCCGGCGCCATCCGCACCGCGAGGAAAGGGGCTTTCATGGCCAAGATGCCGCAGGCTTGCCAAGACCTGATCAACAACGCCTACGCCGCCGCGTTCTCCACCTGCTCGCCCGACGGCACGCCCAACGTCGTGCCCGTGAGCATGAAGCAGGCCCTCGATGCCGAGACGGTCATGGTGTCCGACCAGTACCTGAACAAGACGCTCGCCAACCTGCGGGAAAACCCCCGCGCGGCTCTGTCCGTATGGGACGAGGAGGGCGGCTTCCAGGTGAAGGGCACCGTGACCTACGAGGACGAGGGACCGCGCTACGAGGCGGTGGCCGCGCAGGTGCACGAGATCCTCAGCTCCATGGGCTACGACTACACGAGCAAGGGCGTGTGCTACCTGCACGTGGAGCAGGTATTCTCGGTCACCCCCGGCGAGGGCGCGGGCAGCCTCCTGGCCTGACGCCCCGCCGGCGACAAGCCGGCGGCAGGCGGGCAGCGTCCCGGCCCGACACGCCGGCTATCCGGGAAAAGCGCGCGCGGGCGCATCCGCCCCTGCGCGCGCCGCCCGTCACCGGCGGGGGCGTCTCCATGCTGCGGCGCGAAAGCGGCCGCGGGAACGGCCGCGGCTGACGCCGCCCGTCACCGGCGGGGAGCGCCTTCGTCCTTGCCCGCCGCCAGCCGGAACTCGAGCGTGCGCGTGCGGGGGTCCGCCGCCACCAGCACCACGGCCACGCGCTGCCCCAGCCGGTACGCCGCGCCCGTGTCCTCGCCGTACAGGACGTGGCGCGCCGGGTCGAACGCGAAGTACTCCCGGCCCAGCGCGCGCACGGGAAGGAACCCCTCGGCCGTGTTCTCCAGCCGCACGTGCAACCCGAACGCGGCCACGCCCGAAACCACCGCCGGGAAGGCGCGGCCCACGTCGCGCTGCAGGTACTCCACCATCTTCAGCTCCTGCGACTCGCGCGCGGCGGCGTCGGCCACGCGCTCCTGCGCCGACGAATGCTCGGCAATCCACGGCAGGGCCGCCACCTCCTGGTCAAACTTCTCCGGGCGGCGCGAGAGCTGCGCCTTCAGCATCCGGTGCACCACGAGGTCGGGGTAGCGGCGGATGGGGCTGGTGAAATGGGTGTACACCTCACTCGCAAGCCCGTAGTGCGCCTCGGCCCGCTCCCGGTACACCGCCCGCTTCATAGAGCGCAGAAGGAGCGTGGACACCAGCGCGCCCTCGGGGCGGGCGGCGCTTTCGGCAAGCGCGCGCTGCAGGGCGTGGGGATCGCCCGCCGCGAAACGCGCCGCGTCGATCTCCGCGAACCACGGGAACTCCTGCAGAAGCGGCACCAGCGCCGCCAAGTCGCCGACGTCGGGGCTTTCATGCACGCGGTAGAGCGAGGGGAAGGAGCGCTCCTTCAAGTGGCGCGCCACCGTCTCGTTCGCAAGGATCATGGCCTCTTCCACCAGCGAGGTCGCGTCGGTCTTGCGCCGAAGGTCGATGGCCACGGGCCTCCCCTCGGCGTCGAGGCGCACCTTGGCCTCGGCGGTGTCGAAGTCGAGGCCGCCCGCCGCCGCGCGCATGGCCGCGCGCCTCTTCGCAAGGCGGGAGAGCGCCGCGAGGCGGCGGGCGATCGGGCCGGCTCCCGCACCGGGCGCTCCCGCACCGGGCGCGGCGGCTGCTGGCGCGGCGGCGGGGCCGCCCCCTTCGCCGCCGTGCGCCCCTTCCGCACGCGCGCCCTCCCCCGCCGCCCCGGCGCCTCCGGCAGCAGGGCCGTCGGAGGCGGAGGCGGGGCCGGAAGCGGCTTCCAGCAGGCGCTGCGCCTCGTCGTAGGTCAGGCGCGCGTCCGAGCGGACGAGGGAGGGGTAGACCTCGTAGCCCGCCAGTTCTCCCGCGTCGTCCAAATACAAATCCACCGTCATGGCGCGGCGCGTCTCACCGGGCTTGAGCGAGCACAGCTCCCCCGACAGCTCGTGCGGCAGCATGGGGACCACGCGGTCCACCAGATACACGCTCGTCCCGCGCCGCCGTGCGTCGCGGTCGAGCGCGCAGTCCCACGGCACGTAGTGCGACACGTCCGCAATGTGCACCCCCAGCCGCCACACGCGGCGGCCGCAGAGATCCTTCGACTCCGCGGCTTCGCCGCTCCGCTCGGGATGACAGGGGAGCTCTTCCCTCGGAGCGCTCTCGTCCATCCACAGGTCGTTCGTAGCATCGGCGGTTCCGTCGTTCGGCAAAACGACGGAATCCAAAGAAAGCGCGTCGTCGAAGTCGCGCGCGTCGGCGGGGTCGATGGTGAACGTGAGGCGGCCGCGCAGGTCGCGGTAGCCGGCCGCAAGCGCGCCCTCCTCATCGAGCACGGCGGCGCGCGCCTCGGCGAGGGCGTCTTCGGAAAAGGCGGTTTCCAGCCGGTGGCGCGCAATGACCACCTCCACGCCCGCGCCTGCGTCGTCGGTGCGCCCCACCACTTCCTCCACCACGCCGGTGGCCGCCGTGTGGCGCGTGGGATAGGACTCTATGCGCACCCGCACGAGCGCGCCGTCCTCTATGTCGGGCCGGTCGGCGCGGCGGGTGAAGATGTCGTAGGGGATGCGCGGGTCTTCGGGCACTACCACGCCGAACGGTTCGGCCACCTCGTAGCGCCCAACCAGCGTGTCGCACGCCCGCTCCACCACGCGCACGACGCGCGCTGCGGGCCTCTGCCGGGACGGGGCGGGCGGCCCGCCGGCCGCGCGCCCGCCGCCGGAGCCGCGGCGGCGTTCCTGCGGCAGGGCCGCCAACTCCACCACGTCGCCGTCGAAGGCGCCGCCCATCTTGGAGGCCGGCACGAAGAACTCCCCTTCGGAAGTCTGCACGAACCCGTATCCCCCGCCGTGCACCGACAGCACGCCGCGCGGGTTCGCGCGGGCGGAACGCCGCGTGTGCGAGCGCGAACGGGCCACGGGGGCTACCCCTGCACCAGCGATTCGGCCGTTTCCAAGGCGAGGCGCTTCTGGGCGTCGCTCGCAGCGCTGCCGGCTGCCACCGTCTTGTCGGGAAGCACGCCCACGCCGTCGATGTCGTGGCCGAGGGGGCTTTTGTAGTAGGCCGCCGTGTAGCGCAGCGCGCCGCCGAACGACAGCTCGCGCACCACCTGCACCGACCCCTTGCCCATCGTCTGCGTGCCCACCACCTGGGCGCGCTGGTTGTCCTGCAATGCGGCGGCGAGCACCTCGGCCGCCGCGGAGGTGTAGCCGTTCACGAGCACCACCAGAGGCGCGTCGGTCGCCACCGCGCCCGTGGCCGTCTTGGTGGTGGAGCCGTCGAGCGTCTCGATCTCCACGATCACGCCGCTTTTCACGAAGAGGTTGGCAACGTCCACCGCCTGCGTCAGGTAGCCGCCGGGGTTGTCGCGGATGTCGAGCACGAACGAGGTCGCGCCCTGCGCGGTCAGGCTGGCCACCGCCTCGTCCACCAGGTCGTCGGCGTTCTGCGTGATCTGCTTGAGCTTGATGTAGCCCACGGTGCCGGCAAGCTCCGTCGTCACGTTGGGCACCGCATAGGTGGAGCACTCCAGCGTGGTGGTGAACTCCTCGCCGGAGTCCGCCTCCTGCGTGGACGGGCGCATCCACGTGACCACCGCCGTCGCGCCGTCCTCGCGCGAAAGCGCCTTCACCGTCTCGGTCATCGACCATTCGTGCGAGTCGTCGCCGTCGATGGCCGCCACGAAGTCCCCCTGCTGCACGCCCTGCGCCGCCGCCGACGACCCTTCGAACACGTCGGAGACGTAGGCGCGCCCGTCGTACTCGGAGAACAGCACCCCGATGCCCGCATGCGAGTCCTCGGCGCTTTCGCGCACGTACAGCTCGTAGCGCGCCGGGTCGAAGTAGGTCAGGTAGTCGTCTTCGGTGGCGGCCGAAAACGCCGCGAGCGCCTGGGCCGTGGCGGCGTCGAGGTCGTAGGACACCACGCTGTTGCCGGCGAGCACGTCCTCCACCTCGCTCACGCGCGCGGAAACCGAGTCGAAGGTAGACTTGCCCGCCTGCCCGGAAGCGGGGGCGTTCGCCTCCTCGCCGGCCGTGGGGAACCCGAGCGTGGCGAGGAAGGCGCCCTCGCCCCGCACGAGGAAGCCCGCCACGAACGCCACGGCCACGATGACGACCAGGCCCAGGACGCGCGCGAGGTGCTGGTTGCGCTCGCGCGCCCTCCGCGCCTTCTCTACAGCTGTCTTGTCGCCGTGCTTCATGGTGCGCCCGCCAGACCCGACCGCCGCCCGCTACACCTTCAGATAGCGGCGCATGGCCAAGGCCGAGCCAATGAGGCCGATCACCAGGCCGGCCACCACCAGGGCGGCATAGATGGCCAGGAAGGTCTGCAGGCTGGCATCGAAGGGCAGGAACCTGAGCGCCCCCTGCAGCTTCGGCAATGCGAAGTTGCGCAGAAGCTCCAGCACGCCCACGGCCAGAAGCGAGCCGATGATGGCGTGCAGCGCGCCCTCCATGAGGAAGGGTCCGCGGATGAAGCCGTTCGACGCGCCCACCAGGCGCATGATGGCGATCTCCTTGCGCCGCGCCAGAATGGCCAGGCGGATGGTGTTGTTGATGAACACCATGGCGATGAAGATCAGAAGCGCGATGAGCGCGATGCCGATGTAGCGCACGTAGTTGGTCAGCTGGAACAGGCGTTCCACCGAACCCTGCCCGTACAGCAGCGACTGCGATGGGTCGTCCGGCTCGTCGCAGATGGCCCGGAAGGTCTGGTTGGCCTCTATCTGTGCGGCCACGTCCTCCACCATCTGCGGGTCCACGAGTTCCACGTCGATGGAGGCCGGCAGCGGGTTCATGCCGTCGAGCGATTCTATGATGTCGGCGCCCGACGTGGCGCTGAAGCTCTCGAGCGCTTCCTCCTTGGTGGTGAAGGACACCGAGGCCACGCCCTCGAGCCCCCCGATGAAGTCCTCGACCTCCCTGATGTCGGCATCCGAGGCGTCGTCGGCCACGTAGGCGGTGATGGACACCTCGCTCTCCACCGACTTCATGATGTTGTCCACCATGATGCCGCCCACCAGAAACACGCCAATGATCAGCAGCGACAGGAAAATCGTGATGATGGATCCAAGCGTTGTGGAAAGGTTGCGCGTGAACCCGCGCAACGACTCCTTGAAGAAGTAAGCCAGACTAGACATCGAAACCGTACACCCCCCGGTCCTGGTCGCGGGTCAGATGCCCGCGGTCGAGCGCGATGACGCGCCTGCGCATGTTGTCCACCATCTCGCGGTCGTGCGTGGCCACGAGCACGGTGGTGCCGGTGCGGTTGATGCGCTCGAGCAGGTCCATGATGCCGCGCGAGGTCTGCGGGTCCAGGTTGCCCGTCGGCTCGTCGCACACCAGAAGCGGCGGGCGGTTCACGATGGCGCGCGCGATGGACACGCGCTGCTGCTCGCCGCCGGAAAGCTGGTCGGGACGCTTGCCCAGCTTGTCCTGC
>CAJFUR010000099.1 GCA_904420215.1 uncultured Eggerthellaceae bacterium
CACGCCTGCGCGCCCGAGTAGTCGAACTCGCACGCCTGCCCGATGACGATGGGGCCGGAACCGATGACCAGGATGGTTTGGATGTCGGTCCTCTTAGGCATGGGAGGCCCCCTTTCCCGACCCGAACTCCCAGCCGGCCAGGCGGTCGGCGGCTATGTCGATGTCCAGGTAGTCCTCGCGGCCTTCCATCAGGCGAGAGAAGGCGGTGAACAGGTAGTGGGCGTCGGTGGGGCCGGGCGAGGCCTCGGGGTGGTACTGCACCGAGAAGGCCGGGATGTCCAGAAACGCGATGCCCTCCGCCGTGCCGTCGTTCAGGTTCACGTGCGTGAGGCGGATGCGCCCGAAGCGCTCGTTTTGCACCACGGGCGCGATGCGGGCGCGCGCCCAGAAGCGCAGGTCGTCCTCGTGCCCCTTGAAGCCGCCCGACAGCTCCGGCACCAGCGGCCCCAGGCTGGGGAACACCAGGCCGAACCCGTGGTTCTGCGCCGTGATCTCCACGCGCCCGGTGAGCAGGTTCATGACCGGATGGTTGCCGCCGCGGTGGCCGAACTTCAGCTTCTCGATGGCGGCACCTGCCGCCTTGCTCATCATCTGGTGCCCCAGGCAGATGCCGAACACGGGCACCTGCCCCAGAAGCTTCTCCACCTGCGTGTAGGTTCCCGCCACCGCCTCGGGGTCGCCCGGGCCGTTGGAGAGGAACACGCCGTCGGGGTGCAGGGCCAGCACTTCCTCGGCCGGCGTGTCCCACGGCACCACCGTGAGGGCGCACCCCGAGCGCACGAGGTTGTGCAGGATGGACTTCTTGGCGCCGCAGTCGTAGGCCACCACGGAAAAGCGCGCAGGTGCGGGCGGCGTCACCGCGAACGCATGGCTTTGCGGCAGGTCGTCGGCGCCAACGGCGTGGGGCGCCGCGCACGAGACGGTGGCGGCCAGGTTCTGCCCGACGATGGACTTGCTCGCGCGCACCTTGGCGAGCAGGCTCTCCACGCTGGCGTCCTCGGTGGAGAGCACGGCGCGCTGGGCGCCGTGGTCGCGCACGTGGCGCACGAGCGCGCGCGTGTCAACGCCCTCGACGGCCAAGATGCCGTGGCTTTCCAGGTACTCCGGCAGCGAGAGGCGGCTGCGCCAGTTCGAGGGCGTGGCGCACAGGTCGCGCACCACCAGCCCGCGCAGCGCCGGCGCATCCGACTGGCAATCCTCCGGGTTCACGCCGTAATTGCCTATCTGGGGATACGTCATGGCGACGATCTGCCCGGCGTAGGACGGGTCGGTGATCACCTCCAAGTACCCCTCGAGCGAGGTGTTGAAGCATATCTCGCCGAAGACCTCGCCCGCGCCCGAACGAGCCGTGCCGCGAAACGCCGCGCCGTCCTCGAGCACCAGCAGGGCGCTTCTCCCCGCCGCCTTCGATGTTCCCTTCACGAGCATGTCGCTGATGTCGCTCAACCCTGTTCCTTCCACCCGGGCAACGCGCCTACAAAAAGCGCCTCAATCCTATGACGAGGCGCACGAATGCAGGGGTATGTTGCGCACCTTGTCGGTCTCACGGGACCGCCCTTTAAAGGCCGGGAAACAGTATACGTCCAGACGGGCCGAGGTTGCGGGAGAATGGCGCATTTCCTTCAATTCGGCGGCAAAATGCGCATTTTGCGCCACACGCACGCCCGCAGGCCGGTCGCGCGCGGCAAGGCGGCGGTCGCAGGGAGCACGCCGACGCCCTCGCCCAGTGCCTTGCCGGCTGCCTGCGGCAGAGCACTCCGAAGCCACACGCTGCACGCAGGCGGCGCCGGGATCCGCCTGCGGCGCATGCGCACGACTCTCCGCGCACGCGCAGGCTTTCCCCGCCCCCCGCCGGGTGGGCGCGGGGCGGGGCGGCGCCCCTACAGGCCCATTTCCGCCTTCAGCTTGGCCAGCTCGTCTTCCACCGCGGCGTCGCTAACGGCGCCGGCGTACTTCTCCTCCAGCGCGCGGGCCTCGTCTGCCGGCGGCTGGTTCAGCTCGCTCATGGCGTTCGCGCGGTCGAGCATCTGGTCGGCCTTCGCCTCCATGCGCTCGAACGCGCTCATGGCGCCGGCCGTCTTGTCGGCGGTGGAGGCGAACTCGTTCACCTTCTCCTGCGTGCGGGCCACGGCCACCTTGGCCTTCACGGCCTCGCGGCGGGCGTTGAGCGTCTCGATGTCGCCCACCAGCTTGTCGTGCATCTGGCGCATCTTCGCCGCGTTCTCGCGCGCGGCCGCATAGGTGGCCTCGAGGCTTTCGGCCTTGGCGGCAAGCTGCTGCTTCTTGGCCAGGAACGTGCGCGCGTCGTCCTCGTTGCCCGCCTCGAGCGCCTTGCGGGCCAGCCCGTCGTAGCGCGCGACCTCCGCGGCGTTCTCGTCCACCATGCGCTTGGTGCGCGCCTCCTCGGCCATGACGCCGGCGGTTTCCTGCTTCACCTCGGCGAGGTTTTCCGTCAGGTCACGCAGGTACTGGTCGATCATCTTGGCGGGGTCTTCGCACTTGTCCAGCAAGTCGTTGATGTTCGCCTTGACGATGTCGGCAAAGCGGTCGAGCATACCCATGGTCTCTCTCCTATCCGGCCTTGCGGCCTACTTGTCCTCGTACTTCTGCGCGAGGTCTTCCACATCCTTGTCGCCGAACTTCTCAAGCGGCGTGTCCAGAATGCGCTCCATGCGCTCGGCTTCCTCCTTCTTGCGCTGCTGGCGGCGGCGTACCAGCGCGAACGCCACCGCGGCCACCACCACGACCGCGAGCGCCGCGGCCACGTACACCACCGGCGATGTGGTCACCTGCATGATGCGCTCGGCCGTCTGCCGGTAGGCGTTGGAGAACAGCTCGTCTTCGGTGAGGCTGTAGTCGGCGTAGTTCTGCGCCAGATAGCCCGCGAATATCTCGATGGCCTCGTCGTCGAGCACGGTGCGCGCGGCGTCGCCCATCCAGTAGCCGCAGTTGTACGACCCCTTGCCGTCGTCGCAGAACACCAGCAGGAAGTGCGCGTCGTCGGAGAACAGATCAGCGTACAGCTCCTGCGCCCGCTCCGTGAGCGCCGCGCCCGACGTCTCCTGCCCGTTCGGCAGGATGTACAGGTAGGGCTGCACGCCCGTCTCCCGGTAAAACGCGCGCATGCCATCCTCCAGCTTGGAGGGGTTGACCACCCAGCCGCCGTCTGCGTCGGTGTAGTAGGCGGTCTCCGTGGCCGCGCCTGCCGGCAGAGCCTCGCGCTCCACGGTGGAGGCCGCCACGCCTGCCGACGAGCAGCCGCCGCCCGAGAGGGCCCAGAAGGCCAGGAGCACGAACAGCACGCACGCCAGGATGGCGAACGCGGTGCCGCATCCGCAGCCGCGCCCCGACGGGCCGCCTTGTCCCGAAGGGCCGCCGGAGCCGCCCTGCGGAGGGGCGGGCTGGCGGCCGCCGCCCCCGGAGCCGCGGCCGCCCAGGAGCTGGCCCAGAATCAGCCCGCCCAGAAAGCCGTTGCCGCCAGAGCCGTGCCCGCCGCCGAAGGGAGTGCCCCCGAACCCGCCGGAACGGCCGCCGCCGAAGCCCCCGAAGCCTCCCGAGCGGCCCCCGCCGCCGGAGAAGCTTCCGCCGAAGCCGCCCCCGCCCGAAAAACCGCCGCCGAAGCCGCCGCCTCCGCCGCCCGATCTGCCCATGAAGCCCCTCTCGCCCGCAGCCCTGCCGCCCTCGCCTCTTGCTGTAACCTATTATGCACCAAGGCCGCCCCCGAAGGCCGCGCGGGCGCGCGATTCCAAGCATTTCCGCACAATCCATGTGCGGGCCGCATGGCGGCCGACAAAACGGAAGGGGTCATGCGCGCCGGCGCGCATGACCCCTTCCCGTGCAGCCGGGGAAGCGCGGCGGGAGCCGCCGCGCCGGCACGCGGCGCGGCCTACTCCACTATCGCGCCGTCCTCCAAGGTGGCGTAGCCGCCCACGTAGACGTCGGTGGCGCGACCCACAAGCCCGGCGCCCAGAAAGCCCGAGTTCTTCGCCTTGCTCGCGAACTGCGCCGCGTCCACCGTCCAGGCGGCGTCCGGGTCGATGACCGTGAGGTCGGCCACGCTTCCCGCCTCCAGCGCCACGCGCGGCAGGCGCAGGATGCGCCGCGGGGCCACGGCCAGAAGCTCCACGGCGCGCGCCCACGTGATGATGCCCGGAGCAACCAGATGCGTGATCACCAGCCCCAGCGCCGTCTCCAGTCCGACCATGCCGAAGGGGGCCAGCTCGAACTCGCGGTCCTTCTCGAAGTCGGCGTGCGGGGCGTGGTCGGTGGCGATGGCGTCCACGGTGCCGTCCTTCACGCCCTCCACCAGCGCCTCCGCGTCTTCGGCGGTGCGCAGGGGCGGGTTCACCTTGAACGAGGTGTCGTAGTCGTCGCCGATGGCGTCCTCGGTGAGGAACAGGTGGTGCGGAGTCACCTCGCAGGTCACCGGCAGCCCCTCGGCCTTCGCGGCGCGCACGAGGCCGAGGGCGCGCGCCGTGGTCAGGTGCTGCACGTGCAGCGGGCAGCCCGTCAGGCGGCAGAGCGCTATGTCGCGGGCGATCTGGATCTCCTCGCCGGCCGCCGGCCAGCCGAGCATGCCCAGCCGCGTGGAGGCCACGCCCTCGTTCACCTGGCCCTCTCCCACCAAATCCTCGTCTTGGCAGTGGCTCATGACCACGCGCCCGAGCGGGGCCGCGTAGTCCATGACGCGCCGCATCATGCCCGCGCCCTGCACGCCGCGCCCGTCGTCGGTGAAGGCCACCGCGCCATGCGCCGCCATGTCGCCCATCTCGGAAAGCGTCTCGCCCTTCAGGCCCTGCGAGCAGGCGCCCGCCACGTGCACGCGGCACTTGCCCACGGCCTCGGCGCGGGCCTGCACGTACTCCACGCCCACCGCGTTGTCGATGACGGGCTTGGTGTTCGGCATGCAGCACACCGCCGTGAAGCCGCCGCGGGCCGCCGCGCGCGTGCCGGAGGCGATGTCCTCCTTCTGCTCGAAGCCCGGCTCGCGCAGATGCACGTGCATGTCCACCAAACCGGGCACGACCACCTTGCCGCCCAAGTCGCGCTCCACGCCCTTCGGCATGGAAAGGCCGTGGCCCACTTCCACGATGCGCCCGTCGCGCACGAGGATCTCGCACGTCTCGTCCAGGCCCACCTGCGGGTCTATCGCGTGGCAGTTCTTAAGCAGCAAAGCCATCTTCGCTCCCTCCAAGCAAAAGGTACAGGGCGGCCATGCGGACGAGCACGCCCGCATACACCTGGTCGAGAATGATCGAGCGCTCGGCGTGGTCGGCCATGTAGCTGTCCAGCTCCACCCCGCGGTTGATGGGGCCGGGGTGGCAGACGAGCGCGTCGGGCTTCATGAGGCGCTCGCGCTGCCGCGTGAGGCCGT
The DNA here is from genome assembly GCA_904420215.1 of uncultured Eggerthellaceae bacterium. Lineage (GTDB taxonomy): Bacteria > Actinomycetota > Coriobacteriia > Coriobacteriales > Eggerthellaceae > CAJFUR01. The sequence continues at coordinate 5,375 of CAJFUR010000099.1, forward strand.
AGAGCAGGTTGTACTCGCGCAGCGACGGGTACGGCGCGCCCTCGAGCCGCTCGCGCTGGATGCGCAGCATGTACACCACGTCCAGTTCGGGCAGCGCCTCGTCGAGATGCGGCGTCACGTGGTCGGCGCCCAGCACGTCGGGGCGCGCCGGCAGCAGCGTCTGCGGCCCCACCACCGTGACCTCGCAGCCCATGGTCTTGAGCGCGGGGATGAGGCTGCCGCACACGCGCGAGTGCCCGATGTCGCCCACCACGCCCACGTGCAGGCCGGCAAGCTCCCCCTTCGCCTCGCGGATGGAGTACAAATCCAGCAGCGCCTGCGTGGGGTGCTGGTGCTTGCCGTCGCCCGCGTCGATGACGTGCACGCCGGACACGTCGGCTATCTTGCGCGGCACGCCCGCGTGCTTGTCGCGCACCACGATCATGTCGATCTTGTAGGAGCACAGCGTCTCCACCGTGTCCACCAGGCTCTCGCCCTTCACCGTGGAGGTGGACGAGCCGCCGAAGTTCAGGCTGTTGGCGGAGAGGCGCTTCTCGGCGATCTCGAACGACGAGCGCGTGCGCGTGGAAGGCTCGTTGAACATGTTCACGACGGTCATGCCCTTGAGCGTGGGAACTTGCTTGATGCGCCGCTCGTTCACTTCCTTGAACCGCCGCGCCGTTTCCAGGATGGCCATGATGTCGTCGGCGGAGTATTCCGTGATGTCGATCAGGTGTCGGTGCTTGAAAGCCATGGCTACTCGCCCCCCTTCCGCGCGCCCGCTTGCGCGCCGCGGCGCGCAAGCGGCGCCGAACCCACGCGCTGGCCGGGCGCCACCTCCGCTATCTCCACGGCCGAGACGCCGTCCACTTCCTCCAGGAACAGCCGCACGCTCTGGTTTTCCGACGACGGCACGTTCTTGCCCACGTAGTCGGCGCGGATGGGCAGCTGCCGGTGCCCCCGGTCCACCAGCACGGCCAGCTGCACGCAGGCGGGCCGGCCGATGTCCATGAGCGCGTCGAGCGCCGCGCGGATGGTGCGTCCGGTGAACAGCACGTCGTCCACCAGAACGACGGTCTTGCCGTCGATGTCGAAGGGGATGTCGGTGGAGTACACCTCGGGCGCAAGGTGCGTCGCGAAGTCGTCGCGGTAGAAGCTGATGTCCAGCCTGCCGAGCGGCACCTGCACGCCCTCGATCCGCGCTATCCGGTCGGCCAGCTTCTTGGCCAGAAGGTCGCCGCGGGTGACGACGCCCACGAGCGCAAGCCCTTCGGCCCCCCGGTTCGTCTCGAGAATCTGGTGCGCGATGCGCGTGAGCGACCGCTCTATCTCGTCCGCATCCATGCAGACGGACGCCGCTGCGCCTGCGTCGGTCATACACACTCCTTCCCGTCGAGTGCGCACAGACAGACCCTGCGAAGCGCCGCGCCACCAGCGCCGCAAGGCGCAAAAAAAAGCCTTCGCGGCAGACAAAGGCTCCAACCCGTGCGCGCCCTTTTCCCGTGGGCGCCTCGCGCGTGCCTTGTCGGTCTCTCTGTACCGCTTTTAAAGGACGACACGAGTATGAACGCTCGCGCGGCCAAGCGCAACCCCCCATTCGGTTACGTTTTCCGCGGAAGCGGGGCCGCGGGAGGCGGCGCGCAGGCGCGCAGCGGGCGGGGCATGGCCGGCACGCCTACGGGAACAGTGCGCCCAGCAGCCCCACCAACAGGAAGCACGCCACGAACGCCCCCGCAGCGCAGGCCGCCTCCACGCGCAGGCGCACGCGCGGCGCCTGTGGGAACAGGCGGCGCAGCGGACGGCGGTCGCGCAGGAGGAAAAGCATGGGAAAGAACATCAGGAGCACCACGCACGCCACGGAAAGCGCGCGGCGCGCGAACGGCTCCTCCGCCAAAGACGATCCGGGCTGCGGGTCTACCGCCACGGACACCCCCGCCGCCACGAGCAGGAGGGCAAGCAGCGCCAGCAGCACGTCCCATGCCACACCCAGCCAGAACGGGAAACCCGAAAGCCGCGCGCGCAGGGACTGGTGCACGGTGGCGGGCGCGGGGAATCCGGCAACGGGAGACGGCGGGCATTGCGACGCGGGTGCGGGCCCGAGCGCGACGGGAGGCACGGCAGGCGGGGCAAGGCGCTCCGGGTCTGCGGGCGGCTCGGCGCGCTCCGAATCCGCAGGAGGCACACCCAACGCATCCGCCGCCGCAAGGAACGCGCGCTTCGCCTCGGCCGCGCTCGCATAGCGCGCCTGCGGGTCGAAAGCGGCCGCGCGGGCAATCACCTGCCGAAACGGCTCTGGTATGCGCACATCGGCAAACCCGGCGGCGCGCGCCTTCGCGTCGGGCGTGCATTCCGTCAGGCAGAAGTACAGAAGCATGCCGAGCGCATACACGTCCGAGCGCACGTCGGTCTGCCCGAAGCCGAACTGCTCGGGCGAGGCGTAGGCGCGCGTGCCGAAACGCCGCGTGTCCTCGTCCGCTCCCGCGCGCCACGCCCGCGCTATGCCGAAGTCGATGATGGTCAGGCCGCCGCGCGACAGCATGACGTTGGAAGGCTTGAGGTCGCGGTGTATGATCGGCGCATCGAACCCCTCGTGCAGTTCGGCGAGCGCATCGCACAGGCGCGGGAACACGTCGAGCGCCAGCGGCACCGACGCGTCGAGGCGGTAAACCGCGTCCGCAAGCGTCTCGCCCTCCACGTACTCCATGACCACCACCATGCCGTCGCCCACGCGGTAGCAGTCGTGCACGCGCGGCAGGAAGCGAAACCGCCTGCCTGCGCGCTGTGCGGCGCATAGAAGCTCGTAGGCCGTCCCCATGCCCGACGCGCAATCGATGCGCTTGCGCACGAACGGCCCCATCTCGGCGCCGTTCGCCCCTTGGAAGTACACGCGCTCGGTCGTCTCGCAGGTGCTTTCCTTCAGCACGGCATCGACGCGATAGCATCCGTCGCGCGCAAGGGCATTCAGGTGTTCGGCAAGTTCGTCGGACATGGTTGCATGATAACAGACTTCGCAGGCGCGCCCGCCGGGTCAGCAGATGGTCTTCTCGCCGAAGCGGTACAGCTCCTCGTTGGCCTTCTGCAGCCGGTAGCCGTGGTCGAGGCAGAAGATGATGATGGCGTCGCGGCGGTCCTTGCAGTACAGCTCGTTGGCCCCGGCCGCCTGCAAAAGGCGGTTCGCCTCCTTGAGCGAAAGCGCCATGGCGAACGCCAGCTGCAGCACCTTGTCGCGCGAGGCTCCGCGCTGCCCCATGAATATCTGGTAGCCGAAGGTGTCGTTGATGCCCGCCTCGCGCACCACCGCCGCGCGTTCGAACCCCTTCTCGTCGAGCAGTTGCTGCAGGTATTCCGGAAGGCTGCGCTTGCGCAGCCGGTGCTTCTCGGCGAACGTGCGCACGTCGGCGGCGGAAAGCAGCTCCTGCAGCAGTTCCTCGGTCAAAGGCTCCTTCACGCGGCGTTTCCTTCTTTTTGTCGGTTTTGGCTTTTCGCTCATGATAGCAAACCCGCCATGCCGAAAAGAGATCGGCAAGGCCGAACCCTCCCCCTGGCAGCCCAATGCGGTTCTCCAGGCGGCCGAAAATGTCTTTTCGGTCGAGCTGGCATCGTCGAAGTCAATGAGTTCCATGCATTCCGCAGTGGCATCAGACCGATCGTCCAGCGGACAAACCCGCTGGACGATCTGCGTCGCACCGGGCCCAACCCCCTTGAGGCCCGCTTGCGCTTCTTTCGCGGCGCTGCCTGCTTCTAGACTGCCTCGTATTGCGCCGATTTGTAGATCACCACGGCATCGCCGTCCATCTTGACCAGTTCCACCGTGTGCGTTCCGGCGCTTAGCGCGTCGCCCGTGAGCGAAATGCTGTTTTGCGTCCGCTCTCCCGCATTGAGCGTCGTGTTCTCCATGCCATCGACGTATACCGTGCACACCGAGCCGTCCATTCCGTCGGTGTCAAGCCCGATCTGCATCATCGAAGCGCCAGACGCTGCTATCTGCGGGATGTTGCCACCTTCGGTCGTGCCGCCTGCGGTGCTAAGCGTCATCGTTCCTTCTCCCGTGTCGGAACACCCGGAGCCGTCGAAGTCCTTTGCACTGGCAGTTTGCTGCTGCTCGGCTGCCTGCGCGCCGGATTCGTCGGACTTCGGCTGCTCGCCGCCGCCAGAACAGCCGACCATCGCCAACGACAGCGCCGCAGCGCATCCCAAAGCCACCATCGATTTCGCCTTCAACATGTTCCTTTTTCCTTTCGTTTCCGTCGTCTATGCACCCACTGCGGGCGGTAGACGAACATCTTCGGCCCCGTCTTTTTCGATACGCACGTTCGGGCTTACGCTCGTGAAACGGGCCGATTCCACAAGCGCGCCTCCTCCGTCCCCGTTGATGGATTCGCGGCATCCACCAACGTGACACGTGCTTTCGTGGGATGTCTCCATGCATTGCAAGGCATTGCAAAGTCCTTTTGACCTCCCGATCATATGACCATTGCATATGCTAGAGAAAAGGCTTTGCAAAAACATTAGCTGGGAGCTAATTACAAGCCAAATTACGCTTCGTAACTCAATATCGCACTTTACAATAAACCCGCAGTTCAAAAGTAAGATTTTCAGACCTGTGGGTTTCACTTTGTAACCATTTGAAACGCTCCTTACAGGTTTATTCGTACCGGAATTCGTATCGCCCCGTGCCGCCCGTAACCTCCCAAGCCACCTACCAACATGCAATATAGTTAACACTTTGGCACATGTAGTGTCAGGCGGACGCGCAACATAGTTTGCGAAACCCTGCAACATAGTTTACGCAACTGCTCATATTGTGGTGTGCTTTTGACGCTCGGCCTCATCGCCGTCAGCCCAGCCGTTCCATCGTCTTATAATAGGAAACGCCAAAACTCTCATAGCCGTTTCGGCGGCACTATACCCAGCTACCTCAGCACCTGACTTGAAGGGCGCCCGCCCTTTTGGTGCTGCGTAGCTGTATCAATGAAAATTTTGGCGAACTACAGGTGGGCGCCCTTCATAGCATGCCGGCACGACAAGGCGTGAGCAGGACACCTGCTTAGTCCGCTACCTATGGGAAGAAGCATGGATTTCGCCAGCATCATGAGAGCCTACGACGCGCAGACCGCCAAGCTCGTCGAGGAAGACGAGCTTCTGCTCTACATGTTCAAAGACATGCTCGATACCAAGTCCCCTGAAGACCGCGACCGCATCCTAACTGATCTCGTTAAGAAGACTGACTGCCAAAAGAGAAGTGGGAGTTGCTGTTTCGGTAACTTTCCCTATCAACACGCCACGTCAATCTCAGTAGTTATGGGAGTCTTTATCTTGGCGACAATCTCAGTTAGCAGATCTACTTCGGTCGCCTCTGTTTCAAGTGAAACAACTAATGAATATCGGACGGGTTTTTCCGTTCGATTAAGTTTTTTGCGACGCGCCCACCAGCCTCCTGCTGGAAATACAGCAATATAACCCGCACCAATCAAATCTGCCGCTGAAAGTATTTTGTAATCACTATGGATGGAGCCGCCGTCGCGAGCTATCTTTCCGAGCACCCAATCCGCAGAAAGGCTGGTGCTATCCTTCAAGTAGTCTTCCCCACGTACTTCGCTGCTTGCATTGATCTTTTGCACAAACGCATCGGGAGTCTGGCCTCTACCTATCATTTCAAATTTTAGCGCATGCGATTGATATGCGTATTTATTCTTGAACGCTCTACGCCCTGGATAAGGTTCAATGAAGTAAGACAGCGTTACACGTACCGTAACTTCTTTGTCGCCAAGCTCTTCCAATACCTCATTAGGCCATGGTAGTTCATGAAGCACCATTTCATTAAGACCGCCGTCTTTGTTAAAAGGCACCAGCTTTCCCTGAATAACCATGTTAACTCGATTAGGCATCGTTTCCATAGCCCTATCTAAGTTCGGGACGCCATACCCAAACAAGCGAAGTAGTTGTTTGTAACCAGTCTTGTTCTGGCTTTCCAGTCTAGCTATCATCTGCTTAGTCCACCGCGCTGAATGCACGATAAGCCCACGTATCGTTTCTGGCCATAATTCCGGATACGTTGCAGCTATCCGTGCAGCCATAAATGAAGCTTGTGCTGTAGCCGCACTGGTGTCGCCTATTACATCGAACAGCTTAATGTCGGGGGTATGCGATAAAGTCAACCTTTGAAGGTTTTCGTGAGTGTCTACATCGATTCCATTTGTAACGTAATTACCCCCCTCACAGCATATTTCGGGCTTTACAGGCCAAGTTGAACTCCACGAAGCCGACGTTCTACTGCAGGGTGCAATATCTCCAATTTCCGCAACGGAATGAAATGGCGTTTGGCCTACAAAAACCGTACCTGCTGTGCTAGCGAACGCTCCAACCGTAATTGCGTTCCATGCTTGGCCGGGATCTTCGATGCTAAATGCATAATTCGCTTCCGGAAAGCTTTGTTCATCAACGTCTTCAGGCACAATATTTCCTGCGGATATCAGCATTAGCCGCTTATCGCTATCGTCGCCGTCGAAGGCGAAACATTCTTCGTCCACAGCGGCTGACCAAGAAGTGGGGGTTCCATCTCCACCGCAATCTGCAGGAGCCGTTACGGCCATACAAAAGACTCGCTCTTTCTGCGGGTTTCGTATCTCTGCCTCGGCGATAGCTGCTTGCGTAATCAGGCCGTAAAGCTCAGGATCGTTAGGTGTCGGCCCCTTAACCTTTTCGGATTCGATTTCATGGTCGACCAAGATGGAATTAGTCGTCTCTATGGCATCCTTCAAATCATCGAACAACGCGATGCCAGCCATTTGCGTGCCATGCCCCTGCACATCAGAAGTACCCCATGCGTCTGAGTAACTTCCGATACCATTTTCGGCTACGAAGTCTTTGAGGAGGGGATGGTCGTCATTTATGCCGGTGTCAAGCAAACAGACTGTAGCGTTGGTTTGCTTCTTATCGATTCTTCGACGCAAATCTTCGCCCCATGCCAACCCCTCACTGATTGACATATCACGCCTGAAATATTCATTCGGCGTTGCTGGTGGACGTATTTCAGCAAGGGTGCCGTTAGATCTAATCAGTTGCTCAAGTTTTACTCTGTTGGCGCGAATGAGAAGAATGGTGCGATCTAGGAATTCTTGATATTCCTCTCGCACTTCGATGCAAAGAGGCAAGCAGCTTTCTCTGAATTGCTTAACAATATTGTCTCGGTCTTTTACATATTCAGTATCGAGCCAGCACTCTACCCAAATGTCTTCATTCCCTGGCATCTTCTCTAAGCTACCAGTCCAGAAATCTTCAAAGCTTGGCGACTTTATGCTTTTAATTGGCTCAATTTTATCTTTCAGGCACGGCTTACCTGATTCCGTATCCACAGTCGCGTATTTTTGAATCTGCTGTGCATAGTAGTCTGCATGTTTGGAGGGAACATGAACGGTGGCTCGCCATTCACCATTATCGTCCTCCATAGCGTTAAGCAACGCAATATGTTGTGTATCGTTACCGAGCTTGCTTAGGTCTAATCCCTGCGTAGAGTCACCGCAGAAGGTAAGATATATTCCATCACGACCCGTTTCTTCGCTGACATGTGTTTCGAGCATGACGGCAGCATCGCTCTCGCGTGCCAACTTTTCTGCATGCTGAACCCTGTTCCGCGATATATCTTGTTTGCTCGACCCGCCGGAAACCGGTTTGAAACGCGAATGACTGCCGCTATCCTCGAGCATAATATTGCGCATGCTTTAACCAACCTTAGCTATGCGACCGATTTCCCTCTGCTCGAGATAAGCCTGAATAAGCCCATCGTTGACGTGGGTTCCGAAAAGAATCTGGTCTTTAAGGGCATCCCGACAAATCCTAACGATGTCGGCCTGGCAGTAGTTCGCCAGCTCTGCATAAGTCGTCTCAGTAATACCAGCCTCTTCAAAGGAAGTTCCGAGGGTTTGCACCACAAGCCTCTCGACCTCTCCAACACTGGGCAGCTCGTAATGCAGGACGTCATCAAAGCGCCTGAACAAAGCCGGATCTAAAAGCTTCGCATTGTTCGTTGCTGCAATTATGATGTTCTGCGTTTTGTCGGATTCGATGAACTGCAGGAACGAATTGAGTATCCTTCGCATCTCGCCTACGTCGTTGTCCAGATTTCTATCTGCACCAATCGCATCGAACTCGTCGAAGAAGAACACCCCGGAAGTGTTAGCAATCGCATCGAATATTTGTCGCAAGCGTGCGCTCGTTTCGCCCATGTACTTCGTAATGAGCTTGTCTACTTGCACCGTGTATAGAGGCAACTCAAGCTCTGTGGCTATTGCGGATGCCGTCATGGTCTTGCCAGTGCCAGGCAAACCTTCAAGAAGGATTTTCCTTCGATTGCTGAAGCCGTGGTTTGCAAGCGTCTTGCGATTCCTATATTCCGTAAGCACTCTGCCTACCCGCTCTGCCGAGCTATCAGAAAGCACGACGGCGTCGAGCGGTGTGGAAGGAATCTCCACACCGAACAAACCATCTTGATGGGCTAAGTTGATGATACGTGTTCGCTTTGCGCCTTCAGTGTTAAGAAGTTCTTTAATCTCGGCTGCTATGTTGCTGTGTCCGCGTTTCGCCTCGTAGGCGGCTATCTGGAGCACGCAAGTTCTGAAGGCTTCTTCGTTGCCTGCATAATGGGCTTGCACAAGCCGCTTTATTTGGTCTGTAGTGGCCATGCGCACCGCCCTTCGTTTGGTTGTCCTAAACTGTTATATTATGGGTTAAGCGCTTGACAAACGCAAGGCAAAATGCTTACTACATGAACTTTCTCGACTATCGAGCGCTCGGTTTGAAGGCTATGCCGATTAGGGGGAAGAATCTTACGCGCAAGACACCCCGCCTCTACTGGCCTTATAATGCAAGTTTATTGCAGTATGCAATTCTAAGGAGGCTAGGTAGACTTTGTAGAATTGGTTGACGGCGGTGCTTCCCGCGCCGAGCAACAATCTTATCTCGCGCAAAGCGATGCTGTCGCCGTTACGTTCCGCATTCCATCCAACCTTCGAGATTCTTTCAAGGAAGCTGCTTTCACGCGCGCCTGCACTGCAGCGTACTTGTCGCCAAGCGTCACCTTGCGCGCATCCCCATTGCCGTAGCGCCCTGCGATGACCGCACACGCCAGCTCGTTCACGTCGGCGGACGCGCTTGTCGCGCTCGTGCCGCTAGAACTCCTAGCAGGCACCCCACCAGGCTCCTTGCCGCCTGAAACAACAACCACGGCATGCGAACTGGAAACCAGAATGTCCCCGTTCTGCAAGCTGACAGCATTGCCGGCATAGTCGGCACCGTAGATGTCCACCATCCCCGTAGAGCGGAACCGCTCGATTATGTTGCCGGTATAACAGAGGTTGTCCCTCCCCCGCATAGATCACGCTTTCAGACGCCCCCGCCGCAATCCCGCACACGCCAGCCAATGCAGAGCAGTCGGTCTCACAAGGAACCTTCACGGTAGACAGCATCATGCCCACGGCCTTAGCCGCCGGCAGAAGCGTGTTTCTCTCGCCCTAGTCGTATCCTATGTTCATGTTCCCACAAGCCCCGCGCATGGCCTCGGCGCAAGTGCGTGCCTTGGCAGCGTCCTTGAAGCGTATCAGCCCAAGGTTCCACGGCTTGTTCCAGTACGCCCGCACGTTAAGCTCGGTGCCGCTCTGGTTGCCGGCGGCACCGCCCATGTACTGCCCACGCTCATCGCAAGAAGCCTGTCCGATGTACACCGTCATGGCTACCCACCGCCCTTGCCAAGGAAAATCCCGAGCGGCGAATCCTTCAAGTCGGGATTCAGCACGCAGATGTTCTCCACTATGGAAACCAGCTCCGTTACCACGATGCACACACGGTACGCCAGAACCGTCGGCGCCTCGAAGCCAAGGTCTGCGTAGGCGGCAGCCTCCTGCAGGATGTACGCCACGGCGATAAGCCCCACGTAGCCCGTTTTGTGCCAAAGGCCTTCGCGCAGCTTGCCGGACTTAACGTCCTCGCACTTCACCGCGCCCGCAAATCCAAACACAACGTCCAGCACAATCAATAGAGCCGTAATCAGAAGGATGCGAATGTCCATAGCGGAACACCTCCAAAACTCGATTGCCTTCCATGGCATCAGGTTAAGGAGGTGTCACGAATCGCCAGGCCAGTCGCGTGCGCAACCCGCACGCTACTTCGCCGTGAAGTACCCCGCCTGCCCGTCAAGCCCGTCCACGCGCGCCATCACGGCCGTCACGTTGCTACCGCTCCAAGCCGTGCCGTTTCCGCCTTCCAGCTCGCGGCAGTAACTGAACATGTTCGTCGACGTGGCCACGCCGCTCCAGTCGGTGCCACCGGCAGGGAGGAAGAGCGGGGGCCTGACCATCTGGGAAAACGGCGCCGTATGCGGGAATCTGCCAGCCCTAGAAGTCAACCGTGTCGGGGTCGAGGCCGCTTTGGCCGAGGGGGTCCAGCCCGTCGATGAGCAGCAGGTCCTCGTCGGAGACGTCGAACCAGAAGATGCGCGCGTTTTCGGAAATGCGGCCGGCGTCCAGCGACTTCGGCAGGGGGATGGCGCCTCGCTGCAGGCACCAGCGCAGGCACAGCTGCGCCGGCGTGCAGCCGTAGCGCGCCGCCACTTCGGCCAGGGTGGCGTCTGCAAGCACCCTGCCCTGCCCGAGCGGCGACCACGCCTCCACCACGATGCCCCTCTCGCGGCAGAACTCCCGCGTGGCCTCTTGGTTGCAGCCGGGGTGCATCTCTATCTGGTTCACCATGGGAGGCACGTCCGCGCCGGCCATGAGCGGCTCCAGATGCCGCGGCTTGAAGTTGCTCACGCCGATGGCGCGTGCCCTGCCCTGCGCGTACAGCGCCTCGAGCGCGCGCCACGTCTCGGCGTTCGTGCGCTGCCACTGGCCTTCGGGGCCCTGCGCCGCCGGCCAGTGCACGAGGTAAAGGTCAACGTAGTCCATGCCCAGCCGGCGGCACGACTCGTCGAACGCCCTCAGCGTGGCGTCGTAGCCGCGTTCGGTGTTCCACACCTTCGTGGTGACGAACAGCTCCTCGCGCGGGATGCCGCTTGCCGCCACCGCCTCGCCCACCGTCTCCTCGTTGCCGTAGGCGGCCGCCGTGTCGATGTGGCGGTAGCCGTCCGCAAGCGCCTGGTGCAGCGCTTCCGCGCCCGCCGTGCCCTGCGGCATCTTCCATGTGCCGAAGCCCACGCAGGGAATCCCGCACCCGTTGCGCAGCTCCACGCGGTCCTGAACGCTTTTCCATCCTGCCATGCCGTCCTCCCATCGCTCGCTTCGTGCCCCGCGCCGGGAGCAGGGCGGGCACGTCGCCCGCGCCGCAACGCGCACCCCGGCGTCGCGCCCCATTATAGGCGGCCACTCAACCGCCGCCGCAGGGCGCGCCAACCGTTGCGAAACGGTGAACGGAGTGCCGGCCGCCGCACCGGGCGGCACATGCCGGCGGGCGCATCAGGGCGGCGCCACGGGGCTGCGGACCGCCGACCCGTCCGACCTTGCCGCGGGGCCTCCGCCGGCCCGGCCCGAAAGCGGCACCATCCGCACCGGACACGCCCGCCACCGCGGACGCCATGGCGGGAAGGATGCGGTCGCGCCATGGGACGCTGCGTCCAGACGGACAGCACCCCAACATGCGAGGGGCGCCCGCGGGCGCCCCTCGATCAGTCTTCTATGCCGTCGGTCTGACGGATGAGCTTGCGCTTTATCTTGCCGCCGATGGTCTTGGGCAGCTCGTCGGTGAATTCCACGATACGCGGGTACTTGTAGGGCGCGGTCGTCTTCTTCACGTGGTTCTGCAGTTCCTTGACCAGCTCGTCGGAGGGTTCCCAGCCCTTCGC
>CAJFUR010000100.1 GCA_904420215.1 uncultured Eggerthellaceae bacterium
GCTGGCCACGAAGAAGCCCACCACCGTGATGCCGTTGTAGTACCAGGACGGGCCCTGTTCCAGCAGGCCGTCCGCCGTGGACCCGCCCACGGCTATCATGGCGTCGTAGCTGGGCAGCAGGTACGTGAAGAAGTACGCCATCAGCACCACGAACAGCGCGAGCGCGCAGGCGCCCGGCACGCGGGCGCGCCGCCAGAACTGCCCGCCCTCGGTCTTGCCCCAGGACAGAAGCGGACACACGGCCAGGATGAACAGGTACACGATGCCGAGCGGGCGCGCGATGGTGTTGTACGTGCCTGCCGTGAGCGACTGGCCACCGAAGGGCATCCACGACGGCAGCGCCGAGGACACCGTCATGTAGGCGAGCAGAACCGTGAACACGATCATGATGACGTTGTTGAAGTAGTACGCCGCGTCCTTCGACAGCATGTTCTCCACGTCGTCGGCGCCGTCCATGGCGGGCTTGAAGGTTTTCCAGCGAAGCGCCAGACCCACGATGCCGGCCAGAATGGACAGCACGATGAGCGCCCCGAACAGCACGAGCGACACCGGGTCGCCCTCGAAGGCATGCACCGACTGCACGATGCCCGAACGCGAGATGAACGTGCCCACGATGACGAACGCGAAGGTCAGGCACGCGCACATGACGCTCCAGCGCTTGAACGCTCCGCGCTGGCGGTACACCGTGAAGCTGTGGATGAGCGCGACGCCCACCAGCCACGAAAGCAGGCTTGCGTTCTCCACCGGGTCCCAGCCCCAGTAGCCGCCCCAACCCAGCACCACGTAGGCCCAGATGGCGCCCAGCCCGATGCCGATGCCCAAGAACAGCCACGAGAACAGGGCGTAGCGCGTGGAGCGCACCACCCATTCCTTCGAGGGGTCGTTCACAATGAGCGCCGCTATGGCGTAGGCGAACGGAACGGTGAGGCCGGCGTAGCCCACGAACAGGGTGGGCGGATGGATGGCCATGGCCCAGTGCTCGAGCAGCGTGTTCATGCCCCAGATGGTGGCCGCGCCCTGCAGCTCGCCCGCCGCGTTGAAGTACTGCGCCGGCGTGGCCGCGAAGGGCATGTTGTTTTCCGAGAACAGAAGCACGCCCACGAACGCCGCCAGCACCACCTGCGCCACGAGCAGCGCCATGTTGTCGAGCGCCTTCAGGCCCTTCAGGTCGCGCAGCGCCACGATGGAGTTGAACACGGCAATGAGCCACGCCCAGAACAGAAGCGATCCCTCGCGGCCGGCCCACAGGCCCGAAAGCCGGTAGAGCCACCCCATGTCGCCCGAGGCGTCGGAATGGTACCGCAAGACGTATTCGATGGTGGGGTCGCCCGTCATGAAGCAGTACACCAGCACGCCGCAGCACACGGTGAGCGCCACGGCGGAAACGAGCGATGCGATGCGCCCGCCCCATGCAAGCGTTTCGGCCACGCCGCCCGCCACGGCGCCGTCCGCCCCGCGCTTGCGGGCGGTGCCCCCCAGAAGCTGACTCGCCAGCAGGCACGCGATGGAAACGGCAACGCCTGCGAACGCCGCGAGCAAGCCCAAAAGACCGATCATCGACATAGGTTCGTCCTTCCAAGGCGCCTGCCGCCATGCGGGCCGCGGCGCCGCTCGAAGGCGGCACGCGCCGGCGCGCCGCCCTGCACACTATCCTTCCAGCGCCACGTCCGTGGCCGCGAATTTGCCATCGGCCTGCAAGGACCCCGTGACCACCAGCGCCGACCCTTCGGCCACTTCCTCGGAAAGGGCGCCGTCGTAGAGCACCGCGAGTTCCGCAGAGCCGTCGGAGGACGCCAGCACCAAGCGGTCGCCCTGCCCGGCAGCCGCAAGCGAACCGGCCTTCACGGTGCCGGTCACCTTCACCGGCTTGCCTTCTATGTCCTTGCCGTAGCCCACCAGCTGCGCCACGTCGAGCGCATCGGTGGCGTTCTCGTACTTGGAGGGGCACTTCGTCACCAACTCGCTGGCCAGAAGCACGCCGTCGGCACCCATCTTGCCCGTGCAGATGGCCGTCACGTCGTTGCCGAACGTGGCGGACACGCCCCCGTCGTAGCGCACCCGCAACTGCTCGGACGCGTTGCCGTCGGGGTCATAGATGTCGAACGTGAGGACGTTGCCTTCGGTGGAAAACGAGTTCTCCACCACGTTGCCGGAAACTTGAATGCGCTGGTCGGCATACTGGCCGGTGGCCGCTTCGGCGATGCTGACCGTCTTGGCCGACGTGCTGCCGCCCACAACAGCAAGCACCACCACCAGCACGATCACGATGACGCCCGTCACCACGACCATGCGGCGCTTCGTTTTCGCGTTCACCCCATCCTCCTTCACGGTATTCCAAAGGCCATTGTGTCGCACCTCAAAGTTCTGCAAAGCGCAATGGCGGGGATTCCAGACATTCCCCACGGCGCAAGCCGCCCATGGTATTGTAGCGGCCCGTCGGCGGCGCGCCCATACGCCATGCGGTGTATGTTGGTGCGCTTCGCCAGCGGGCGCAGACGCCTAGCGGATGTCCCACCGCCTCGCCCGCAGGACGTAACGCGGCCTCGGCGCGTCCCGCATCGGCGCCGCCGGTGCCGCCCGCCCACCGACGAACCGCCTTCCCCATTGCCTTTCGCGGAGCCTTGAGAAAAGAGCCCATCTCCGCGCCGTCGCGCAAAAATGGGCTCCCTTGTGCCTTATTCGGTTTTCCGCCACCCAGAAAGGAGGCAGTTGCAAGATGGTCGATCCTGCGGCTTAAGCCGTGGCTTCCTTCTCGAGCGTCTTGCTTTCCGCGGCCGACACCCAGCCGTCGGGCACCTCGGCATCGCTGTGGCACTGCGTGCAGTACATCACCGAAGCGCGGTGCGCCTTGTGGCACTCGCTGCAGGCGACTTCGCCGTGCTGGGCGACATGCGGGTTGCGCTCCATGTCGCTCGTGGCCTCGATGAGGTCGTCGCGCGTGATGTTGTGGCACGCCTCGTTCAGGCAGAACTCGTCGTCATCGATGCCGCGGGCCTCGGTGAGGTCCTTCAAGGACTTCTCCTCGAGCGGGTACACGTAGTTGCCCGTGACCCAGTTGATGCCCTCGCTGATCTGCTCGGACAGCGTGGGAACGTGGCAGCTCATGCAGGTGTCGCCCATTGCCTTGTGCGTCACCGAGAGCATGGCGCGCGTGTTCTCCACCTCGTTGCCCCACTTGTCAACGCCCGTGGTGTTCAGCTCCTGGTCATAGGTAGCGTTGTACGGGTCCATCGGCGTGTGGCAGATCGCGTTGCAGAAGCTCGGCTGCTCATGCCAAACCCAGAAACCGGCGCCGGCTGCAATCAAAACAACCACGACGACGCCGACGACGATGGGCCACTTCTTCTTGCCCTTCTTCTTGGCAGGCTCTTCTGCCGCCGTCTCGTCCACCGCAGTTTCTTCGGCAACGGTTTCCACTTTGGTCTCTTCTTCGCTCATTTCTCTTACCCCCTCTCAATGCACTCGCAATCCTCTGTTCCTCCGTTTCGCAAGCGGCACTGCGCTGCAAACCGGGCAGGAACACATTACCACAAGCATAGTAGCGGTCAAGCAACAAAAAACCTATCACCCATTTGGGGGGAATTGGCGGAAAATACCGAAAATCCACCTTTTGCGCGACGCCGCGCGACGTGCGTTTTCCCCTGTTGGGCTTTCGTGGCGCAGGCAGCCCGCGGCATGCGGAAAACGCGGCTCCCTTCACCCCGGCAAAAAGGAAGGGGAGGCGCTTGCAGCGCGCCTCCCCTTCCCGCATGTTTGGAGGGACCCGGTTGCCTTCTACTGCAGCATTGCCAGCGCCTCGTCGGCGGCGGCTTCGGCCTTGTCGAGGGTTTCCGCGGTCAGCGTGTGGTTGTGCGCACCTTCGCTGTTCTCAACCATCACGAAGTCCCAATAGAACTGCGCGTTGCGCTGAAGCTTCTGCAGCGCGGCCAGCTCGTCGGAGGGAGCCTGCGTGGTGCCGGCTTCTTCCGCGGCCTTGATGGCCGCAATCTCGTCGGCGTACTTCTGCGCGATCTTGTTGGTCATGTCCTCGATCTTCTCGCTGATGGCAATCACGCGCTCCTCTTCCTCGGCCTGCCATGCGGCCACCTGGCCGGCCAAATCGGCATGGCAGGAAGAGCACGTGGATTCTATCAGCGCCTCGTTCTCGAGCGGAGAGGCCCAGTTGTGCGAGGTGTACTCCGTGCCGTCGTCCGCCGTGGACGCCGCCATGTGGCAGTCGGCGCAGCTGTAGCCCTGCTTGGCCATGCTGCTCTGCGTGCCGCCGTAGATGGTCTCGAACTCGGGGTGCTGCACCTTGATCATGGGCGCGAGCGTGTCGGCATGCGCCCAGTCCTTGAAGCCCATCTCGTCGTAGTACGCCAGAATGGCGTCGGGCGTCATCTGCTCGAGGCCGGTGTAGGGGTTCGTGGTCACCTTGGTGTCGGGATTGAAGTAGTACTCGTTGTGGCACTGCCCGCACACCTGGGCGGCCATGGGAACGCTGCTGTCCTCGCCGTAGTCGGAACCCAGCGACTTCACGAAGTACTGGCCGGTCACGCTCAGCGCCTCGGGGTTGTTCTCATGGCAGTTGTAGCAGCTGATGTTTTCCGTGAACTGCCCGATGGTGTCGTTGAAGCTGCGCGTGTACACCTCGTCGCCCTCGGTGTTCACCAAGCTGGTGAACTGCGGGGTCTTGCAGGTGATGCAGTTGGCCAGCTGCTCCTTCTGCGTGGTGCGGGGCGTCTCCTTCACGCTTTGCAGCGAATACACGTGGCTCGACGCCTCGTCGTAGCCGAGGGCGAACGCGTATCCCTTGTACATGGTGTTCAGCGCGGGATACAGCTCCAGATAGTTGTGCTTGCCGGAATCGGGCGAGTTGGCCTCGTTCTCCTGATAGGTGGCGTACTGGTTGGGATAGGCGTCCTTCCACGCCTCGGCCGTCACCACGCCGAACTCGTCTGCCTCGGGGGTTTCCACCGGGGCCGGGGCCGGCTCCTGCTTCTCGTCGGTGCCCGACTGCTGGGGAGAGCACGCCATCAGTCCCATGACCAGCGCGACGGCGCACACGGACGCGGTCCACAGGGCCGCCTTCCTTTTGCCTTTCAACATGAACATTCCTCCCTTCTTGTCCCTCCTTCATGAAATATACACTTTTTTGCCGAGTTTCGCCATCATCATTGGCAACGAGGAGGGAGGAATTCGGGAGCCGGCCGTGGCGCTTCCGGAATGCGGAGCGCCACGGCTGCAGCAGGAAGAAGCCTACCGCCTTGCGCGGCGACGCGCCAGCAGGGCAGCCGCACCGCCCGCCACGGCAAGGGCGCCCGCGCCCAGAACCAAGGAGAGCGTCCCGTCGCCCGTTGCGGGCGTCGTCGTGGGAGCGGAGCCGCCGGAAACGCTGCCGGCGCCCGGGCCGTCCGTGCCGCCGGGCGTGTCACCCGGCGCGCCGGCCGCCTTCCACATGACCTCGATGGGGCCGAACTCGGCGCTGGGGATGGAGAACTGGATGCCCTCGGCGGTCTTCGTCACCGCAAGCGGGCGCGCCGCGGAGGCGGCAAGGGCGCCATCCAGCTCGGCCTCGGACGCATGCACCGTGTAGTCGCGCGTCAGGTTGGAGAACAGCACCACCGCAACGTCCGCATCGGCCGTCATGTCGGCGGTGTAGGGCAGGAACACCATGGTGTCCGATCCGTCGTCGGTGGACACCCACACGTTGCCGTCGTTCATGTCCACGAGGTCGAGGTAGCGGAACGTGTGCCCCACGCCTTCGCCCGCGGCGAATTCCCCGCCGACGGCCGCACGTGCCTTCGCGTCGAGCGCGTCTTCGCGCGCGCCGCCCAATACGCCGTCGATCAGGCCGTCGTCGAGCAGGCCGATGCGCGCGTTGGCGTTCACGGGCATGCCGGCATTGCCGTTCTTCAAAAAGCCGGTGCTTTCCGAAACGTGGGCGTGCGGCTCGGACATGTCGCAGTCGCCGTGCACCGTGCCGCTCACCGTGAACGTGGCGTCGAGCGCCGAGCCTGCATCGCGCGCTGCGAACGTCACGGTGCGCGCCGCCATGGCCGCGAACCGCTTGACCACGCCCTGGCCGGAGGCAGTGGCCAGGCCGGCGTCGCTGTACACCGGCTTGAACAGGGCCGCGGAAAGCGCTTCGGCCCCGCCGTCGTCGGTCACGTCGCGCACCGTCACTTCGGCCACCACGATGCCCTCCTGCGGCAAGTCGAGCACATGCCACGCGCCGTCTGCATCGCGCGCGGCCACCTCGCGGCCTTCCGTGGCAGGCCACGCGCGCAGTTCGTACACGCCGTGCGTGGCGGCCGCGTCAACCTCCGCCGCATCGGAGTCGCCCTTTTCGAAATAGCCCCACGCGAAGGGCATGCCTTGCGCCTTGGCATCCCACGCCGCGCCGTCCACGTAGAACTCCCAGTTCTCGCTGATGCCGCGCCACACGGGCTCGGGCAGGGCATTGCCCGTTTCTTCGCCCGCGCCGCCCGTGCTGCCGGTGCCCAAGCCTCCCTCGTAGGCGACGAGGTTGACCGCCTGGGGACGAACGACGTCCCCCGCGACCTTCCACTGGGCGTACAGCACGTCGTCGCCTTCGGTGAGCATGAACTTCGAGCCGGCCGCATACGCGTCGCCGGTGCCGTCGGCCGCCGTGTTCCACCCCGCGAACTCGTAGCCGGGACGCACGAAGGCGTTTTCGGCCACGACGGCCCCCACGCCCGTGAGGCCGGGGGTGGGATCCATCGAGCCCGTTGCCGCAGTGGCATTCGCCTGGTAGGAAAGCTCGTCGGCAAGCGCCGTCCAGCTTCCCGCAAGCACCACGTCGCCGTTGGGCACTACCAGCACGCCATCGTCGATCTCCACGTTTTCCGGCGAAACCACCCGCCAGCCGGAAAACGCGTAGCCCGCGCACTCCGGCGCGTCTTTCACCTGATACTCGGCGGAATACCACGTGTCGTCCGGGCCGGGCAGCAGGGCGGCGGCGCCCTCGGGCAGCACGTCGCCCTCGTACTGGTAGGTCACCGTGTGCGGCGCACACTTGTAGTAGATCTTGAGCGGGTTGTCTTTCGTCGCCTCGGCGCAGGTGGCCGAAAGGCGGTTGTTCGGGTTGTCCGCGTCGAACACGTAATGCACGCCAAGCATTTCGTTCCGCTCGCCTGTCACGTCGGGCCATCCCAAGTCGCCGCGGTCGGTGTTGTCGAACGTCTCGTTGCTGATGCGCACGGTGGCACTGAGCGCGGCACGGCCGCCCTGTCCGGTTTCCCAGCACACGAACTCGTCTTCGTACTGGTAGTACACCTCGTAGTACCAGAGCTGCTCGTTTTCCTTCCATTGGGCGTACAGCGTCACGCTGCCGCCCGCCGCCGCCAAGTCCTTCACGCTCGCCTGGTTGGCATACGCGGTGCCCGAGCCGTCGGACTGGGTGTTCCACCCCGTGAACGTCCAGCCCTCGCGCGCGAACTGGTTGGCGGCAAGCGCTTCCGCAGCGCCGGACGCAATCGTCTGGTCGGGCATGGCGCCGGTTGCGGCGTCAGCGTTCTTGTCGAAGCGCACCGTGTAGGCGTCCTGCGCGATCTGCCACATGAAGTTGCTGGCAGACTTCGCATCATCGACGCGCTTGAGCGCAAGGCCGTCGGGAATGCTCGCGTTCGCCCACGTGAACACGCTTTCGGCAGGGCTGTCGGCCACCTGCTTCGCGGCGACGATGTAGTTCTGCCCCGCCTTGATGTCGTCGTGGGCTTCGGCCGCGTAGTCGCTTTCCATGATGTGTACGTTGCAGGCGCCGGACGCCGTGCCGTCCACGCGCAGCGGTATGCGGTTGGAACCCGTGCCATAGTTCCTGCCGTCGGCGACCACGGGAATCTTCAGGCTGGCCGCGCCTTCGACCGCGAAGTCGCCCTTTATTTCCAACGCCCCGCGCAGAAGCCACGTGGAGCCGTTTTTCAGCGTTGCCGAACCCTGCAGGCTGCAGAAGACCGCATTGGTGTCGAGCGTGGCGCCTTCGCCCACGGTGACGTCGCGCACCTTTTGGAACGGGTCGTTGCCGAAGCTGGTCGGAGGAAAGGGGCTGTAGCCCGTGGTTTGCACCCGCGCCCCCGCGCCGATGTTCGCGGCATCGAGGCTTTGCAGGAAGCTGCTGGTGAGCTCCACGCCGCCTTGCACTTCCAGGCGAGTGGTGTACGTGGTGTCCTCGCTGGTGTATTCGTTCAGGAGGCCCGCAAGGTAATAGGTATGCGTCTCGCCCGCCACTACAAGGACGCTGTCGCCCGCCACATTGCGCGTGGCGTTGGCCATGGCATCGCTCAGCCAGAGGTTTTCGGGACTGCCGCCATGGCAATACAGCGTGACGTTGCCCTGCACTTCCACGGGGCAGTTGCTGGTGATGGCACAGGCCTCGCCGGAGAACGAGAGGATGTCGTCGGCCGCCGGGGCCGTGTAGTGGACGGCAAGCGCCTCGTCGGCGCCGTCTTCGTTCAGGATGCGGCACGGGCCGACGCCGCCTTGGTATTCGGACGCGCCCGCACCGTTCACGCTGGCCGAAGACGCTTCGGAGCACGTATAGGTTAGCTCCACCGTCCCGTGTACCGTGTCGCGGACGCCGGTGCCGTAATACGTGCCCTTCGGGGTGTCCGCAACCGTCATGCGCACGTTGCCCACGATGGAATTGAACGACCCGCCATACACCCCGCCCGAACCGGTCCAGTCCTCCACCGTCACGTTCGCGGTTCCCGCCACGGCGGCCGCCGCGCGGGCGGCGTCGCTCTCGTCGCTGGTGCTGGGTCGGTCGATCTTGCCGCCGCCGTAGGCGGAACCCATTTGCACCGTGCCGCCAATGGTCAAGTGCGTGTCGCCAGTGACTTCCCGATCCTTGCCGCCGGCATAAACGTATCTGAACACGCCGCCGTTCAGCACGAGCTCGGTCGATGCGACCGCCTCGGTTTTCGAGCCGCCAAACAGCGTGTTTGCCGTGTTGGTGTAAGTTTTGGCCGACATGGTGTTTTCGGTGGTCTCGAAGCGAAAGCCGTTGGCGTATACCTCGTCGCCGTTGTTCGCATTGTCAAGGCGCACGCGGTCGAGCTTGAGGTTGCCTTTGAGGTTTTCGGCAAGGCGCACCGTCGCGGTGACGCCCTCGTTCGCCGTGATGGTGAGGTTCCTGCCCGCAACGCCTTCGATGCGCGGGCTGGTGAAGCTCGTCGTGGCCGTGAACACGATGGTTGCGTCGCTGCCTTCGGGAAGCTTCCCTATGTTCGCGATCGCCGTGCGGTATTGCGCGGCACTCGTCACCTCATACGTGTTCTCCGCCAGCAGGGATATGCCGTTCGCGTCGGCGCCGCCCGCCGTTGCCGATTCCCCACTCGCGCCAAGGGCGCGCACGCTCGCCGCACCGCCGCCCAACGCGCCCGCGACGCCGCCGTCGCCACCGGCACCCGCATCGGCTTCCGCGCCGCCGTTGCTGTCCCCTGCGCCGCCGTCGCCACCGGCACCGCCCGCCGCGTTGCCCGGGCCGCCTGCACCGTCCGCGCCGTCCGCAACGGCCTGCGGGGCGCCGTCGCCGCCCGCCGCATAGGCAAGCGACGCCACGCACGCGCATCCCGCGAACACGAGAACCAGTATCGCCGCCAGCGCGCACGCGACGCGCGCGCTGCCCTTCTGTGCCACTCCGCTCTTTCCCGACATGCCAACTCCCTCGCGCTTCGCCTTCCGGAAGAAGGGGCTTGGGCTCGGGAAACACACCCGCTTGGTTGGAGAGCGTCCCCGCCGCGCATCCGCGAAAGCCACATGCCGCCAAACGCCCCCGTCTTCCGCACTCTTCCCTCGTAGTCTAGGGAAAGCGCCCCCCCCCCGTCAAGCGATCCACGAAGACGAAGGGCGACGGGACGCGCGAGAGTCCCGCCGGATGCGGGAGCGCACGCGCGTCAACGGGAGCGGGCGGGCACGGCGGCGTCCGATCCGGCGGCTCGGGCAGACGGGGAATGCGGCGTTTCCGCAGCGTTGGACCTGCAGCGGCGCCTGTCCCGCCGGCGGGCGCGCCAGCCCAGCAGAAGCGCCGAGTTGCCGATGACGATGACCGACCCCACATTATGCACGAGCGCCCCGGCAACCGGCCCCAAAACGCCGGCCATTGCAAGCAGGGTGGCCACGATGTTCACGCCCATGGCGAACGTCAGGTTGACCTTGATGGTGCGCAGCGTGTGGCGTGCAAGCCCCAGCACATGCCCCAGCTCCCCCAGCGAGTCGTTCACCAGCGCGATGTCGGAGGCGTCCACGGCTATGTCGCTGCCCACGCCGCCCATGGCAATGCCCACGAACGAGCGGCGCAGCGCCGGCGCGTCGTTCACGCCGTCGCCCACCATGCACACGCGCCCGCCGCCCTCCTCCACGGACTCCACGTAGGCCATCTTGTCGGCGGGAAGGCAGTTGGCGCGCACCTCGTCGATGCCCAGTTGCGCGGCAATCGAGCGGGCGGCGCGCTCGTTGTCCCCCGTCAGGAGCACCGGTTTGGCACCGGCTGCCTTCAGGTCGGCAACGGCGGCGGCGCTGTCGCCACGCACGGTGTCGGCCAGGGCGACGTATCCCTGCAAGACGCCGTCCGCCGCCACGAAAACGGCCGTGTGCCCCTGTTCGGCATGCGCCTGGGCGCCGTCTTGGCAGGCAGGCGGAACGTCCACGCCGGCCTCGCGCATCATCTGCCCGTTGCCCACGAGCACGGCCACGCCGCCCACGCGCGCCGCAACGCCCCGGCCAAGCTTGAGCTCGAACTCTTCCGCAGGCGCGGCGGCGCGGCCGAACTCCTCGGCGAAACCGGCGGTAAGCGCCTTGCCCAGCGGGTGCTCGCTGCGCCGTTCGGCCCGGGCGGCCAGCTCGAACACGCGCTCGCGCGGGCTGGCGCCGGAAGCGGGGGCAAAAACAGCCGCCTCCGGCGCCCCGGAAACGGCTCCCCCGCCCGGGGTGGCCGACGCAAGGGCGGCGGCCACCCCGCCGCCCGCCTCCGACGCGGCCACGACCTCCACCACGCGGGGCCGCCCCTGCGTGAGCGTGCCGGTCTTATCGAAGGCCACGTGCGTGACCTTCGCGAGCCTTTCCAACGCGTCGCCCTCCCGGGTGAGGAACCCGTGCTTGGTGGCATTGCCGATGGCCGCCATGATGGCCGTGGGCGTGGCCAGCACGAGCGCGCAGGGGCAAAACACCACCAGCACGGTGACGGCACGAATGGCCTCGCCCGTGAACAGGTAGCATGCAATGCTGGCGGAAAGCGCCGCAACCACGATCCACGTCGCCCACGCGTCGGCGGTACGCACGATCTTCGCCTTGCCCGCGTCCGCCGACTGCACCAGGCGCACCATGCGCGCAAGCGAGCTGTCCTCGCCGACGCGCGTGGCGCGGACGTCGATGGAGCCGAACTGGTTCGCGAACCCGCTTTCCACCTCGTCGCCCACCGTCATGTCCACCGGCAGGGACTCGCCGGTCATGATGGAGGTGTCCACCGACGTGCTGCCCGCCACGATGACCCCGTCCACGGGAATGGTCTCCCCCGGCAGCACGCGCAGAAGCGCGCCCGCAGGCACCTCCCGCGCATCGACGGTGCGCTCCCTGCCGCCCTCCACGATGCGGGCGGTGCGCGGGGTGAGCGCCACCAGCCGCTCGATGCCGGCGCGGGCGCGCTTGACGGTGGCCTCCTCCAAGAAGCCGCCGACCTGCATGATGAAGGCCACGATGCCGGCCGCGTCGTACTCGCCGATGACGATGGAGGCCACGAGCGCCAGCGACACGAGCACGTCGGCCTTGACGTCGAACTCCGTGACGAGCGCGACCACGGCCTCCAGCACGATGGGCACCCCGCACAGCACGATGGCGATCCACGCCCAGTCGAAGGGCAGGACGCCCGGGGCGGCGAAGCTCAGCAGGATGGACAGCGCCGAAACGACCAGAAAGGCCGCGTCGCGCTTCATGCCGCCCGCACCGAGCACCTTGTCTTCGAAAGCGTGCAGCGCGCCGTCGAGGCGCTTCTTCCAAACAGGGCGCGTCACGGGCGCCTCCTTCCCTCTCGCAATGCACTCCCGTTTTCCTAACGATACATGCATCCACTACCGAACTTCCTGTTCGGTATACCGGTATAATGCAGGAGGGCAAGACGTTGCAGGGGCAATTCGCGCCCGATGGAAGATACGGGACAGAACGGGGAAACTGTGCGGAACGAGACGAAACTCGACCGGCGTCAGAAAAAGACGCGGCATGCCATCTACGCCGCCTTCGAGGAGCTCATGGCGCAGATGCATTACCGGCAGGTGACGGTTGCCCAGGTCATCGACCGGGCGGACATTGGCCGCAGCACGTTCTACGCCCATTTCGAAACCAAGGACGAGCTGCTCGAGGACATGTGCCGCGAAATGTTCGACCACATCTTCGAAGGCGTGAACGAGTACTGCGTGACGCACGCCGAGCTGCGAACCGTCGATCTGCGCGGGAAGCTGGCCCACTTGCTCTACCACCTGCGCGACTCGCACAGCGGCGTGTGCGGGAAGCTGGTGCGGGAAGGAGAACCCCACTTCACGGCGTACTTCGAGCGCCAGCTGGGCGTGCTGTTCGAGAAGGAGATGCCCAGCCCTCCCGGGCAGACCCCCGAGACGCTGGCGACCGGCGTGGCCGTGGCGGCCTTCTCACGTACGGTGGCCTGGTGGTTCGCCCACGACGCCGCCCACTCCCCCGAAGACGTGGCGCGCTGGTTCACCAACCTCATGTGGCGGTAGGCGCGAAAGCGCGGCAGGGGGCGCAGCGGGAGCGCCCCGCTGGCCGACAGCCGGGACGCATCACCGCCCGGCGGGGCAGGCCGCCCGCGCCCAGCCTGCCCCGCCCCCCGCTCACAGCGCCCAGTTGGCGGATTCGCGCTGCAGGCGCACCATGCGGGCAAACTCGCCGCCTGCGGCCATGAGGTCCGCCGGCGCCCCCTGCTCGGCCACGCGGCCGTCCTTGAGCACCACCACCTTGTCGGCGTTCTCGATGGTGCGCATGCGGTGCGCGATCACGATGACCGTCTTGTTCGCCAACAGGCGCGACAGCGCGGTTTGCACCTGCGTCTCGTTTTCCACGTCAAGGCTGGCCGTGGCTTCGTCCAGAAGCACGATGGGGGCGTCTTTCAGAAGCGCGCGGGCAATGGAGATACGCTGGCGCTCGCCGCCCGAAAGTCTGGAGCCGTTCTCGCCGATCGTCGTTTGGTAGCCCTGCGGCATGCGGTTCACGAACTCGTCGCAGTTCGCGGCCCGCGCCGCCGCAAGCACCTCCTCGTCGGTGGCGTCGCGCCGCCCCAGGCGGATGTTGCCCATCACCGTGTCGTCGAACAGCAGCACGTCTTGGAACACCACCGCGAAGTCGCGCAGCAGCACCTCCGGATCCACGGTGGAAACGTCCACACCGCCCACCGTCACGCGCCCGCCCGTGGCGTCCCAGAAGCGGGCCGCCAGGCGCGAGCAAGTGGACTTGCCGGAGCCGGAAGGCCCCACCAACGCCGTGACCTCGCCCTCGCGCGCGGTGAAGCTCACGTCGGAAAGCACCTGCTCGCCATCCGTGTAGGAGAAGGCCACCTGCTCGAAAACGACATCGTGGCCGGCAGGCTCGTACTTCTCGCCGCCCGTCGCCAACGGCTCGTCATAGAACGAGCGCATGCGCGCCGAGGCCGTCTTCGCGGCGAACAGCTCGGCCACGAGCATGAGGCACTGGTCGAACGGCGCATAGATGCGGCTCACCACCAGCAGAAACCCGAACAGCGTCATAAAGTCGCATGTGCCTTCCAACACGAACGCCGCGCCCGCCACCACCGTGGTGGCAAGCCCCAGCCGCAGCACTATCTGCGCGCCGTTCACGCACACGCCCGTGGCAAGCTCGCTTCTGACGGTTTGGCGCTCGGCCGCGTCGATGTCGGCGCGGATGCCGTCCAAGTAGCGCTCCTCCTGGTTGGTGGCGCGCACCTCGCGCACACACTCCAGCGCTTCCTGGATGTCATCGGACACTTGCAGGTTCTTCATGCGCGTGGCCCGCATGACGGGCGCCAGGAACCGCCGCGACGCGAACAGGAGCGCCAGCGCCACGGGCGCGCTCCACAAAGACGCGATGGCCAGCCGCCAGTCGAACGCAAGCAGCCCCACCGCCGCCACGCCCAGCGTGATGTAGGCGCCGTACAGCTCGGGAAGCACGTGGCTGTAGGCGTGCTCGATGGTCTTTACGTCGCCCATGATGGTTTCGGTGAGGTCGGCCAAGTCGCGCCGCCCGAAAAACGACTGCGGAAGCTTGCGCAGCCGCTCCGCCAAGCCGATGCGCTGCCGCCCGCTCTCGTTGTAGATGACGCCGTACTGGTAGAAGTACGCGTAGTACTCCGCAATGTAGAGCGCCACGGCGAACGCGGCGAGCGCAACTGCATACGGCAGCAAGCCGGGCAGCGGCGCGCCCGTCGCAAGATGGTCCACCAGCTGCTGCATGAGCATGAACAGCGCCGCCACGCCGCCGAACACGATGAGGTTCGCCGCCGCCGTCCACGCCGCGCCGATGCGCACGTTGCGCGCGCCTTCGTCGGTGAGTCCGTATTTCTCCTTCAGCATTCACGCCACCTCCCCGGATGCGCCCGCAATCTTCCAGCTGACTGCCCGCTCGTAGTCGGCCCACATGCGCGCATAGATGCCGCCCGCCGCCAGCAGCTGGGCATGCGTGCCCTGCTCCGCCACGCGCCCTCTGTCGAGCACCACGATGGCATCGGCATTCACCACGGTGGACAGGCGGTGCGCGATCATGAGCATGGTGCGGCGTCTGCCGTCCGCCGAAACCGCCAACCGCTTGAACGCCGCCTGGATGAGCGCCTCGTTCTCGGGGTCGGCGAACGCCGTGGCCTCGTCGAGCACCACGATGGGCGCGTCTTTCAGGATGGCGCGGGCTATCATGAGGCGCTGCACCTCGCCGCCCGACAGGTACACGCCGTCCGCACCCACCACGGTGTCGATGCCTTGGGGCATCTTCTCCACGATGTCGGCGCACTGCGCGGCGTCGAGCGCCGCCATGACTTCCTCACGCGTGGCATGGGGGCGCGCGGCGCGCACGTTCTCTAGAATGCTTTGCTTGAAGAGGCGGTTCGCCTGAAACACGAACGCCACGTGCTCCATGAGGGCGTGCGGGTCCATGCGGCGCACGTCCACGCCGCCCACCAGCACGCTGCCCGCGTCCACGTCCCAGAAGCGCGGCACCAGGCTGGCCGCCGTGGTCTTGCCGCCGCCCGAGGGCCCCACCAGTGCCACCGTGGCGCCTGCAGGCACCGCGAAGCTCACGTGCGAGAGCGCCGGCACCTCGCCGCCCTCGTAGGCGAACGTCACGTCGCGGAATTCCACCGAGTTGTCGGCGGGCGTCTCGGGCGCTCCTGCGGGCGCGGCTATCACGGGCGCCGCCAGCACCTCGTTCACGCGCCGCACGGCGTCCTGGCTCGTTTGCAGGGCGTCGGAGATGAACATGACGCGCGTCATGGCAGTGGGTATGATGGCGCAGAAGATGGCGTAGAACGCCACGTTGGCGAGGAACGCGGGGAAGTCCGCCTCGCCGGGCGCCAGCAGGATGACGAGCGGCACCAGGAACGCCGCCACGGCGTTGATGACGGTGAGCGAGAGCGACTGCGGCACCTGGCACCATTTCACGGCGTAGTCCTGCGCGAGCTGCGTGAACTCCTCGATGGCGTCGTGGAACGCCTTGAACGAGTACACCGTCTGCTGGAACACCTTCACCACGGGGATGCCGCGCACGTACTCGGTGCCGGTCTTGTTCATTTTCACCAGCGATTCCTGGTACTTCGTCATGAAGTCCATGCCGCGGCCGCCCATCATCTTCATCATGCAGGCGATGGACAGCGCCACCGCCGCCAGGCACGCCAGCCCCAGCCGCCAGTCGAACACGAAGAACATCGCCAGCATGCCCACGACCATGGCGACGGAACCCGCCGTGTCGGGCAGCTTGTGGGCGAGCAGCCCCTCCGTTTCCGCCGCGCAGCCGTCCACCACGCGCCGCAGCGCGCCCGAGGCGTGCGTGTCGAAGTAGCCCAGCGAGGCGTGCATGAGGTGGTCGGTGGTGCTCTTGCGCATGTTCGACGCGCAGCGGAACGCCGCCAGATGCGTGCACATGAGCGCGGCGAAGTACAGCAGGATGGACAGCACAGAGAAGCCGAGCGCCCACCAGCCGTATGTCGCAATGCCGCTTGCCGCGCCCCAGTTCGGCGCCACGGCGATGAGGTCGCGCGCCACCAGCCAGATGCACACGTATGGCGCGAAGCTCACCAGCATGGAGATTGCCGAAAGCGCGCAGCCGACATACGTGAGCGGCTTGCGGCCGCCCGCGAAGTCGAGCAGCTGCGCGATGGGGCTGCGCTGCTTTTGCTTGGGGGCGTTTCGATGCGGGGCGCCCGATGCAGGCGGCGCGGAAGCCGCCTGCGCCGTGGAAGCCGCAGAGACTTGCGCTGACATGGGATTCCTCCTTCTCGTTTGCATTTGTTCCTTCGTTACCCTATCATGAAAGTATGCCGTGTTTAACATTTTCGCCTACAGTTGGGAAGAAATCGAAAGGCCGGGAGCCGCGCCCATGACCGCATCCGCACGACCGCACCGCACGCCCTGCGCGATCGAAGAGCTGTATCTTCCCCAAGTGGAGCAGTTCGGCGTGACGCTGCAACCGCGCAGCGGAGCCCTGCACGGCGCGGCCGACAACGACCGCGCCTGCGGCGAGCTGTACGTGTACCGCGTCGGCGGCGACTGCTTGGTCGCGTCGCACCGGATCACGGTGAAGCGCGACCTGCTGTTGAGCGAGCGCCAGCTGTCCAGCCTGTGCATCTCCACGCTGTCGGCGGACAGCCTGGCACTGTGTCCCATCGCCCCGCCCGAAGCGCGGAAGCCCGAAGGCAACGTGGCGGTGTTCGGGCAGGAGCGCGGCGAGAGCACCATGTGGCTGCGCGCGGGATCGGTGCAAAGCGCCACCTCCGTCACGCTGCTGCCGCAGTGGCTCGGCCGTCTGGAGCCGCACGAGCGCACCACGGCGCATGCGCTGCTCGAAGCGCCGGGCACCGCATGCGACGAAGACGCCGCCTGCGCGCTCGACGCCCTCATGCGCTCGGTTTCGCCGCCGTTCGGCGGGCATCTGGCACGCGAGGGCGAGCTTGCCGCCCGCGTGCTGCAAGCGGCGCGCCTCGCGCTGCGCTGGCACGACGAGCGTGCCCGCGCCGAAACCGCCGCCGGCACGCGCGAGCAGGCGCAGCTCGTGCGCGCGGCGAAGCGCCACGTCGCACTGCACTTGGACGCCCCGCTTGCGCTGGACGGACTGGCGCGCGACCTCCTGACCAGCCGCTCGCGCCTGTGCGCGGCGTTCAAGCAGGAAACGGGATGCAGCTTGGGCGCCTA
The DNA here is from genome assembly GCA_904420215.1 of uncultured Eggerthellaceae bacterium. Taxonomy (GTDB): domain Bacteria; phylum Actinomycetota; class Coriobacteriia; order Coriobacteriales; family Eggerthellaceae; genus CAJFUR01. The sequence goes on from CAJFUR010000100.1 coordinate 17,394, forward strand.
CGTGCGCCGCGCGAGGATGCGCCGCGCCTGCGAGCTTCTGCCCATCCGCAGCCTCGGCGTGGCCGACGTCGCCCGCGCCGTGGGCTACCCGCGCACGTCCAGCTTCACCGTGGCGTTCGAGCGCGAGACGGGCCTCGCCCCCACCGCCTGGAGAGAGCGGCACGCAGGCTAGCCGGCGCATGCGCGCGCCTCCGCGCCGGCGGAGGACGCGGCGCGAGCGTTGCCGGCAACTCCCATGTCCGCGGCGCCGTCCACGTCCGCCGCGCCGCCCGCACCCCCGGCACCACCCGCGCCCCCAGCGACACCCTCGTCCCCGGCACCTGCGCCATCCCCGACGGCGGCGGGAACGCCCAGCCACCGGCACAGCCGCGCGCGGTTGTCCTCGCACACGGCGAAGTCGTCCGCCACGCGCCCGTCGGCAACCGCCAGGGCGCGGTCGCACGCGCAGGCGACGAACTCGAAATCGTGCGTCACCACGAACACGCGCCGCCCCGCATGCGCCACCGAGCGCACAAGGCGCGCCACCTCGCGCATGTTGCCGCCGTCAAGCCCGCTGGTGGGCTCGTCGAAGAACACGAGCGGCGTGTCGTCCACCAGCGCGCACGCAATGGTCACGCGCTGCTTCTGCCCGCCCGACAGCGTGAGCGGATGCGCCGTGCGCGCCGCGGCAAGCCCCAGCGCGCCCAGCACCGCGTCGATGCGCGCGGCAAGCCCGGGCACGTCGGCGCGGGCGAACTTCAGCTCCGCGTCCACGCTTTCGGTGAACAGCTGGTAGTCGGCGTCCTGCATGACGAACGACGACCGCTCGCGCCGCGCAGGCGCGTCCAACGCGCGCCCGCCAAGCGCCACGCTGCCCGCCGCCTCGCGCTTCAAGCCGCACAGCGCCCGCAGAAGCGTCGTCTTCCCCGCGCCGTTCTCGCCGATGACCGCCGTCACTTCCGCGGTTCCCGCACACGCAACGTCCACGCCCGCAAGCACCTGCCGCCGCCCATACGACGCCGCCAAGCCGCTCACCTGCAGCACGGGCGCCTGCCCGCCGCTCCCGTCCGCCACGGGACGGGGCGGCAGCGGCACGTGCGCGAGGTTCGCCAGGCGCAAGCCGCGCGCCGAAGCGTCCTCCCAGGAAAGCGCCCGCGCCTCGGCGCGCGTCAGCTCGCCTGCCACGCGCCCGCGCTCCATGAGCACCACGCGGTCGGCCACGTCCGCCAAATATCCCAGGCGGTGTTCCGCCACCACCACGGTGCAGCCCGCGCGCACCACACGCGCCACGGCATCCGCCAGCATGGCGCACGCCGCGTTGTCCAAGTTCGCAGACGGCTCGTCCATCACCAGAAGCTCGGGGCGCAGCGCCAAGGCGCTTGCGATGGCCACCTTCTGCTTCTGCCCGCTGGACAGCTCGAAAATGCTGCAGTCGCGCAGGTCCTCCGCGCCAAGCGCCGCAAACGCCCCGTCCACGCGGCGCGCCGTCTCCTCGCGCGGAAGCCCCAGGTTCTCGCAGCCGAACGCCACCTCGTCGGTTGTGGTGGTGGCGAAGAACTGGCTGCGCGGGTCTTGGAACACGCTGCCCACGTGCCGCGCCACCTCGTAGGTGGGCGCAGCGAGCACGTCCACGCCGCACACCGTCGCCTCGCCCGAGAACGACCCTTCGTGGAAGTGCGGGACGAGCCCGTTCATCACGGAGACGAGCGTGGACTTGCCGCAGCCCGACGCCCCCGCAACCACCACGCATTCCCCGCGCCGCGCCGCGAACGTGGCGCCGTCGAGCGCCAATGAGTCCGAGCCGCGGTAGCGCCATGCGAAATCCCGTATGTCCACCACTGCGTCCGCGCCGTTCATGCGCTCCAGCCTTCCCCGCCCATCAGACGAACTCCACGGCGACGACCGCCGCCGCGCACAGAAGCGTTGCCGCCAGCAGTGCCACGTCGCGCGCGCCCACCCGCAACTCGTGGCGCGAGACGCGCGGGGCGGGGCTCTCCACGCCGCGCGCCGTTGCGGACGCCGCCAATTCGTCGGCGATGCGCGTGCAGCGCATCATCAGCGGCACCAGCACGCATTCGGTCATCTCGCGCGGCGCGCGCACGAAGCTGCGCAGGGAAAGCGGGCGCCCGCGCATGGCGAGCGCGTCGCGGATGAGCGCCACCTCGCCCGCCACCGTGGGAATGAAGCGGTACGCCACCGCCAGCGTCAGCACGAAGGGCTTCGGCACATGCCACGAGGTGAGCACCGCGATGAGCCTGCTCACCGTGACGCCGTTCAAGAACAGAAGCGCCGCACCTGCAAGCGGCACCGCCTTGCGCAGCACGAAGAACACCACCACGAACGCGCCCGCAACGCCCCAGCTGGGCACCAGCAGGATGCCCTGGCACACCGCATTCACGCCCGCCGTCCATGCAAGCAGGAGAAGCGACTGGCGCCGGCACCCGATGACGGCAAGCCCCACCGCAATGGCGACGCCCGCCGCCGCGCTTGCCGCAGGGCGGTTCAGGCAGAAGCCGCACGCCGCGGCAAGCACCACCTGCAGCAAGACGACGCGCGGGTCGAACGGGCGCGCCACGGCTCTCGCCACCGGCTAGCCTTGCACCACGCCTGCGGCCACGAAGTGCTTCTTCAGCACCGCACGCCCGAACAGCGCGCCCACCAAAGCACCCGCCACCGCGCCGACGATGGACACGTAGCCGTTCGGCGAGTTGATGGCCCCTTCCATCATGGCGGCGAGTTCCGCGGGGTAGCTGGCGAACTGGGTGAAGTAGTCGTTGATGATCCAGGCGATGGACACCGACCCGATGTGGTACGCCACGACGAACAGCACGTAGGCAACCACCATGGCGGCGAAGCTCTTGTAGTTCGTGCGGGCCACAACGATTTCGCCCACGATGCCGGCAACCACCATGCCCACCAGCACGAACATTCCGCCCATGAGCGCCCAGATGACGCCCACCACCAGCGCGGGAATGAGGATGGCGCCGCGCTTGCCCACCTTCGCGGGCATCATCAGGTACAAAGGCCCGCCAATGACCGCAATCACGGTGGGCGCCCACGGCACCAGCGCCAACGGGTTGTTCATCAACATGCCCACCACCATCGTGAGCACGAACAGCAGCGCCGAGAAAATACCGAGCGTGGCGAAATCGCGCGCCCGCAATCCCTTCGACTGCGCCGTCTCCCTCATCACCTGTTCCGCCATGACCCGCGTCTCCTTTCGCGCGACGCATCGCGGCCCGCCGCCGGCATGCAGGATTGCGCGGCGGCATGCGATGCATGTTTACCTAAGCAAACTTTATGAAACCACGGGGAGGAAGCGCGGAATATCCCGAACGGGACGACGTATAACCCGAGTGGGATAAGTTACCCTAGGAAAACTGCAGCGCAGGAACGCTCATGGCGAAAGAGGCGGGATTGCTAGCGGCCCGTGGGGGTAGTGCCGAACTCCTTGCGGTACGCCTCGATGAAGTGGCTCACGTTCGCATACCCCACCTTCCACGCCGCATCCTTCACGCGCAGCCCGTCGCGCGCCATGAAGTCGCGCGCGGCGCGCATGCGGCAGCGGCGGTGATACGCCTGGATCGTGGTGCCGAAGCAGCGCTTGAACCCGCTTTTGAGCTTGCATTCGTTAAGGAGCACCCGATGCGAGAGTTCGGCAATGGTCACTTTCTCCTGCAAGTGCCCTTCCAGATAGCGCTTCGCGGCAAGCAGCGCGGCGAAGTCCCCGGGCGCCACGTTTTCGGGACGCACCTCGCGCGGGGCGGCGGCGAGTTCGCCCAGCACCCGCGCCACCAGTTCGAGCGCCTTAGCCTCCAGCATCATGCGCATCGCCCAGTCGCCCGCGCGACAGTCCCGCATCGCGCGGGCAGCTGCGCCCGTCTCCGCGCTCAGCGGCCACATGCGGACGCTTTCGCCCACAATCCCCAACACGTCGGCGGGCACGAACGCCCGCAAGCGCCTCCCCGACACCAGCACGCTCACCATCTCGCACGCCTGCCCGCCGGGCAGCGTGCTTATGCACTCGCCGCCCGTCACATGCTGCACGCTCACCTCGCCGGCGCATTGCTCGCTTTCGGCGCCGCCGCCCACCCGCCAGCGCATCCGCCCCTCGAGGCAGCAGCCGAACTGGTACAAATCGGCTTCCGCGCGCCGCTCGCGCATGACGAAGTCGCGCTGCACGCGAAAGCCCGCCACGCACACGGAAATGCCTTCGGCCACCTTGAGCGCGCGTGCCGAGCCCGTCAGCGCGCTGCCCACGTCGTAGCCGCCCTCCCATTTATGCACCGACGCGGCAGGGCCATGCGAAGCCGCGTTGCCCGGCACGGGCGTCCCAGCCACGCCCAACGGGGCGGGCGCCCCGGTGGCACCGGGCGATGGCACGGGCGCCCCGGCGGCGTCGAGCAGCGTGGGCGCGCAGGTGGCACCAAGCGGCTCGGGCGCGCAGACGTACTCCGCCGCCAGCCCATTGGGCACAAGCTCCGTATCTTCGAACGCAAACCGCACAAGCCGCCCCCTCCCTTTCCAATGCGAGCCAATACGCAGAAAGTATACCTAATCTAACTCATAGAATTCAAAGGAATCGCCACCCGCGATAGAGATTGGAGGCGAGCGCAATCGATTCGGAGATCAAAGCAATGGCGCATACGGAGCGTGGATTGGAGGAAAAAACTAGAGCCAATCCCGGCGGGATTGGCCCATACAAAACCCGAAGGTTTTTGAATCTGAGGTTATGGTGCCATCAGCCGAGCGCCTTGTCAATGAGATTCGCCA
>CAJFUR010000101.1 GCA_904420215.1 uncultured Eggerthellaceae bacterium
CCCCGAACGCCTTCACGACGTCCTTCACCATCAGAACCGGCGCGGTCACGTCGCACGTGCCAGCGTGAGCCTCCGCCGTCGCTTTCGCCTGAGCCACTGTCGCGCCCTCGTTCATGCTTGATCCTTTCCTCTTTCTTTGTTATATTTATGCTATAACAGATGGAACAGAGTTGCAAGCGAAAAAGGCAGTCTCCCGTTGCGCGGCCGTTGCACGATACCGCCTCCTGTTATGATGAAGCGCGAAGACGCCGTGCCGCCAAGCCGCGAAAACGGGGTTTCACCGGGCAAAAACCGGAAAACCGGGGAAAGGGGTTTCACGTGAAAAGGGTCGTGGTTTTTCTGGCAGTGGCCTTTGTTTTGACATGGGCCTACGAGTTCGCCGTCGTGTACCCCCTTGCAACCGGCGCCCTTGCGGGGCTGCCCGCCGGGTTGACGCAGCTTGCCGTGGGCGGGGCGATGTTCTTCCCGGCCTTGGCGGTGGTGGTCACCCGACTGGTCACGCGGGAAGGCTTCAAGAACGCCGTGCTGAAACCTCGGCGGTTCAAGCAGGCGTTCCCGTGGTTCGCCGTCGCATGGCTTGGGCCGTCGGTGCTCGTCGCCCTGGGAGCGGGCGTGTATTTCCTATGCTTCCCCGGCGACTTCTCGCCCGGCATGGACTACGTCGTCGCCGCCACGCAGCAGGCGCTCGCCGCCCAAGGCGCGCCCGCCATCGACCCCGACCTCCTGCGGATATCGCAGTGCGCGACGCTTGTGGTGGGCGTGCTGCTGGGCGGCGTCGTCAATATCGTGCCAACCTTCGGGGAGGAATGGGGATGGCGCGGATACTTGGTGCCGAAGGTGGCCAGCCGCCTGCGCATCGTGCCAACCCTGCTGGTCACGGGCGTTGTTTGGGGACTGTGGCACGCGCCCCTCACCGCCCTTGGGCACAACTACGGCATGGGGTATCCGGGATGGCCCTTCGCCGGCATTGCCGCCATGTGCCTGTTCTGCATCGTCACCGGGATCTTCCTTGCCTACGTCACCGAACGCACGGGCAGCTGCCTTGCGGCGGCCGTAGGGCATTCCACCATCAACGCCATGGCGCAGGCGGGCATCATCTTCTCGGCCACTGGGGGCAACCCCTTCGTCGGACCCGGCCCCACCGGCATCGTGGGCGGATGCGCTTTCGTCGTGGTGGCCGCCCTCATGCTGTGGGACCTGCACCGGCGCGAAAAGGCCGGCACGCTGCGCATGCCGCAAGCCGGCCTGCCCGACGGCACGACGAAGGCCGATCTCGCACGCGGGGCAACCGCCCCTGCCACGCCTCCGCAGCGGTAAGGGCGGGCCTTCAAACGCCGCCTTTGCCAGCGAGCCGCCACCTGCGGGGCGGCTTTTCCCTAGCGAACCTTCGCAACGATGAAGCCGAGCGTGACGAAGGCCATGACAGCGGAGAAGCCGAACGCCAGCTGATAGGCCAAAGCGGGGTCGGCAAGGCCCCAGGAACTCGCGCCCACCGCCGTGATGGCGAACACCATGGCCGACGTGCCGAACGACGCACATGCCTGCCGTGCCGCAATGCAGAACGACGACCCGTCCGCCACCAGAGGACGCGGCAGCTTCGCCAAGCTCCACGAGGTGAGCGGCCCCACCAGGCCCGAAACGCCGGCCGCGCGCACGCCCTGACACAGCATGACAAGGGCAAACGGCGTATCGGCCTCGAGAAATGCCATGGACGCAGACCCGACCACCAGCAAAATGCCCGCAACCAGCGCCACGGGACGCGCGCCCACGCGATCGGTCAGGAAACCGGCAAGCGGGTTGAGCGCAAGCGCGGCCACAGTGCCGGGCAGAAGGGCAATGCCCGCATCCAAGGCCGTGCCGCCGCACAGGTCCTCCACGTAAAGGGGCAGCACCAGCGTGATGCCCATGTACGACGCGTTCAGGAAGTTCTGCGCAACGAAGCCCGCGCGGTACTGCGCCGAAGAGAATATCTCCATGCTGATGAGCGGATGGTCCACCCGGTTTTGCCTGCGCACGAACAGCACCAGAAACACCGCCCCCAGCACGAGCGGCACCCAAATGAACGGGCTGTCGAAGGAAAAACTGCTCGCATCGGAAAACGCCAGCAGCACGCCGCCGAAGCCGAGCGTGGAAAACGCCAGCGAAACCACGTCGAGGCGCGCCGATCTGTCCGGGGCCGCCGACGGCTTGACCACCATGGCCGCCGCCGCGCCAAGTGCCACCGTGATGACCACCAGCAAGACGAAATAGCTGCGCCAACCCCACGCGAAGCTCATGGCACCCCCGATGGTGGGGCCGATGTTCGGCGCGAACCCCATCGCAATGCCCGCCACGCCCATGGCCGTGGCCTGGCGGCCCGGCGGGAAACCCGTCATGGCGATGGTCTGCAGAAGCGGCATGAGCATGCCGGTGGACATGGCCTGGCACACGCGCCCCGCCAGCATCACGCCGAAGTTC
>CAJFUR010000102.1 GCA_904420215.1 uncultured Eggerthellaceae bacterium
CACACCCGTTGTGTGGGCACTAGCACCTCAAGCTAGCGTGTCTGCCGTTCCACCACTCCGACATGCTTGAATGCAACGCAGGCTATTCTACCAGAACCCTGCGTGCTTGTGGCGAGAATTTTCGCCCGCACCGAAACTTTTCCCCTGCGCCCACCGCGCCTGCGGCAGGTAAGGTACCGCGCCGCAGGGCCTGCATCCGGGAAACGCCCCGCAAGAAGCCGCCCGGAAGCCGGAACCGTCCGGAGAACCCGCCCAATTGGAAAACCCGCTGGAGAACCCGCCAAGCCCGCCTGGAGTTTGCCGGGGCCGGCACGCGCCCTAGCTAGCGCTGATGGTGCCGTGCGGGTAGATGATCATCAGCACGATGAGCGACACCAAAAAGACGATGGCGAAGATGATCGTGATGCGGTCGAGGTTCTTCTCCACGATGCTGGTGCCGGTCTGCGTGGAGTACACCGAACTGGCGATCATGTCGGAAATGCCGGTGCCCTTGCCCGAGTGCAGCAGGATGAACACGATAAGGCCCAAGCCGGAAACGACCAGCAGGATCAGCATGATGACGAGAAGAGGGTTCACGGTATTCCTTTTCTTTTCGGTCTTCGTCCCTGCGTCTTTATCCCCACGCAAGGCGCAAACGGTATGCAAGTAACCGAGTATAGCGAAACGGGCGCGCGAGGGCAAGCGCCCCACGCCCGCCGCGCGCCCGAGGCCATAGGGAAAACACGCGGTCGCCAAGGCCGCCCCATCGGTCACCGCCCGCCCCATACAGCGCACCCTGCGGCCGCGGCGGAAGGCCGGCACGCGGCGGGCAGGCGACCATGCACGGGGCGCCAAGGCCGGCACGCGGTGGGCGGCCCCCATGCACGGAGCGCCAAGTTCGGCTTGCGCGCCGTCCCCGCCCCGCACGGCGCTAGCGCGCAAGCAGGCTGCGCCCGGTCATTTCGACGGGGACGGGAAGCCCTATCGCCTCCAGCAGCGTGGGCGCCAAGTCGCAGAGCGCGCCCTGCGTGCCGTCGAGGGCGCGCCCGCGCCCGGTGCAGTCGATGAGCGCGAGAGGCACCGGCGCGGTGGTGTGCGCGGTGTGAGGCGTGCCGTCCCCGGCGAGCATCTTGTCGGCGTTGCCGTGGTCGGCCGTCAGAAGCGCCACGCCGCCGCGCCGCCGGATTGCGGCAAGCACCTCCCCCACGCCGGCGTCCACCGCCTCCACGGCGGCCACGGTGGCCGGAATGGACCCGGTGTGCCCCACCATGTCGCAGTTCGCGAAGTTGACGATGTACACGTCGGCCTCGCCCGCATCGATGGCCGCAGCCAGCGTGCGTGCCACCTCCGGGCAGCTCATCTCGGGCTGGAGGTCGTAGGTGGCCACCTTGGGGCTGGGCACCAGCGCGCGCCGCTCCCCCTCCTTCGGCTCCTCCCTGCCGCCGTTCAGGAAAAACGTCACATGGGCGTACTTTTCCGTCTCGGCGATGTGGTACTGGCGCAGGCCCGCCGCGGACAGCACGTCGGCCAGCACGTTTTCGGGGAATTCCTTGGGGAAGGCCACCGGCGCGGGGATCTCGGGGTCGTACTCGGTCAGGCACGCGAACTCCACCTGCGGCACGCGCGGGCGCTCGAAGCCGGAAAACGCCGGGTCCACGAAGGCGCGCGTGAGCTCGCGGGCGCGGTCGGGACGGAAGTTGAAGAACACCACCGCGTCGCCGTCGCGCACCCCGCGTGGCGAGAGCGCCACCGGCTCCACAAACTCGTCCGTGACGCCTTCGGCATACGACGCCTCCATGACTGCAACCGGCCCCTCCTGCCGCAGCGGCTGCGCCTCCACCACGGCATGCCACGCGCGCTCCACACGTTCCCAGCGGTTGTCGCGGTCCATGGCCCAGTAGCGCCCGGACACGCTGCCCACCTCCACCGCGCAGGCGGCGTCGGAAAGCCCCGCGGCCTCCTCCGCCAGCTCGGCCATGTAGCCCGCGCCGCTTTTCGGCGGCACGTCGCGGCCGTCCATGAAGCAGTGCACCACCACGTGCGCCACCCCGGCCTCCTTCGCTGCGCGCATGAGCGCGTACAGGTGGGCGTTGGTGGAGTGCACGCCGCCGTCGGAGAGCAGCCCCATCAAATGCAGCGCCGCACCAGGCCGCGCCGCGGCGGAAAACGCCCGCTGCAACACGGGGTTGGCCGCCAGCGACCCGTCGGCGCACGCGCGGTTGATGCGCGTGAGCTCCTGGTACACCACGCGCCCCGCGCCGATGTTGAGGTGCCCCACCTCGGAGTTACCCATCTGCCCCGCCGGCAGGCCCACGGCCTCGCCCGAGGCCTCCAGGCGCGTGGCGGGGCAGGTGGAGAACACCTCGTCGAGCACCGGCGTGGCCGCTTGCGCTATGGCGTTTCCGGGACCCGGCTCGGCCAGGCCGAACCCGTCCATGACGATGAGGCAGGCAGGCAGCGAAAGCCCGTCTGCAGCTGCGTGGGATTCTTCGACTTCGCTCACAGGCAGGCCTCGATCAGCTGCACGAAGGACTCGGCCTTGAGGCTCGCGCCGCCCACCAGGCCACCGTCGATGTCCGGCTGGACCACGAGCGCCTCCACGTTGCCGGGGTTCATGGAGCCGCCGTACAGCACGCGCGCATCTTCGGCCACCTCGCCGCCGAAAAGCTCCGCCAGCGTGGCGCGGATGGCGGCGCACACGGCCTCGGCCTGCTCGGGCGTGGCGGTGCGTCCCGTGCCGATGGCCCAGATGGGCTCGTAGGCAATCACCGCGCCCGCCATGTCGGCGGCGTCCAGCCCCGCCAGCGCGGCGCGCACCTGCGCGCACACGTACTCGTCGGTGGTGCCCGCATCGCGCACGGCAAGCGACTCGCCCACGCACACGATGGGCGCAATGCCGCCGGCAACCAGCGCCTTGACCTTGCGGTTCACGTCCTCGTTCGTCTCGCCGAACAGCTCGCGGCGCTCGGAGTGGCCCACGATGCAGTGCGTGCAGCCTATCTCTTTCAGCATGGGCACCGACACCTCGCCCGTGAAGGCGCCCGCCGGCTCCCAGTACACGTTCTGCGCGGCCACGGACACCTTGGCCTTGTCGAAGTCGAACACGGTCTTCACCGGCTTGAGGTCCACGTAGGGCGGGCACACCACCACGTCCACGTGTTCCGGCCACTCCTTCTCGTAGTGGTTCGAGATCTCCTGCGCCAGCACCACCGCCTCGGCAATGGTGTTGTTCATCTTCCAGTTGCCCGCCATCATGGGCTTGCGTGCCATAGGGTATTCCTTTCCGTCCCGCCGCTTCAGGCCGGCAGCGCGGTGTCCAGTCGCTCAGACAGTCCTGGGCTCGCACGAACAGCCCACTGGGCTGTTCGGCGAGTGCGGAACTCGCTTGGTGGACACCGCGCCGCCGGCCCTACGCTACACTTGCCTTTCTAGAAGAACCTTGCCCGACAGAGAAGATGTCGGGCGACGTGTTTCTTCGCTGGGCGCTCTTTCAACCTGAACGGCTGATGCTACTTCAACGCCTCCACGCCCGGCAGGGCTTCGCCTTGGACCAGTTCCATCGACGCGCCGCCGCCCGTGGAGATGAAGGTCATCTTCTCGGCCAGGCCGAACTTGTTCACGGCCGCCACGCTGTCCCCGCCGCCGATGACGGTGTCGCCCGCGCAGGCCGCCACGGCCTCGGCCACGGCCTTGGTGCCGGCCTCGAAGGCGCGCATCTCGAACACGCCCATGGGGCCGTTCCAGAACACGGTGCCGGCCTCGGCCACGGCCTCGGCGTAGAGCTTCGCCGTCTCGGGTCCGATGTCGAGGCCCATCATACCATCGGGAATGGCGTCCACCGAAACCGTGACGGTTTCGGCATCTTCGGCGAAGCGGTCGGCGCACACCACGTCCACCGGCAGCAACAGCTTCACGCCGCGCTCCTCGGCCTTCTCCATCATGGCCGCGGCGCGCTCCACCCAGTCGTCCTCCTTGAGCGAGGCACCCACGGACTTTCCCTGCGCGAGCAGAAACGTGAAGCACATGCCGCCGCCGATGACAAGCGTGTCGCACTTGTCCATGAGGGCGTCGATGACCTTGATCTTGTCCGACACCTTCGAGCCGCCCAGAATGGCGACGAAGGGGCGCCGGGGGCTTTCCAGCATGCCCGTAAGCGTGGACACCTCGCGCTGCATGAGGTAGCCCGCATACGCCGGCAACAACGCCGCGACGCCCGCCGTGGAGGCGTGCGCCCGGTGCGCGGTGCCGAACGCGTCGTTCACGTAGGCTTCGCCGAGCGCGGCCAGTTCCTCGCAGAACGCCGGGTCGTTCTTCTTCTCGCGCTTGTCGAACCGCAGGTTCTCCAGCACCAGCACGTCGCCGCCGCGCAGCGCCGCGGCCTTCGCCTGCGCGTCGGGACCCACGGTGTCCGTGGCGAACACGACGGGCCTGCCCAGAAGCTCGGACAGGCGCAGCGCGGCGGGGCGCAGCGAGAACGCCTCCTCGAAGCCCTCGCCGGCAGGACGCCCCAAGTGGCTCATGAGGACGACGCGCGCGCCTTGCGCGGCCAGGCGCTCGATGGTGGGAAGCGCCGCGCGGATGCGCGTGTCGTCGGCCACCGCGCCGTCTTTCACCGGCACGTTGAAGTCCACGCGCACGAGCACGCGCTTGCCCGCCGCGTCCAGCTCGTCAATGCTTTTGATGTCGCTCATCTTCACTTCCTGTCGTGGAGCTGCGCGCCGCCAGAAGCGCGCGCAGCAATTCGTTCTGTTCTTCGGCAAGCCTCGTCTGTTTTTCGCTTTGGGCTTTCAGATCCGCCAGCCATTTCAACGCGAGCAAGGCCGCAATCAGGGGCGCGAGGGCAACCACCGCAGTGACCACATGCCAAACGACTTCGTACATGCCGGCCCTCCTTCCGTGATGTCCCCGAACGAAACGGGAGAGGCTCCAGGCGCCGAAATTTCCATTCCCGCAGGTTGGCGCTAGTAAGTCAGCGAGAAGCCCCAAGACGCCCAATATTGCCGTGAAGGATTGGCGAAGCGTACCCCGGTACGTGAGCCAAGCCTGGAGCGGCAAGGTTGGGCGCCTCGGGGCTTCGCAGCGTCGGCGGGTTCCGCGGGCCGGCAGGCCCGCGGAACCCCAAAGCTCCTTAGAGCAGGATCTTGACCAGATCCTTCACGCGGTTGGAGTAGCCCCATTCGTTGTCGTACCAGCTGATGCACTTGGCGAAGGTGCCCTCGCCGCCCATCACCATGGTCAGCTTGCTGTCGAAGATGGAGGAATGGGAGTCGCCCACGATGTCCACCGACACGATGGGGTCTTCCGTGTAGGCGAGGATGCCCTTCATCGGGCCTTCGGCGGCGGCCTTCATGGCGGCGTTGATGGCCTCCACGGTCGCGGGCTTCTCAAGCTCCACCGTCAGGTCCACCATCGAGCCGTCCGGCGTGGGAACGCGCGTGGCGAAGCCGTCCAGCTTGCCCTTGAGTTCCGGCAGCACCAGCGACACCGCGCGCGCGGCGCCCGTGGTGGTGGGAATCATGGAAAGCGCGGCGGCGCGGGCGCGGCGCAGGTCCTTGTGCGGCAGGTCGAGGATCTTCTGGTCGTTGGTGTAGGAGTGGATGGTGTTCATGTAGCCGCGCTTGATGCCGAACGTGTCCAAAAGCACCTTCGCGAAAGGCGCGAGGCAGTTCGTCGTGCAGGAGGCGTTCGAGATGATGTGGTGTTCGTCCTTGTTGTACTGGTCGTCGTTCACGCCCATGACGATGGTGATGTCCTCGTTCTTCGCGGGCGCGGAGATGACGACCTTCTGGGCGCCCGCGTCCAGGTGCGCCTTGGCCTTGAGCGCGTCGGTGAAGAACCCGGTGGACTCCACCACCACCTCCACGCCCAATTCGCCCCACGGCAGGTTGCCCGGCTCGCGCTCGGAAAGCACCTTCACCGCATGGCCATCGGCGACGAAGCCGTCCTCGGTCACTTCCACGCTCTCGAAGGCGCGCCCGTGGACGGAATCGTACTTCAGCAGGTGGGCCATCGTCGGGATGTCGCCGAGGTCGTTCACGGCCACGACCTCGATGTCGGGGTCGTTCGCCATCGCGCGGAACGCCAGACGTCCGATGCGGCCGAATCCGTTAATGCCAACTTTGGTTGCCATGCGTATCCCCTTTCGTAAAGATACTCCGTCATCGTTGATGGGATACGCCGATCATACCACGAGCGCCCTGCCGCAGTGTGCCCTCGGCGCACTCTCCCGAGAAAAAGCCGACGAACGGCACCGGGCCGTTTCCTACGCCCTGCCCCGCGCCCTCAGCCGCGGCCCCCCGCCTCGCGGGCCATCTGCTCGATGCGGCGGACGCGGTGGTACACGGCCGACTTGGAAAGCGGCGGGTTCGCGCGCTCGCCCAGCTCCTTCAGCGTGGCATCGGGGAAGGCCACCCGCAGCCGGATGAAGTCCTGCAGCGCCGGCGGCAGGTTCTCCATGCCGTGCGCCTCCAGCACCTCCCTGATGGCGAACAGCTGGTCCACCGCCGCGCTCGCGCTCTTGGCCTGGTTGGCCACCTCGGCGTTGGTGATGCGGTTCACGTCGTTGCGCACGCTTTTCACCACGCGCTCGTTCTCCATGGCCAGCGCGCACTGGTGCGCCCCGGTGAAGGCCAAAAACTCCAGGATGGCCGCGCCGCTTTTGAGGTAGACCATGTGCGTGGAGCGCCGCTGCATGACGCGCGCGTGGATGCCCGCGTCCTCCATGAGTTCCACCAGCCCCTGGGCCAGCCCCTCCGACTCCACCGTGATCTCGAAGTGGAAGTCGCCCCGCGGGTTGGATATGAACCCGCTGCCCAGAAACGCACCGCGCAGATACGCCGCCGCGCAGCAGCGCTTCTCCACCAGCTCCGGGCGGATGCCCATTTCAAGCCCTTCGCCGGCCGAAAGCACGCCCATGTCGCGCAGGGCGTCCGCCAGATGCGGCTGCGAGGGCACCTCTATGAGGTAGTTCGGCGTCTTGTGCAGCACGCTGCGGCGCACCGTGAGGTCGGTCTTCAAGTGGTAGATGCCGTGCAGAAGCTTGATGACCAGGCGCGCCACGTTGCCCACGTCGGTGGCCACCTCCACGCGGTAGCGCCCCGGACCGCTGAAGAACAGCGTCCCCTCTATGCGCACGAGCGCCGCGAGCGTGGCCTTGTCGCAGTGCGTGCACGTGGCCGGCACGCGCGACAGCTCGTCTTTCACCTCTGCCGTGAACGACATAGCTTCAACACCCCCGAAAACGCGTCGCGCAGCGCACGCGGATCGTGCCACGTGGGACGGCGCGGGTCCACCAGGTTGCGCGCGATGACCACGGGGCCGGCCTGCTGGATGGCCATGGCGTCGTGGTAGGTTATGGAAACGGGCCGCACGCGCCCGGAAAGGCGCGCATCGCTCATGCCCGAAAGCGAGGCGTGCTCCGGCTGTGCGCCGGTAACGGCGTTGAACCGGTCGGTGGCGGGGCTGTCGGGCCGCAGGGGCACGGGCGTGTGCACCAGCACGTAGTCCAGAAGCCCCCGCATGCCGTGGTCCATGAGCGCCTCCACGTGCTCGCGCGCCGTGAGGCCCCACGTCTCGCCCTGCATGTCGGCCAGCGAGCACACGAACAGCACGCGCCCGCGCGACGCGCGCACGGCGTCCACGATGCCGGGGACCAGCAGGTTGGGAACGATGGAGGTGAACAGCGACCCCGGCCCCAGAACCACGAGGTCGGCCTCGCGGATGGCCTGGAGCGCCGGCGCGTGCGGGCGCACCCGGTCGGCGGCCTCCAGCCACACGCGCTCGAGCGCCGTGCGGGAGCGGCAGGCGTTGGCCTGCCCGGAAAGCGTGCGCCCGTCGCGCGTGCGCGCCCCCAGCGTCACGCGGTCGAGCGTGGAGGGATGCACGTGCCCCTGCGCGTCCAGAAGCCGCTCGCAGATGCGGATGGCCTCGGGAAACGACCCGCACGCGTCCTCCAGCGCCGCCAGCATGAGGTTGCCGAGCGTGTGGTCGCGCGCCACGGCGAGACGGCACTTGAAGGCGCGCGTGAGCGGGTCGTTCGGATTGCGGGCGAACGCGGCGATGCACTTGCGCACGTCGCCCGGCGGCGTGACGTCGGCCTCTTCGCGCAGGATGCCGGTGGAGCCCCCGTCGTCGGCCATGGCCACCACGGCGCTCGTCTCCAGCCCCAGCGAGAGCAGCGTGCGGATGGACATGGGCGCGCCCGTGCCGCCGCCCACGACCACCGCCCGCAGGCGCCTGCCCGCGCGCGCGGCGGGCGCCTGCGCTTCGGCGTCGGGACGCAGCGCCGCGAAGGCGGCGGTGGCGGAGGGGTCTTGCCGAAACGGCCGGCGCAGGGCTGCCATGGGGCGCCTACTCCGCCCGGGCGGCGGGGCCGGGAGCCGCGCCGGGGCCGGATGCCGCCGGGGCCGCGGGGGCGCCCGCATCGCCGGCGGTTTCCGTGCCGGGGGCTGCACCGCTGGCCGCGCCGTCGGCCGCCGCACCCGCCGCACCGGCGCCTGCCGCACCCGCCGCACCGGCGCCTGCCGCACCCGCCGCGCCGGCACCCGCCGCCGCGCGCCCGCGCTCGGCCAGCTTCAGGTCGCGGTGCGCCACGCTCACGCGGTAGCCGCGCGCCTTCAGGTACTCGCCGGTGGATTCCGCCAGCACCACGCTGCGGTGCTGCCCGCCCGTGCAGCCCACCGCAATGGCCAGCTGCTGCTTGCCCTCGGCCACGTACCCCGGCATCACGCAGTCCAGAAGCGCGTGCCAGCGCTTCTCGAACTCTATGGTTTCCGCGCGGTACGCCACGTACTCGCGCACCGGCGCGTCCAGCCCCGTCAGGGGGCGCAGCGCCGGGTCGTAGTAGGGGTTGGGCAGAAAGCGCACGTCCATGACCAGGTCGGCGTCGCGGGGCGCGCCGTGCTTGAAGCCGAACGAGTACACCGTCACCGCCAGCCCCCGGCGCTCCTGCCCCGTGGCGAACAGCTCGCGGATGCGCTGGCGCAGTTGCTGGGGCAGCATGTCGGTGGTGTCCACCACGTGATGCGCCATCTCGCGCAGGCCGAACAGCAGGCTGCGCTCGCGCTGGATGCCCTGCTCGATGCTCGTGCCGTCCTCGCACAGCGGGTGGCGGCGGCGCGACGACTTGTAGCGCGCGATCAGCTTCTCGTCGGAGGCGTCCAGGAACAGGATGCGGTACTCGAGGCCGCGCCCGTCCAGTTCGCGCAGCTCGTCGGTCAGGCCGCTGAAGAACATCCGGTTGCGCGCGTCGCACACCACGGCGATGCGGCACTCGCCCGCCGGCTGCCCCGGCAGCTCCGACATGCCGCCCAACTCGAACAAGTTGCCGATCAGGCTTGCCGGCAGGTTGTCCACGCAGAAGTAGCCCAAGTCCTCGAACACGTGCATGGCCTCGGTGCGGCCCGCGCCGCTCATGCCGCTCACGATGACCAGCTCCGGCATGTCCTCCATGGGGATGCCCCCGCCCGCGCCGACTGCGCCCGCGCTTCCCGCCGGCTGCTTCGCGTTCCCGTCCTGGCTCATGAGGCTTCCTTTCCGGTCTCCGCGGGCGCGCCGGCCGCGCAAACCGCGTCCGAACCGCCTGCAGCTCCCGCGGCTCCCGCCGCGCCAACCAATCCCGAACCGCCCGCACCCTCTGCGCCGCCCGCACCCGCGCCGGCGGCAACCCGCGCGCCGTCCGCGCCCGCGCCGCCCGCGGCATCGCCCGCGCCCGCGCCTTCCGCGTCCGCCGCGCGCCCGTCCTTCCGCCCCCCATTATACTGCTGCAGCACGCGGTAGAGTTCCTCGGCCACCTCCGCGGGCACCACGCGCGCCGCCTTGATGTCCGCAAGCGAGGCCGCCTTCAGGTTCCGGAACGACTTGAAGTGCGCCATCAGCGCCTTCTTGCGTACCGGTCCCATGCCCACCACGTCGTCCAGGATGGAGGCCGTCATGCCCTTGCCGCGCAGCTCGCGGTGGAACGTGATGGCGAAGCGGTGCGCCTCGTCGCGCACC
>CAJFUR010000103.1 GCA_904420215.1 uncultured Eggerthellaceae bacterium
CCTGTGGTCCAGCGCCGAGTTCGGCTTCGTGACGCTTTCCGACGCGTTCTCCACGGGCTCGTCCATCATGCCGCAGAAGAAGAACCCCGACTTCGCCGAGCTCATCCGCGGCAAGACGGGACGCGTGGTGGGGGATTTGGTGGCGCTTTTGGTGACCATGAAGTCGCTGCCCTTGGCCTACAACAAGGACCTGCAGGAGGACAAGGAAGGCGCCATCGACGCCGCCAAGACGCTGGAGGACTGCTACCGGTGCGCGGCCGGCATGATCGAGACCATGCAGGTGAACGCCGACGCCATGCGAACGCAGGCGAAGAAGGGCTATCTGGCCGCCACCGACGTGGCCGACTACCTGGCCAAGAAGGGCATGCCGTTTCGCCGCGCGCACGAGGTGGTGGGGCATCTGGTGCTTCTGTGCGAGAAGCGCGGATGCGACCTTGACGACCTTTCGCTTGCGGACTTCAAGGCGGAAAGCGACCTGTTCGAGGACGACATCGCCGGCGCGCTCGACCTGGAGAGCATCGTGGCCGCCCGCACCACGTTCGGCGGCACGGGCAACGAAGCCGTGCGCGAGCAGATGGACGCCGCGAAAGCGCAGCTGGCCGCCGACGAGGCGCAGCTTCCTGCAGCGGGAGCCGCCGGGGCGTAGGGCCGTCAGGGCCGCCTGCCGCTTTGCCCGTTGTGACCCTTTTACAACAAACTTGTGGGAATTTATCAGGGGTTGGGGCGCGATGTTACAATGGGCGGGTGACTTTGGAGGTGGCCTGTGGCTTCGCGTTCTATCAAAAACCGCCCGAGCATCAAGAAGAAGCACCCTTCCATAGGCGTGCTCACCGTGGTAACCGTGGTCGTGGCCGTCTTCGCGGCGGGCTTCTTCGGCCTCTACGCGCTCGGCTCCTCGTGGCTGCAGGACCTGCCCGACTACGAAGACGCCGACGCGTTCAACGCGTCGCTTCCCACCGTGGTGTACGCCTCGGACGGCACGACGGTGCTGGCCGAGTTCCAGCTGGAGAACCGCGACCCGGTGGAAATGGACGAGATCAGCGCCTATGTGCTCAAAGGCACCGTGGCCACCGAGGACGAGCGCTTCTACGACCACGGCGGCGTGGACATGCTGGGCATCGCCCGCGCGCTCGTGAACAACCTCATGGGCGGCGACTTGGAGGGCGCCTCCACCATCACGCAGCAGCTGGTGCGCAACACCATCCTGGTTTCCGAAATGGACAGCATATCGCTGGAGCGCAAGGTGCGCGAGGCGTACCTTTCCATCAAGATGGAGGAGATATACAGCAAGGACGAGATCCTGCTCATGTACCTCAACACCATCAACTACGGGTCGGGCGCCTATGGCATCCAGGCGGCCGCGCAGCGCTACTTCTCGAAGGACGCGACGGCCTTGACGCTGGCCGAGGCGGCCACGCTGGTGGGCATCCCGCAGTCGCCGACGTACAACAACCCCATCGACTACCCGGAGAACAGCCTCGCGCGCCGCAACGTGGTGCTCGACCGCATGTTCTCCAACGGCTACATCAGCCAGGAGGAACGCGACGCCGCGCAGGCCGAGCCGCTCGTCCTCAATCCCAGCGAGCAAACCTCCGACGGCATCTTGAAATACCCCTACTTCACCAGCTACGTGCGCTATTTGCTGACGGATCCGGAAGGCCCCTACAAGTACTCGCGCGACGAGGTGTTCAAAGGCGGCCTCAAGGTGGTCACGACGCTCGACGTGGACACGCAGGAGGCGGCCGAGGTGGCTGCCGCCAACAAGGCCGCCGAAGCCAACGGCTACGTGGAGGGCGACCCCTTCGAAGTGGCCCTGGTGGCCATCGATCCCGACAACGGGCACGTGAAGGCGCTGGTGGGAGGCCGCGACTACTACACGAGCCAAGTGAACCTCGCAACGGGCCTCGGCGGCTCGGGGCGGCAGGCGGGGTCGGCTTTCAAGACCTTCACCCTGGTGGCGGCACTCGAGGCGGGCATTTCGCCGGACACGCTGATCGACTGCTCCACCACGGCCAACTTCCCAGGATGGACGGTCTCCAACATCGGGCACCACGATTACGGCACGCGTTCGCTGGCAAGCGCGTTCGCCGTGTCCTCCAACACCGGCTTCGCGCGCCTCATCCTGTCGCTTGGCCCGGAGAAGGTGGTGGAGGTGGCCCATCGCATGGGCATCGAGTCCAGCCTGCAGGCGGTGGGCTCGCTGACGCTGGGATCGGAGTCGGTCACGCCTCTGGAAATGGCCGACGCCTATGCCACCATCGCCAACGGCGGCACGCATTATGGGCCTTCGTGCATCCTGCGCATCGAGGACCGCAACGGCAACGTGCTGGAAGACAATTCCGCGCCGGAGGGCGAGCAGGCGCTGACGCCCGAGGTGGCCCATGCGGCAGTGGAGGTCATGAAGGGCGTCATCGAAAGCAGCGCCGGCACCGCCCCCGACGCCGCCTTGGCGAGCGGTCAGGAGGCGGCGGGCAAGACCGGCACCACCGACGACTACAAGGACCGCTGGTTCTGCGGCATCACCCCGCAGCTTTCGGTGGCCATATGGATAGGCGACCGCAGCGACTACGTGGATGCCACGCCCATTCCGTCGAGCCTCACCTGCGCGAGCGCGTTCGCCGATTTCCTGGACATGGCGCTGGCCGACGCCCCGTTGGAGGAATTCCCCGACGCAGGTGACCCGCCCTACACGGACTACCGCGACGCCGAGTACCACATAGGGTCGGGCTACTATTCGTCCGGCGACGACGCCGAAGAGACGCCGGAGGAGACGCAGACGCCCGAGGTTGCGGATCCGGGCACGCAGCCGGACGGCACGACGCCGGAGAATCCCGGCCAGGGCGGCTCGGAAGACGGCGGCGAAGGCGGCTCGGAAGGTTCGGGCGGCGAGACCGGGGGCGGCGGAACCGAGGAAGGCGACGGGTCCGAGGGCGGCTCGGGCGGCGAGACCGGGGGCGGCGGAAGCGGCTCCGAGGGAGGCGGTTCCGGCGAAGGCGGCGGCTCGGGCGAGTCGGGAACCAGCCCGGCCCGTGCGGCGCTGCGTGCGGTGCCCGTCGAATTCTATGATTCGCGTATCGATTGGCTGACGGGCGCGCTCCGCATCCCGCATCGCCTGGCGCTCGTGGCATAATACGGCGATCAGGTGGAGCGAAGCGCACGGCGCGCGCCGTTTTCCGGCGGCGACTATTTGCAAGGAGTTGGAGTTTGATGGGCAAAAGCACGACCATGCGCCTGACGGGCCTCGCCTGCGGCGCGCTGATGGCCACGGCGCTGCTCGGCGGCTGCGTCGCGCAGAACGGCACCCAGGCCACCGAGCAGCAGACGGCGAATCGCCAGTACATGACGCAGGTCAATCAGGCCATGGACGATCTGTCGGGCAGGCTGGACGGGTTTGCCGACGCGGTGGCGCGCGGCGACGTGGTGACCATGCGCACACAGGCCGACAACGCCTACCGTGCGCTCGACGCCCTGAGCGCGCTCGAGGCGCCGGAGGACCTGAAGAAGGTCCAGGCCGCCTATGTGGAGGGCTGCAGCGAACTCGAAGAGGCGCTCGACGCCTACATCGCCCTCTACACCGAGATCGAGAACGCCACGGAAGACAGCCCGTTCGACTACGCCACGTACGACGAGCGCCTGAAGGAAATCCAAGACCAGTACGACAAGGGGCTGGAGAAGCTCCGGGCCGGCGACAAGGAAGCCTCCAGTCTCCCTTCGTAGCCGCAGCGTAGGTTCGCAGCGGCACCTGTCTGCGGTGCGGCGGGCCAGGCGGTGCATATGGCGTCACTGCGCATGGCGACCCGTCTGCGATGTGGCCCGTCAGACGCTGCACATGGCAGGGAGCCGCGCGGGCCGCGTGCACGTCGTCTTACGGCGCAGGCCGTGCGCATGGCGGCCTGCCGCCTGCGCCGCATCCCCCCTGCGCAGCGCGGTATCGGTTCCAGGCCGCCCTAGGCTGTTGGCTCCGGTTCTGGTTCTGGCTCCGGCTCCGGCTCCTCTGGCTTGGGGCCGTTCGACACCACGATGGTCACGGTGTCTCCCCGCAGGCCGCTGGTGGCGCTTTGGCCGATGACGGTTCCGGCGGGAGCGTCGCTGTACTCGTAGGTCACGTTCGCCGCGCCGAACCCCGCAGCCGCAAGCGCCTGCAGCGCTTCGCTTTCGGTCATGCCCACTACCGAGGCCGATATCGGCAGCGAGGGGTCGGGGCCCTTCGACACGTACACCGTGTAGACGCCGTCCTTGTATTCGATGCTTATGACGCCGCCGGCCGCCACGGCGTCGTTGTACTGCTCGACCACCGTCACGTCGCCCAGCGCGGCCTTGACCTCGTCCAGGCTCTTGCCGGCAAGGGCCGCGATCTTCTCCTTCGCCTCGTCTTCCGAGGTGGTCTGGTGGCGCTTGGTGAACTCGCTGTCGTACTTCGGGTCTGCCGCGGTGGGGAAGTCCTGCAGCTCGCGCCCCTGCAGGGCCAGGTCCATGAAGGTCTTCCATGCGCGCCTGCTCCACGCGGCGCTCCACAGCTCGCGCTCGGGGTCGGCGCCCGACCACACGGCGCAGGAAAGCTGGGGCGTGTAGCCGCAGAACCACAGGTCGCGCGAAAGTTCCGACGTGCCCGTCTTCCCTGCGGCAACCTGTCCGGAGGAAAGCGTGTAGCCGTATGCCGTCGCCCCGCTTTGCGTGAGCACGCCTTCCAGCACGCGCGTCACGGCGTAGGACACCTCGGGGGAAAGCACCTGCTTCCCTTCGGGGGCCGTGTTGTCCAAAACGGCGTTGCCGTCCGCATCCAGAACCTGCGTGATGCAGGACGCCTCGTAGCGCACGCCGCCCGTGGCCAACACGCCGTAGGCGCTCGCCATGGCGAGCGTGTTGGTTCCGGCCACGCCGAGCGTGATGGCCGGCCCGGTCGTGAAGCCCTCTTCCTCGGTGCCGCTCACGCCCATCCGCGCGGCCATTTCCACCACGCTCGACGGGCTGACGCCGCCCTC
Organism: uncultured Eggerthellaceae bacterium; assembly: GCA_904420215.1. Lineage (GTDB taxonomy): Bacteria > Actinomycetota > Coriobacteriia > Coriobacteriales > Eggerthellaceae > CAJFUR01. Next base: position 4,983 of record CAJFUR010000103.1, read on the forward strand.
CTCGGTGACCAGGCGCGCGAAGCCGGTGTTGGAGGACACCCACGTGGCGGACTCCAGCGAGCGCGTGCCGTAGTCGGCGCCGGTGCTGTTCGAAACCTTCCAGCCGTTGTACTCGTAGCTGCGCGAGCAGTCGATCTTCGTCTTGGGGTCGATGCCCTGCTCGATGGCTGCGGCAAGCGTGAACACCTTGAAAGCCGACCCCGCCTGCCGCCGTGCGTCGGTGGCCAGGTTGAACTCGGTCTGCCCCTCGCCCTTGCCCCAGTTGCGCCCGCCGATCATGGCCAGCACGTAGCCCGTGTTCGGGTCAACGCAGGTAAGCGAGAACTTCACGTCGGTGTCGCCCGAGTCGGCCATGGAAGCATAGGCTTCTTCGGCGGCCTGTTCGGCGTATCCCTGCAGCGTGGGGTCGATGGTGGTGTACACGGTAAGCCCCCCGGCGAACACCTGGTCGTAGGACAGGCTCTCGAGCAGCTGCTGGCGCACGTGGCTGGTGAAGTAGGGATAGAGGTAGATGCCGTCTTCCGCGCGGGTGGGCGCCAGGTTCAGCGCCAGCGGCTCGGCCTGCGCGGCATCGTGCTCCTCCTGGCTGATCACGTTGTTGGACAGCATGCGGTCGAGCACCACGTTGCGGCGCTTCTGGCAATTCTCCGGATACGTCACCGGGTTGTTGTAGGTGGGGGACTGCGGGATGCCCACCAGCGTGGCCGCCTCGGCGATGGTCAGGTCGAGCGCCGACTTCTGGAAGTAGTGCCGCGCCGCCGCCTCGATGCCGTAGCAGCCGTCGCCGTAGTTGATGGTGTTGAGGTACATCATCAGGATCTCGTCCTTGCTGTACACCTTCTCCATCTCCAAGGCCAGCTGCGCCTCGCGGATCTTGCGCTTGAAGGATATCTCGGTCGCCTCGCTGGAAAGCAGCGTGCCGCGCACCAGCTGCTGCGTGATGGTGGAAGCGCCTTCCAAGTCGCCCCCCATGAGGTTGTTCACGAGCGCGCGGGCGATGCCCATGAGATCCACGCCGTCGTGTTCGTAGAAGCGCTCGTCCTCGGTGGCCACGGTGCCTTCGAGCACGTAGGCGCTCACCTGGTCGATGGCCACCGGCTCCTGGTCCTGCAGGTAGAACTCGGCCAGGAGGGTGGTGCCGTCGCTGGCGTAGACGCGCGTCTTCTCGCTGTACGCGAACGCGTCGCTGTTCTCCACGCTGGGCAGGTCTTCCGTCCATTCGTCGATGACGTGCAGGACGCCTTGCACGCCGCAGTAGCAGACGAAGCACACGGCCGCCACGGCGACGAGGGCGCCCCACGGGACGGCGTGAGTGCGCTTTTGACGCTGTTTCCTCCGTATCTTCATGATTCCACTATACTACCATGAATCAACGAACGGGCCACAGGCGAGAAACGGGGAACAAGGCTTATGCACAAACTGGAGCTTCTTGCGCCGGCCGGCGGCGCCGAGGCGCTGAGGGCGGCCGTGCGCGGCGGGGCCGACGCGGTGTACGTGGGGCTGGAGGCGTTCAACGCGCGCCGCGGCGCCGAGAACTTCACCTTGGAGGCATTGCGCGAGGCGGCCGCCTACGCGCACCTGCGTGGCGTGCGCGTGTACGTGGCGCTCAACACCGCCGTGCTTCCCCGCGAGGCTGCAGACGCGCTCGAGTGCGCGCGGCAGGCGTACCGCGCGGGCGCCGACGCCTTCATCGTGCAGGACATCGGCATCGCCGCCGAGCTCTCGCGCACGCTGCCCGACGCGCGCCTGCACGTGTCCACCCAGATGAACGTCCACAACGCCGCCGGGGTGAGGGCCGCCGCGCGCCTCGGAGCGCGCCGGGTCACCCTTGCGCGCGAGCTGGCGCTGCCGGAGATCGCCGCCCTTGCGCGCGAGGCTGCGGCGTGGGACATGGAGGTGGAGGCGTTCGCCCACGGGGCGCTGTGCGTGTGCTATTCGGGGCAGTGCCTCATGTCGTCGCTGATCGGCGGGCGCTCGGCGAACCGCGGGATGTGCGCGCAGGCATGCCGCCTGCCCTACGAGCTGCGCAACCGCGCCCTGCAAAAGCCCCTGCCCGCTCCTGGCGAGCACCTGCTCTCCCCGCAGGATTTGTGCGCCGTGGACCTGGTGCCCGAGCTTCTGGAGGCGGGCGTGGCCTCGCTCAAGGTGGAGGGGCGCATGAAGTCGCCCGAGTACGTGCAGGCGGTCACGGGCGTGTACCGCGCAGTCATCGACCGCGTGCTCGCCGCGGACGCGCGGCGCGCGGAGGGGGAGCCCTGGCCCGCTTCGGCACGGGCGGGCGCCGAGGAGCGGCGCGTGCTCGAGGAGGCGTTCTCGCGGGGCTTCACTACGGCCTATCTGGAGGGGGAGCGCGGCAATGGCATCATGAGCTACCGGCGCCCCAACAACCGGGGGGTGTTCGTCGGGCGCGTGGCGCAGGCGCGCGCAGGCGAGGCGCGCATCGCCTGCGAGGCCGACCTGGCCGCCGGCGACGTGCTGGAATTCTGGACGGGCAAGGGGCATGTCGCGCAGACGCTCGCCGAGCCGCCGCGTCGTCTCGCCGATGGGGTGCGGGTGCCCCTCGACGCCCGCGCCGCCCGCACGGTGCGGGCGGGGGACCGCGTGTTTCGCGTGCGCAGCGCCGCGCTCGCCGTGGCCGACGACGCGCTGGCGCCGCGCATTCCCGTGACCGGCACGGTGCGGGTGAAGCTGGGCGAGCCTTTGCGCGTGGCCTTCGCGCCCGCCGCTCCCGAGGCCTTGGAGGGCGCCGAGGCCGCCATCGCCGCGCGCCTCGGGGCGCTTGCGGCGGCCCGCGCGCCGCAATCCTTCGAAGGCGTGGCCGAAGGGGAGTGCGTGGAGGCCGCCCGCACGAAGGCGGTCACTGCCGACGAGGTGCGCGAGCACGTCGATCGGCTGGGGTCGGTGCCCTACCGCATCGTGTCGCTTTCCGTTGACGTGGACGAAGGGGTGGGCGTGGGGTTCTCGCAGCTCCACCGCGTGCGCGCCCGCGCGCTCGAGGATTTGGGAGAACGCCTCCTTTCCGCCGCCGGCAAGCGCGTGCTTCCGCGCGTGAGCCCGCGGGCGCCGCGCACCCCGGCGCGCACGCGGGGGTGCTCCATCGTGGCCTTCGCCACCAACCCGGTCTGCGCGCGCGCGGCCAAGAAGGCCGGCGCCGACCTCGTGTACGTCTCGGCGCTCACCTACCGGCGCGGGGAGGCCGTCATCGCGGGCCAGCGTTCCGAAACGGCCGAGACGGCGGGCTACCCCAAGCAATGCCGCATCGCGCTTCCCGAAGTGGAGCACGACCACGTGCCTCCCGCCCGCGAGGCCGTGGTCGGCTTCGACGCGTGGCGTTTCGTGGGCGAGGGGCCGGTGCTTGCCGACAGCCTTGGCGCCATGCAGCGCGCCGCCGAGCTCGGCCTGCCCTTCGACGTGGGGCCGCACGTGCCCGTCGCCAACCGCCTCGCGCTCGAGCAGGCCGCCGAGTTCGGCGCGCGGCGCGTGTGGCTTTCCCCCGAACTGACGCTCGAGCAGATGGGGGAGCTTGCCCGCGATGCGCCGGTCGAACTGGGCCTTGCCGTGATAGGCGCTCAGAAGCTCATGGTCACCGAGCACTGCCTGCTCATGAGCCAAGGCCCCTGTGACGAGCGATGCGGGCAGTGCCCGCGCCGCAAAAGCCCCCACTACCTGCGCGACCGCAAGGGCTTCGAGTTCCCCGTGGTCACGGACGCGCTCGGGCGCAGCCACCTGTACAACAGCGTGGCGCTCGACGTGGCGAACTCGCTGCCGGAGCTGCTGGCATGCGGCATCTCGGCGTTCATGGTGGACACCACGCTCATGAACAAGGAGGAGGCCGCCCAGGCGGTCGGGCGCGCGCGCCGCGCGCTTTCCGTTGCGCAAAACGACGGCAACGCCGTGGCGAAGATGCCGAACGCCACCACGGGGCACCTGTTCCGCGGGGTCCAATAGCCCCGCGGGGCGGCCCGCCGCGCGGAAAGGCCGCCGCGCCGTCCGGGGAAAAGGCCTTCGCCGGGCCTTTCGCTTTTCGCCGCCGCGCGGGGAAACCCCGCCCGCCGGGCGCACCGCCCCGCCGCGCGGGGAAGCCCCGCCCGCGTTGTGCTAGAATGCGCACCGGCATGAAGCGCCCGCGCGTCGATGCGCCGCTCCACTGCCCAGGGCGCCAACGCATGGAAAGGCACATGGAAACAGAGTAGGCAAGGAAAGGCAGACCGATGCTCGCTCCCGAAGAACAACTGCACGTCATCAAATCCGGCGCGGCGCAGATCGTGCCCGAAGCCGCCCTGCTCGAGAAGCTGAAGCGCGGCGAGCCCCTGAACGTCAAGCTGGGCGTGGACCCCACGGCCCCCGACATCCACCTGGGGCATGCCGTCCCGCTGCGCAAGCTCCGGCAGTTCCAGGACCTGGGACACCGGGTCACGCTCATCATCGGCGACGGCACCGCGCTCATCGGCGACCCCTCGGGGCGCAACTCCACGCGCCCGCAGCTCACGTCCGAGCAGATCAAGGCGAACGCCCAGACCTACGTCGATCAGGCGTTCAAGATCCTCGACCCCGAAAAGACCACGCTGCGCTACAACTCCGAATGGCTGCTCGCGCTCGACATGGAGGGCCTGCTCAAGCTGGCCAGCAACTTCACGGTGGCGCGCATCCTCGAGCGCGACGACTTCCACAACCGCTACACCTCTAACCTCCCCATCAGCCTGCACGAGTTCCTTTACCCGGTCATGCAGGCCTACGACTCGGTGGTCATAGGGGCCGACGTGGAACTGGGCGGCACCGACCAGCTGTTCAACCTGCTCGCCGGCCGCGAGCTCATGGAGAAGATGGGCATGGAGCCGCAGGTGTGCCTCACGCTGCCCTTGCTCGAGGGCACGGACGGCGTGCAGAAGATGTCCAAGAGCTACGGCAACTACATCGGCCTCACCGACGAGCCGGCCGACATGTTCGGCAAGGTCATGTCC
>CAJFUR010000104.1 GCA_904420215.1 uncultured Eggerthellaceae bacterium
CGACTTCATGGCGGCCGTGCTGTCCAGCTACATGGGCAACACCGACCGGCTCATCCGCTACATCGCCAGCTGCAACCATTCGGGCATCCCGGTCCTGCCGCCCGACATCAACTCGTCCAACGTGGAGTTCACCCCCGTGGAGGAAGGCGTGCGTTTCGGGCTGGTGGGCGTGCGCGGCGTGGGCAAGAACGTCGCGGAGGAGATCATCGCGGAGCGCGAGGCCAACGGCCCCTACACCAGCCTGCACGACTTCGTGAACCGCCTGGACGCCAAGTGCTACAACCGCAAGACGCTCGAAGCCCTCATCAAGGGCGGTGCGTTCGACTCCACGGGGTACACGCGCAAGCAGCTCATGTACTTCGTGGACGAAACGCCGCTTCTGGAGGGCGCCTCGAAGCGCCAGAAAGACCGCGACCGCGGGCAGGTTTCCATGTTCGACCTGTTCGGCGACGATCCCGGTTCGGGCTTCGAGGAAGAAGTGCCTGCACCCGACGGCGTGGAGTGGGACAAGCGCACCAAGCTTGCCTACGAGAAGGAGATCATGAAGATCTACGTCTCCGAGCACCCGCTGCAGCCCTACGAGGGGGTCATCGCGCGCATGACGAAGTTCCAGTTGGGCGATTTGGCCGAGCGCACGAAGGAGATCAAGTCGGCGGTGTTCGTGGGCATGGTTTCGGGCGTGGTGACGAAGCTGACGAAGCGCGGCACGAAGATGGCCACGTTCAACCTCGAGGACACCACGGGCCACATCGAGTGCATCTGCTTCAAGTACGACGAGAATGCCGAGGCCATCCAGGAAGACGCCATCGTCAAGATCAAGGGGAAGTTCGAACACAACGACCGCGGCAACCAGATCATGGCCTTCGAGGTGGAGGCCATCGAGTTGAACGAGGAGGACGTGCGTCCGCTGCATTTGGAGCTGCGGGTGGCTTCGGCCGAACTCGACCAGGCGCGTTCGCTGCGCCTGAACCGTATCCTGCGTTCGTATCCGGGGCGCGACGGCGTGGTCCTCATGGTGCAGCAGTCCGATGGCCGCAAGTTCCGCGCCGAACTGCCCGTGACGGTGGATTCCCGCAGCCCCGTCATGCGCTCGGAAATACAAGACCTGTTCGGGCATGCCGTGCTGAGCGCCTAAGGGTTCCGCGGGCCTACGGCCCGCGGAACCTGCCGACGCTGCGGGCGGGTTTGGGCAACGGTTTGGCAAACGGGATGGGGAAATGGCGAGGTTCCGCTTCGCGGCGGGGCCTCTTTCGTTTATGATAGCGGCTATGACTACGACTATGGAAACCACGACTACGGAAACCACGACTGCAGAAGCCGCATCGGTGCGCAACCACACGCTGGCCCTCACGGTGTCCTACAACGGCGCGCCGTTTTCCGGCTTTGCGCGGCAACCCGGCCAGCTGACGGTGCAGGGCGACATCGAGCAGGCGCTCGCGCTGTTGTTCCGGCGTCCCATCGAAACCACGTGCGCGGGGCGCACCGACGCGGGCGTGCATGCGCTCGGGCAGGTGATGAGCTTCGACGTGGACGACCGCGACCTGCGGGGGCGCTCGCTTCCCAGCCTGCGCCGCTCGCTGAATGCGCTCACGCACGACGCCATCACCGTGCGCGAGGTGGAGCCGAAGCCCTTGGGGTTTTCGGCGCGTTTCGACGCCCAGGCGCGCGAGTACCACTACTACCTGTGTGTTGACAGCACGAGCCCCATTTTCATGAAGGACTTCAGCTGGTTCGTTCCGGGCGGCTTGGACGTGCTCGCCATGGAGGCGGGCGCGCGCCACCTCATAGGGGAACACGACTTCAAGAGCTTCTGCCTGGCGGCTTCCGCCGAGGGCAAGCCGACTCACCGCAACGTGCGCGAGATATCGTTCCATCCGGAAACCATCATGGGCGAGAACATCCTCGCCATCAAGGTGGTGGGCAATGCCTTCCTGCATTCCATGGTGCGCACCATCGTGGGCACGCTCGTCATGGTGGGCAAGGGGCAGCGCGACCCCCAGTGGGTGCAAGACGTGCTGCGTGCGCGCGACCGGCAGGCGGCGGGCGAGAACGCCCCGGCACAGGGCCTCGTGTTCTGGCGTGTGCTATACTGATGCGGAAATAGCCGCATCGTTCAAGAGGGTCCACCATGTTCGGTAACATTGCCGAGCGCCGCATTGCGCGCGAAGCCGACAAGATCATTTCGCTGAAAGAAGACGTCGATGCCCTGTCGTGGGGGCGCGTGCTGGAAATAGGCCGCCGCCTGCAGGCGCTGATGCCCGAAGGCGAAGGGGGAGAGCTGGCGCGCGAAGTGGTGGGCATTGCGCAGGCGAACCTGTCGCTCGAGGCAAAACTGGGCATCGAGCCTGGCCTTTCGGGCGCGGGTGCCATGGCTTCGGGTATGCGGGCGGCGGAGGGAGGTTGCGCCGCATCGCCTGCGGCGGCTGCGTCTCGCACGGTTGCCGATTCGGCCGCATTGGACGCATCGGCTGCGGCGGCTGCACCGCCCGCGCTTGTCGTTCCGGTCGCGTCGGCTGCGTCGGCCGCATTGGATGCGTCGCCCGTTCCGACTCCATTGGCCGCGTCGGCCGCCCCGGCCCTCTCGCCCGCATTTGCTGCCTCGGCCGCTTCGCCCGTTGCCGGCTCTTTTTCATCCGTGGGAGAAACCGATGCGATCGAAGACGAATTGGCGGCCTTTTTCGAAAACCCGTCGCAGCCGGTTTCCAGCATTCCGTTCGAGGCACTGCAAGAAGAAGGGGATTGCGAACCCGAACCCGAACCCGAACCCGAACCCGAACCCGAACCCGAACCCGAACCCGAACCCGAACCCGAACCCGAACCCGAA
>CAJFUR010000105.1 GCA_904420215.1 uncultured Eggerthellaceae bacterium
AGACTTCATCGAGGACGACGCCGCCGTGGTGCCGCCCGACGCCGCGTCGTTCAGCATGCTGCAGGAACAGCTGGGCAAGGTGCTCGACGGCTTGGCCGAGCGCGAGCGCAAGGTCATCAGCCTGCGCTTCGGCCTGGAGGACGGCCATCCGCGCACGCTCGAGGAAGTGGGGCGCGAGTTCGGCGTCACGCGCGAGCGCATCCGCCAGATCGAGAGCAAGACGCTCGCGAAGCTGCGCCATCCCTCGCGCTCCTCGAAGCTGAAGGACTATCTGGAGGATTAGGGTTCCGCCGTTCTCCGAACGGCGGAACGAGCCGACGCTGCGGGACACCGGGGCACGCCGCCTTCGCGCGAACACGTGAGGCTCGCGTACCAAAGTACGCGTCGCCTGCGCGGATCCCACGAATGCGACGCACCCCGGTGTCCCTCGCTGACCGACTAGCGTCAACCAGCGACGTGGAATTGTTCCACTTGTAGGGGGTCTTCCGCCCCGTCTTCCGTTTCGGCGCCTTTCGCTGTTTCGCCTGCGTTCACGATAGGACCTGCACATCATGCAAGAACGAGAACTGGAGCTGTTCGCAAGCTGCCTGGCGGGGCTGGAGCGGCCCTTGGCCGACGAGCTTTCGGCCTTGGGCGCCCGCCGCGTGCGTCCGCTGCATGCGGGCGTCGCCTTCTTCTGCGGCGTTTCCCAGGCGTTGCGCGTCTGCCTGTGGTCGCGCCTCGCGTCGCGGGTGACGCTGGTGGTGGGGCGTGTGGACGCGCGCAACGCCGATGCGCTGTACGCGGGCGTGCGCGCCCTGCCGTGGGAGGGCGTCGTGCGCGCGGGCGCGAGCATGGCCGTGCGTGCGCACGGGACCAACGCCAACCTGCGCAACACGAAGTTCATGGCGCTCAAGGCGAAAGACGCGGTGTGCGACCGCCTGCGCGAAACGCGCGGCGCGCGGCCGGACGTGGACGCGCACGAGCCGGACGCGCTCGTGGAGGTGCGCCTGCGCGAGGGGCGCGCCACCGTGTCGCTGGACTTGTCGGGCGACACGCTCTACCGCCGCGGCTATCTGGCGCCGGAGGCGGGGGAGGATGCCGCGCTCGCGTGCGGCGTGGCGGCGGGGCTTCTGACGCTGGCGGGTTGGCCGGAGGCGGCGCATGCGGGCGGCGGGCTGGTGGACCCGGCATGCGGAGAGGGGATGCTTGCATGCGAGGCCGCGGGAATCGCCTGCGACCTGGCGCCCGGCCTGCTGCGCGCCCGCTGGGGCTTCTCCGGGTGGGCGCTTCACGACGAGGATGCGTGGGACGCCTTGGTGGACGAGGCGGACGGGCGCTTCGAACAGGGGCTTGCGGCTTGGACGGGCGAGTCCGTGGGCGGGGCGTGCGACCCGGATGCCCGAAAGGGGGCGCGCGGGTCGCATGCCCCGCATCCCGTCCCTGCCCGCACCGCCCCCGCCCGCCCGCGCATCGCGGGCGTGGGGGCGTCCCCCGCGGCAGCGGCCCGCGCGCGCGGGCTCGTCAAGCGCGCCGGGCTGCAACAGGCGGTGGGCATCGAGCCGGCGGCGGATGGGGCCGCCTCCCTTGCCGCAAAGGGCGTCGCCCGTGCGGCGGGCCGCGCCAAGGAGGGGCCGCGCCTGCTGGTGGCAAGCGTGCTGCCTGCGCGCGCCGCATCGCCCGACGCGCGCTCGCTTGCCGACGCGGCGTCCTTCGTGGAAGCGTGCCTTGCCGCCCCGGAGGGCGCGCGCTTCGCCGTGGCGGGCGACGTGGACGCCGTGGCCGGGCGCTTCGGCGCGGCGCCGGACGTTGCGGCGGAGTGGGGGTCGGGGCGCGTCGCGCTTGCTGCCGCCGTGTTCGATGCCCGCCCGCAGGACGTCTGCGCCGTGGCGGTGCCGGACGCGGCGGGGGGAGCGGAGCACACCGTCCACGTGCGCGAGGCCGCGTCGGGGCAATTCGCGGCACGGCTGCGCAAGAACTTCCGGGAGCGGCGTAAGTGGGCGCGCCGCGAGGGCATTTCGTGCTACCGCATCTACGACGCGGACCTTCCCGACTACAACGTGGCCATCGACGTGTACGACGGCGCGGGCGAGGCGGAAGGCGTCACGCACGTGCACGTGGCGGAGTACCAGGCGCCGTCGTCGGTGGACGCTCAGCGCGCCCGGCGGCGCCTCGAAGACGCGCTGGTTTTGGTTCCTGTGGTGCTGGGCGTGCGCCCCGACCGCGTGTTCTCGAAGGTCAGGTGCCGCGACAAGGGAGGCGGGCAGTACCGCGACGCCGGGCGCCGCCCGCACGTGACGTACACGGCCGAGGGCGGCTACCTGTTCGAGGTTGACCTCGGGGGGCATTTGGACACCGGGCTTTTCCTCGACCACCGGCTGACGCGCGGGATGGTGGGCGCGCATGCGCGCGGCGCGCGCTTCCTGAACCTGTTCGCCTACACCGGCACCGCCACGGTGCACGCGGCAGGCGGCGGCGCGGAGGAGACCACGACGGTTGACTTGTCGCAGACCTATCTGGACTGGGCGCGGCGCAACATGGAACTGAACGGCTTCGCGGGGCCGCAGCACTCCTTCGTGCGCGCCGACGCCATGGCGTTCGTCACCGAGGAGCGCCGCAGCCCGCGCCGCTACGACCTGGTGTTCGTCGATCCGCCCACCTTCTCGAACTCCAAGGCCATGGGACGGCGCACATGGGACGTGCAGCGCGACCATGTGGAGTTGCTCATCGGCGTGTCGCGTATTCTGGCGCCGGGCGGCATGGCGGTGTTCTCGTGCAACCTGCGCAGCTTCAAGCCCGACGTGGAGGCGCTTGCGAAGTACGGCGTCGCCTTGGAGGACGTGACGGCATCCACGATTCCCCACGACTTCGAGCGCAACTCGAAGATCCACCAGTGCTATCTGGCGCGGCGCCTGCGCTAGGCGGGGGCACTAGCGCGGAGGGCGCTTGCAAGGCGGTGGGGACGTGCGCCGCCGCATGCGCGCTGGGGCGCGGCGGCGGGCGTTTTGCCGCCCCGGCGCGCCGCGGGGGGGGGATGCGGTGCGCGCCGGGGGGAGTGGGAAGGCGCTTCAGCGGCGTCCGGGCAGAAGCGGCGAGCCGCCCATCTCCGCCTCGTTCATGATGCGGGCGATGCTGATGCCCAGGCCGCCGGCAATGCGGTGGAGCAGTTCGACGGTGGGGTTGGCCATGCCGTGCTCGATCTTGATCAGGTACTGCCGGCTGATGCCCGTCATGAGGCTCAGCTTCTCCTGAGAAAGGCCCTCTTGCTGCCGCAGCCTCTCGATGGCTTTTCCCAGCTGCATTGTCAGTAGTTTTTCGTCCATGTCCCAAGGCTAACGGCACCTGTGGCGGGAAGGGTCAATTAAAGGTTACATTTCGCGAAAAAATAGTGAGTTTTTTGGTCAGGGTATGGAAACGGGGGCCGAAATAGGCTGGGACGCCGCGTCAGATGCGGGCTGTCCGGCGCGGGGCCGTCCGTGTGGCGTGGTGGGCACGGGCGGCGCAGCGCGGCGGGCGTCCGAGTGGCGCTGCGGGCGAAAGTGCGGGCGGCGGGCGGCGCGGGGCCGTCCGTGCGGAACGGCGTGGCGGCAAAGAGAAAGGCCAAGGCGAAAAGCGCCTTGGCCCGTTGCCATTCGGATGGAGCGGGTGACGGGAATCGAACCCGCGTTGAAAGCTTGGAAGGCTTTAGTTCTACCATTGAACCACACCCGCATGATGCGACGACCATTGTACCGTAACATTGTCGCCTGTGGCGAGAATTTCTCGGCACTTTTCCCGCATCGCAAGGGAACTTGGATGGGGGCTGGGGAGCATGCCGTCTGCTGCAGCGTGGCGCGGGCATGTGCGGTGGGGCGCAAATGTACCAGAAACAAAAAGGCCAGGCTTTCTAGCGCCTGACCTCGCGTTTTTCAATGGTCGGGACGACAGGATTCGAACCTGCGGCATCCTGCTCCCAAAGCAGGCGCGCTACCAGACTGCGCCACGTCCCGACTTTCACCTGTTCGGAGGTACAAAACCAGTGGAATATCCCTGCTCTTTCGAGGGAAAGCCACTTGTTTGGCGTCACGGGCATCCCGCCTATATTGCCATGCCCGCAGTATCTCGCTGACGAACTGCTCCATATTAGCAAATAGTCGGCTCTCTTCAAGCAAAAACCTTGCCACCGCCAAGACTTGCGTCGAGACTACATCTTTGAACGCCCTGTCCCATGCGCGTTGCGGCGCAGGTGCGGCAACGATCCCGGCGGCGGGCGCGCGGCTGCAGGGTTTGGGAGTGCGGTTGCACGGGCGCGCGGGGGCGGGCGTGCGGCTGCGACAGGCGTGCAGGCGCGGCAAATGTTCCGGTGCGTGCGCGCGATTTCCCGGCAACGACTGCGGCGGCGAGAGCGGCGGTCGTCTGGCAACGATCCCGGCGGCGGGTACGCGGTTTGCGCGGCGGGCGCGAGGTTGCACGGGGCGCTTCGCGGCGCGGGCGCGGAGCCGGTTACGGCAGCTTTGCGGGGGCGTTACCGCTTGCCAACGCGCGCGGCGGCGACCGGGGGCAACGAAACTGTTGCGCAACCGTGGTTGCAATTCGGCCTTCCTCATGGGATTTTTGGCGTGTTGGCCGGATTCCCCGCGGGAAACAGGCCCATCCGCCGCCGACGGACACGGTGTACGCATCGCACGAGAAAGGAGGGTTGCCATGGCCGGTGTGAACGTCAAGAGCGAGATCGCGCCCTTGAAGAAGGTCTTGCTCCATCGCCCGGGAAACGAGCTTTTGAACCTGACGCCGAACACGCTCGAGGAGCTGCTGTTCGACGACATACCGTTTCTGCGCGTTGCCCGGGAGGAGCACGACGCGTTCGCGGCCGCCTTGCGCGCCCGTGGCGTCGAGGTGGTGTACCTCGAAGACCTCATGACCGAGGTCCTCGATGCCGACGAGCGCGTGCGCGGGCAATTCCTGAAGCAGTTCATAGAGGAGGCCGGCATCCGGACCGAGCGCTACCAGGAGATCATCTTCGACTACCTGAACGACCGCTGTCCGGACAACGAGGCGCTGGTGCTCAAGACCATGGAGGGCATAAACCTTGCCGAGCTGCACGCCGACAAGAAGAACTCCCTCGTGGACCTGGTGAGCGACGCCTCGAAGATGGTCGTTGCCCCCATGCCCAACCTGTACTTCACGCGCGACAACTTCGCCATGATCGGCGAGGGCGTGTCCATCAACCGCATGTACTCGGTCACGCGCAACCGCGAAACCATCTACGGCGAGTACATCTTCGACCACCATCCGGACTTCAAGGACGTGCCGCGCTACTACAGCCGCTACAACACGTTCCACATCGAAGGCGGCGACATCCTGAACCTGAGCGAGCACGTGCTGGCCGTGGGCATCTCGCAGCGCACCGAACCCGATGCCATCGACCAGCTGGCGCGCAGCATCTTCGAATCCGACTCGCCCATCGACGTCGTCTTGGCGTTCAACATCCCGCACACCCGCGCGTTCATGCATCTCGACACCGTGTTCACGCAGATAGACGTTGACAAGTTCACGGTGCACCCGGGCATTCTGGGGCCGCTCGTGGTGTTCGAGGTCACCCCCGACGGGCGGGGCGGCATCCGCGTGCGGGAGCGGGCCGGCACGCTGGAGCGCATTCTGGAGGACTACGTCGGGCGGCCCGTGGAGCTTATTCCCTGTGGCGGGGGAGACCGCATAGCCGCCGAGCGCGAGCAGTGGAACGACGGCTCGAACACGCTGGCCATCGCCCCGGGCACCGTGATCGTGTACGAGCGCAACGACGTGACGAACGCGGTGCTGCGGGAGCGCGGCGTCGAATGCATCGCGATACCGTCCTCCGAGCTTTCCCGCGGCCGCGGCGGCCCGCGCTGCATGAGCATGCCGCTCGTGCGCGAGGGGTGACGCCCCCCGCACGCCCCCGCACGGCGCCGCGGAGGTCGTGCGATGCTGGGCGTCCCCGTCCCGCGCGCCTGCGCCCGGGCAGTCTGGACCCCGCACGGCGCCGCGGGGTTCAGCCTGCCCCTGCGCCGGCCCCGCAACGGCGCCGCGGGACCCGGCCCGCGCAGGCGGCCCGCGCCAGCGCCTGCGCGCCGCTCCGGTTTTTTGGCGGCGGACGGGCCCTGTTCGCAAGCCCCGCCCCGCAGGGCGGCGCCGCGGCGCTATACTGGACGCGAGCGGAAAAGAGCCGATGGGGTCCGCGGGGCGGAAGGCCCGCGGCGTCGGCGAAGCGAACGGAACCAACCGGCCCCTCCGGGCCGCCGACGATAGCGACGAAAGGAACGAACCCATGCCTACCAGCCTTTCCGGACGCAGCTTCCTGAAGCTGCTGGACTTCACGCCCGACGAGATCCGCCACCTCATCGCGCTCTCGAAGCAGTTCAAGAACCTGAAGCTCACGAAGACCCCGCACCGCTACCTCGAAGGCAAGAACATCGTGCTTCTGTTCGAGAAGACCTCCACGCGCACGCGCTGCTCGTTCGAGGTGGCCGGCCGCGACCTGGGCCTGGGCGTGACCTACCTCGACCCGGGCAGCTCGCAGATGGGCAAGAAGGAGTCCATCGAGGACACGGCGCGCGTGCTCGGCCGCATGTTCGACGGCATAGAGTACCGCGGGTACGCCCAGTCCATCGTGGAGGACTTGGCGGCCAACGCCGGCGTGCCCGTGTGGAACGGCCTCACCGACGAGTTCCACCCCACGCAGATGATCGCCGACATGCTGACCGTGGAGGAGAACTTCCCCGCGGGCATAGAGGGGCTGAAGCTGGTGTTCATGGGAGACGCCGAGAACAACGTGGCGAACTCGCTGATGGTGGCGTGCGCGAAGCTGGGGCTTCATTTCGTGGCCTGCGGCCCCAAGGAGCGCCGTCCGCATGCCGCCCTCGTGGAAACGTGCACGGAGATCGCCCGGGAAAGCGGCGGGAGCGTCACGCTCACCGAGGACGTGAAGGAAGCCTGCACGGGCGCGGATGTCATCTACACCGACATCTGGGTGTCCATGGGCGAGCCGGACGAGCTGTGGGCCGAGCGCATCAGGCTGCTCGAACCCTACCGCGTGACCCGGGACGTCATGGCCATGGCCCACGAAAACGCCATCTTCCTGCACTGCCTTCCCTCCTTTCACGACACCAAGACCACCATTGGCGCCGAAATCGCCGAGAAATTCGGCATCGAGGAAATGGAAGTGGAAGACGCCGTGTTCGAATCCAAGCAGTCCAAGGTGTTCGACGAGGCCGAAAACCGCATGCACAGCATCAAGGCCATCATCTACGCGACGCTGGCTTAGGTTGCCCGCGGTCCGCCGGCCTGCCGGCCAGCGGAACCCGCCGACGCTGCGGCCGCCCGTGGGTCCGCCGGCCTGCCGGTCGGTGGGAGCCGCCGACGCTGCGGCCGCCTGCGGCCTCACTGGCCTACCGGCCGCCGGAGCCTGCCGGCGCTGCGGCCGCCTTGCGCACCCGGCCCCCGCGCGATCCCCAGGGCTCGCGTGCCACGGGCACGCGTCGCCTTGGCGATCCCCCGGATTCCGGGTGCGCGAGGCGCCCTCGCCGACCTGGCTGGACCTGCGGGGCCCGGATGGCGGGTTCCCTTGCAGGCTTGGCCGAACCTGTAGCTTCGAATAGCATCCCCGTTTGATTTCGCCGGCGGCAGCGTCCGGCCGGCCGCCGCATCCTCTCATGTGAATATCCCGTTTTACCAGGCGTTTCGCAGCGCCTTGGATACGTGCATCCTGAAAGGGGTGATCCCGTGGCATATCGGAAGGGCGACGGCAAGAGCGTCGTCATAGCATTGGGCGGAAACGCCTTGGGCGACACGCCCCAAGAGCAATTGGAACTGGTGAAGGACACCGCCAGGCACATTGTGGACATGGTGGCCGAGGGCATCAACGTGGTGGTTTCCCACGGCAACGGCCCGCAGGTCGGCATGATCAACAACGCGTTCGACTACGCCTCCGCGCACGACGGCGCCACGCCGGAGATGCCGTTTCCCGAATGCGGCGCCATGAGCCAAGGCTACATCGGCTACCAGCTTTCGCAGGCCATCCTCAACGAGATGAAGCGCCGCGGCATCATGCGTTCGACGGCCTGCATCGTCACGCAGACGGTGGTCTACCCGGAAGACCCGGCGTTCCAGAACCCCACGAAACCGGTGGGCGCCTTCCTCGCCAAAGAGGAGGCGGCGCGCCGCGCGGCGGAAACGGGCTGCACCTACAAGGAAGACGCCGGGCGCGGCTGGCGTCAGGTGGTGCCGTCGCCCCAGCCGCAGCGCATCGTGGAATTCGACGCCATCAAAGACCTCATGGACGACGGCTACATCGTGGTGTCCACGGGCGGTGGCGGCGTGCCGGTCGTCGAGTGCGACGACAGCTACCGCGGCGTGCCGGCGGTCATCGACAAGGACCGCTCCAGCGCCAAGCTGGCCGCCGACTTCCGCGCCGACATGCTGGTCATCCTCACGGCGGTGGAGAAGGTGTTCATCGACTTCAACACGCCGCGGCAAAAGGCGATCGACTCCATGACGGTGGCCGAGGCCGAGAAGTACATCGCCGAAGGCCAGTTCGCCGCCGGCAGCATGCTGCCGAAGGTGCAGGCCTGCATCGAGTACCTGCGGGCCTACCCCGAGGGCAAGGCGCTCGTCACCTCCCTCGAACGCGCCGCCGCCGGCCTCAAGGGAGAAACCGGCACCGTGATCACGATGTAGCAGAGGTTCCGCCGGCCTGCCGGCCGCCGGAACTCGCCGACGCTGCGGCCGCCCGTGGGCCCCGCCGGCCTGTCAGCCAGCGGATCCCGCCGACGCTGCGGCCGCTTCGCGCACCCGGCCTCCGCGCGATCCCCGGGGCTCGCGTGCCACGGCACGCGTCGCCCCGGCGATCCCCCGGATTCCGGGCGCGCGAAGCGCCCTCGCTGATCTGGCTGGACCTGTGGCATCCGAAATAGCATCCCCGTTTGATTCCGCCGCCGGCGGCGTCTGGCTGGCACTTCCATTTTCCGATCCCTGCGAAAGGAGGGGTTGTCCATGGCCGAGGAAACGAAGAAGAAGGACCGCAGGAAACGCACCGTGTCGTCGTTTTCCATCCTGCTCGTCATGCTGGTGGCCCTGGCCCTCGTCACGGTGGGCATGTCGTGGGCGGGCGTCGAGGGCGTCACGGGCGCCACGGTGGCCGACGTGGCCACGGCGCCGGTCAAGGGTTTCGCCAACGCGTTGCCGGTGTGCCTGTTCGTGCTGGTGCTTGGCGGGTTTCTGGGAATCGTCACCGAGACCGGCGCCCTCGATGCCGGCATTGCGGCGCTGGTGCGCAAGCTCAAGGGCAACGAGCTCGTGCTCATCCCCATTCTCATGTTCGTCTTCTCCATAGGCGGCACGACTTTCGGCATGTGCGAGGAAACCGTGCCGTTCTACCTGCTGCTTGCGGCCACGATGGTGGCCGCCGGCTTCGACAGCCTGGTGGGCGCGGCGGTGGTGCTGCTGGGCGCCGGCTGCGGCGTGCTGGGGTCCACGGTGAACCCGTTCGCGGTGGGCGCGGCCATCGACTCGCTTTCCGGCACCGGCCTTGAAGTCAACCAGGGCGTCGTCATTGCCCTCGGCGCGGTGCTGTGGCTGGTCACGCTTGCCATTTCCATTGCGTTCGTCATGCGCTACGCGCGCAAGGTGAAGGCCGACCGGGGATCGACCATCCTGTCGCTGCAGGAACGGGAGGCCATGGAGGCCGAGTTCGGCGGCGCGCGCCGCGCGGCCGGCGAGGCCGAGGCCCATCCGCGGGAAAAGCCCATGACGCCGCGGCAGAAAGGGGCGCTCGTGGCATTCGGCTTCACGTTCGTGGTCATGGTGGTCGGCTTCGTTCCGTGGCAGAGCTTCGGCATCGGCGTGTTCGACGCCGGCGCAGTCACCGAAAGCGCGACCGAGGCCGTCACCGGCGACGAGGTGGCGGCGGTGTGGGAGGGCGCCGAGGGCACGGAGCTGGCCTTCGACGGCGAGGTGAGCGCCACCGTCACGTCCGAGGAACAGGTGTCGCAGGGCTGGTCGGCGTTTCTGACCGGGCTGCCGCTGGGGCAATGGTACTTCGACGAGGCGTCCACGTGGTTCCTCGTCATGGCCATCGTCATCGGCGTCATCGGCGGTCTTTCGGAGAGCCGCTTCGTCAAGGCGTTCATCAATGGCGCCGCCGACATGATGAGCGTCGTGCTCATCATTGCCCTTGCGCGCTCCGTCACCGTGCTCATGGGCGAGACAGGCCTCGATATGTGGATTCTGGAGAACGCGGCCGGGGCGCTTTCGGGCGTGTCCGCCATCGTGTTCGCGCCGCTGGCGTTTCTGCTCTACCTGGTGCTTTCCTTCCTCGTCCCGTCGTCTTCGGGCATGGCCACGGTGTCCATGCCCATCATGGGGCCCTTGGCTGCCCAGCTGGGGTTCTCGGTCGAGGTCATGATCATGGTGTTCAGCGCCGGCAACGGGTTGGTGAACCTGTTCACCCCCACGAGCGGCGCCATCATGGGCGGCCTCGCGCTCGCGAAGGTGGAGTACTCCACGTGGCTGAAGTTCGGCGCGGCGCTCTTTGCCGTGCTGGCGGTGGTGTGCGTCGTCGTCCTCACGCTGGCTATGTTCCTTGTCCCCGCGTCCGCGTGAGCGTGGTGGGTGGGCAACGGCGGGGGAGGGGCGCTCTTGCTGGCCGCCCGTCCCTGCCGCCCAGACGCGCCGGCGCCGCCGTGCGGGCGTGCCGTGCGATTCCGTCCGTGGCGCCCCACGCGCGCCCCGCCGCCCGTCGCCGCGTGTGCATCGTCCTTGCCGGTTCCTGAACTGCGCGTGCGTTGGCTCGCTTTCCCTTGCTCCGCGGATCCTTTCTTTCCTTTTTGGAAAGAAAGGATCGTTTTTTCCCGGGCGTTTTCGCTTTCGCCGGCCTTAAAGTGGTCGGTGATCCGCTCGGCAGGAAAACGTATCGCCAGAGGAAGGAGAGCGCGTACCATGTGTTTCAGACCAGCTTCGGCCCAACTGGGCAAGAAATGCCCGGGGTGCGGCACGGTGAACGAGCCGGACGCGGAGTCCTGCTCGATCTGCGGACAGGACCTCGCCGCCGTCGGCCCCGCGCAGGCGGCCCCTGGCGCCCCGGGCGCGCCTGCGGCCCCCGGCGTCCCGGGCGCGCCTGCGGCTCCGGGCGCCCCTGCGGCCCCGAGCGCCCCGGGCGCGCCCAAGGCTCCCGCGGTCCCCGGTGCCCCGGGTGCGCCGCGCGCCTCGTAGGCCGCCTGCCGCCCCGCGCGGCGAACCGCTTGGAAGGCGCCTTCCCGAAAAGGGGAGGCGCCTTTTTTCATGCAAGTTATTGTACCTTGTCGTACCAGTTGAAACGCCATTTTTTCCATTTTGGAAAAAGCCTTTCCTCAAAGGTAAGAATCCCCTGCGCCCGCGGCTGCTACACTCGTCGTGCCGAGTGGGGAGAACATCGGGCACACGAGGAGAAGAGGAGAAGGGCATGGTCAAAAAAGGCGTGGGAGCCGATTCTTCGCATCTTTTGGGATTGGGCTGGTGCGGCAATGGCCTGGGGTCCAACACCGCCGTGGTGGACGTGAAGGACGGCAAGATCCTGAGGACGCGGCAGTTCGACTTCTTCGAAGCGTACACGCCGGAGGAGCTGAACGCGTGGAAGGTGACGGTGGGGGACAAGGTGTTCGAGGGCCCGCGCACGCTTGCCCTCCCGCCGCTGTCCATTGCCTATAAGAAGCGCGTGACCTCGAAGAACCGCATCCTGTATCCCATGAAGCGCGTTGACTGGGACCCGAACGGAGAGCGGCATCCGGAAAACCGCGGCAAGTCCAAGTTCGAGCGCATCAGCTGGGACGAGGCGCTCGACATCATCGCGGCCGAGCTGCACCGGCAGTACGACGTGTACGGCCCGGGCTCCATCCTGGTGCAGCAGGACGGACACGGCGAGACGAAGCTGGTGCACGGCCCCCATGGCTGCATGTCCAAGCTGTTCGAGCTCATGGGCGGCGTGACCCTGCAATGCCGCCAGCCCGATTCGTGGGAGGGCTGGTACTGGGGCGCGGTGCACGTGTGGGACGCGTTCCCCACCGGGGAAGGAATCCAGTGCAACCTGTTCAAGGACGTTTCCGAGAACACGGAGCTCATGTTGTGCTGGGGATGCGACCAGGAGACGACGCCGTGGGGCTGGGGCGGCCAAGTGGCCAGCCAGATGACCTACTGGTTCAAGGACCTGGGCATCCAGATGATCTACATCTGCCCCGACCTCAACTACGCCGCCGGCATCCATGCCGACCGCTGGATACCCGTGTATCCCAACACCGACCTCGCGCTGCAGTTCGCCATCGCCTACGTGTGGATCACCGAGGGCCTCTACGACAAGGAGTACGTCGAAACGCACACGGTGGGCTTCGACTGGCTCGAGTGGGAGGTCATGGGCGGCGAGAACGGCGTCGTCAAGACGCCCGAGTGGGCCGAGGGCGTCTGCGGCGTGCCCGCCCGCCTCATCCGCGCGCTCGCCCGCAAGTGGCACAAGCAGGCCACGACGGTGGCCCACTGCAACGGCGGCGGCTACATCAGGAGCGCCTACTCGCACGAGCCGGCGCGCATGGAGGTGTGCCTGTTGGCCATGCAGGGCCTCGGCAAGCCTGGGCGCAACCAGTTCAAGTTCGTGGAATGGGGCCTCTACGGCGCCGACAGCCAGAAAGCCGTGCCGCCGAGCGTCGATTTCGGCACGCTGCAGGCGGGCTACAACGGCGCGCAGTCCCCGTTCGTGCGCTTCATTCCCAAGACGCTCATCCCCAAGGGCATACGGGCCAAGGAGCCGTTCACGTGGATGGGCATCCCGCGTCCGAGCATGCCGCGCGAGAACCAGTTCAACGAATACCGCTTCCCCATGAAGGATGGCGACCCCTACCTGCACATGATCTGGACGGACTGCCCGTGCTGGACGACGTGCTGGAACGGCGGCAACGACTTCATCGACGCGCTGCGCAGCCCCGAAATGGAAACCGTCGTGGCGCAGCACCCCTGGTTCGAGAACGACTGCCTGTTCGCCGACCTCCTGCTTCCCATCAACACGAAGTACGAGGAGCGCGACATAGCCTCCGAGTTCGACGATGCGGTGCCCAACGTCATCTATCTGGAGACGCAGTGCATCGAGCCTTTGGGCGAGTCGAAGTCCGACTGGGAGACGGCCTGTGCGGTGGCCGAGCGAGTGGGCCTTCTCGAGGAGTACACCGGCGGGCGCGACGTGGAGGCGTGCATCAAGGACGCCTTCGAGGGGTCGGGCGCGCCGAACTTCATCAGCTACGAGAAGTTCAAGGAGCAGGAGTACCTCGCCGTCCCGTTCATGGAGGGCTGGGAGGACATCCCGGCCGGATACGAGCCGTTCTGCAAGGACCCCCAGGCAAACCCGCTCACCACGCCTTCGGGGCTTCTGGAGATATACTCCACGTCCTTGGCCGAGCGCTTCCCCGACGACGTGGAGCGTCTGCCCTACCCGCACTTCATAGACGAGGGCCCCAGCCACAAGGAAAGCCGTCTAGGGGAGCGCGGCAAGGACTACCCGCTGCTCATGGTTTCGAACCATCCCCGCTGGCGCGTGCACGCGCAGATGGACGACATCACGTGGCTGCGCGAGGTGGCCAAGATCACCGGCGAGGACGGCTACCAGTACGAGCCGGTGTGGGTGCACCCCTCTGACGCCGCGCGCTACGGCATACAGGACGGCGACGTGGTGAAGATCTACAACGAGCGCGGCTGGACGCTGGGGGCCGCGGTGCTCACCGAGCGCATCATGCCCGGCGCGATATCGCAGGACCACGGCGCGCGCCTCGATCCGTGCGAGCCGGGCGTGTCCGACCGCGCGGGGGCCAACAACCTCATCTGCCCCACGAACGTGACTTCGAAGTACGCGGTCGGCGAGGTGACGAACGGCTTTTTGGTGAACATCGAGAAGGCCGACTTGGACGCCCTGCGCCGCGAGTTCCCCGAAACGTTCGGCCGGACGCTGGACGAGGGCGAAGGCGTGAGCCTTTCTAACTGGGTTGTGAAGGAGTAGGTGCCATGAAAACATTCGTGTTCGACGCGGCCCGCTGCAACGGCTGCTTCAACTGCCAGATAGCCTGCAAGGACGAGCACTGCGGCAACGACTGGATGCCCTATGCGCTCCCACAGCCCGACATGGGGCACTTCTGGTGCAAGGTGGACCAGTTCACGCACGGCCAGATTCCCAAAGTGAAGCTGGAATACAAGGTGCGCATGTGCAACCACTGCGAGAACCCCGCCTGCATGCAGGCGGCCCCCGACGCGGTGTACCGCCGCGACGACGGGCTGGTGGTCATCGACCCGGCCAAGGCCAAGGGCAGGAAGGACTTGGTGGACGCCTGCCCCTATGGCGAGATCTTCTGGAACGCGGAGGCCGGCGTGCCGCAGAAGTGCACCGGCTGCGCCCACCTGGTCGATGCCGGGGAGCTTCCGCGCTGCGTGGACGCATGCCCGACCGGGGCCCTGCGCTACGTCGAGGAAGGGGAGGTGGAGCCGGGCGCCAAGGCCATCGGCCTGCCCGCCGACGCCGGCGCCGCCCCGCGCATGCGCTACGTGAACGTCCCCGGCCTGTTCGTCTCCGGCGACGTGTGGGACAAGGAGGCCAACGAGATCGTGGAAGGCGCCCGCGTCACGTTGACGCCGCAGTCGGGCGAGGCGCTTTCCACCTCCACGGACGACTTGGGCGACTTCTGGTTCAGGAACCTCGAGGCCGGGGTGTACGACCTGCATGTGGAGCATGACGGCTACCAGCCGCAGGACATGCGCGGCATCAAGCTGGACAAGAGCCTGAACCTGGGGGACTTCCCGCTGCTGAAGCGGCAGTGAGGGGGCGGTCGGCCAAGGGCCGATGCAGGTAAGGAGGCGCGCGGGGCCGCAGGGGCGCAATGCCGCGTTCCGGCTGCGGCCGGGAACCCGGCCCCGCGCCTATGGGAAAAGAGGGGTTCATGAAACAAAAGATCGTGGGTCTTGTTCTGGCCGTGCTGCTGGTGGTTGCGGGCATGACCCTGCAAATCGAGGGGCTTTCGCACGAGGGCACCATTGCGCTGTTCACCATGCTTGCGGGCGTGAGCCTGTGGATTTGCGGCTCGCTGCCGTTCGCCATCACCGGCCTTCTGCTCATGCTGATCCTCATTCTCACGGGCGCCGGCACGGCCTCGGGGGTCATCGCCGGGTTCATGAGCGATTCGATGATATTCCTGATATTCTGCTTCACGTTCGGCACCATCCTCAACAAGACGGCGTTCGCCCCGCGCATCGCCGCCGGGGTGCTGAAGTTCAGCAAGGGCAATTCCAAGCGCATCGTCTTGGCGTACCTCATGGGAACCTGCACGGTTTCCATGTTCATGCACAACATGGCCGCCATCGCCATCTTCATGCCCATCGGCATCACCGTCCTCGAGGCGCTGGAGTGCGAGAAGATCAAGTCGAACCTGGGCAAGTGCATGATGTTCGGCGTGGCCATCGCGGCCATGACGGGCGGCTGCGGCACCCCCATGGGCAACCCGGTGAACGCCCTGTGCCTGAGCCTGCTCAACCAGACCACGGGGACCACGGTGCCCTTCGCGGCGTGGTGCGTCGTGGGCATGCCCCTTTCGTGGCTCATCACCTACGGCATCTACTTCTCGCTCACGCGCATCTACCGGCCCGAGCAGCTTTCGGAGGAGCGCTTCGCCGCCGTCATGGAGCGCTACAGCGTGCTGGAGCCCATCGGCAGGCGCGACTGGCTTGCGCTGGGAACGCTCGTGGTGTGCATCGGCCTTCTGGTGGCCGGCTCGTGGATCCCGGTGTTCTCGCTTCTGAACGTGGCGCTGCTGGGCCTGGTGTGGATGGTGTTCCCGGGCGTGAACCTGATCACGTGGGACGAAATCGTCAAGAGCGTGAACTGGGAGAACTTCATCATGTTCGGCTCGGTGAGCTCGGTTGTGGCCGTCATGATATCGTCGGGCGCCACCGAGTGGCTCGCCAGCTCGCTCACGGGCCTGGTGAGTGGCATGCCCGTGGTCGCGGCGCTGATGATGCTCATCCTCATCGGCGAGATCCTGCAGTGGTTCACCCCCTTCGCCCCGGCGCTGGCCCCCATGCTGGTGCCCACGTATGCGGGCTTGGCCCTGCTCATGGGCTTCTCTCCCGGCGTTGCGTGCATGATCTGTGCTTTCGTGCTCGGCGCGGCGTACATCCTGCCCATCAGTCTGCCGGTCGTGTTCACCATGGGCTCGGGCTACTTCCAGC
This sequence comes from uncultured Eggerthellaceae bacterium, assembly GCA_904420215.1. GTDB lineage: Bacteria > Actinomycetota > Coriobacteriia > Coriobacteriales > Eggerthellaceae > CAJFUR01. The sequence continues at coordinate 16,222 of CAJFUR010000105.1, forward strand.
CCCGGCATGCGCCGCTGGCGGGCATCCTGCCCACGGCGGTCATGGTGGTGGCGGGCGCCCTGTGGCTCCCGGTGGGTCTGGGGCTGTTCGGCGTGTAGGAGGTTTCGCGCAGGCGCTTCGGCGCGGGCGGCACCCGCTGGGGGGCGGGTTTCGGCGGGTGCCGCCCGCCGCCGCGGACGAGTGAGGGGGTCATGATGGACGATTCGCTGGCCAAGCGCGCAACGGGTCTGGCCATTGCCTGTGCAATCGTGCTCGCCGCCCTGTTCGCGCCGCCTTTCGGGGGCTTGGCGCGCGAGGGGATGCTCGCGCTGGGCCTTCTGTGCGGCGCCGTGGCGCTTTGGGTGTGCGGCACGCTTCCCACGGGCGTGACGGGGCTGTGCGCGACGGTTCTCCTGTTCGCGCTCGGCGCCGTGGATTCATTCGGGGAGGCGTTTTCGGGCTACACCACGCTCAACGTCTGGTTCATCCTGGCGGTGTTCTGCATGACCGCCATCATGCAGCGAAGCTCGCTGGGGCTGCGCTTGGCGCGCAGGCTGGTCGATCTCGCGGGCGCCAGTTCGCGCCGGCTCGTCTTTGCCTTCATGTGGGTGAGCGCCATCGTGTCCACGGTGATGACCGACGCGGGCGCCGCCGTGGTGACCATGGGCATTGCGGTTGCAGTGCTGAACAGCCTTGGAGTGGAGAAGGGGCGCTCCAATTTGGGGCGCTGCCTCTTGCTGGGCATCACGTTCGCCTCGTTCATAGGCGGCTTCGCCACGCCGGTGAGCCATGCACTCAACGTGGTGGGGTCGGGCCTGTACCAGCAGGCCACGGGGCAGGCGGTGAATTTCCTCGAGTGGACGGCGGTGGGCGTTCCCCTGATGTTCGTCATGCTGCCCGTCACGTGGTTCTTCCTCACGAGGGCTTTCCCGCCCGAGGAGATCGACGGCGCCACGGTGCGCCGCGCGGTGGACGAGGCCGTCTCGGTGGGCGCGTGGAGCGCCGTGGACACGAAGGCCCTGACATTCGTCATCGCCATGCCTGCGGCGTGGATCGCGTCGTCGTTCGTTCCGAACGCCGACCCCACGGTGGTCACCATCATCGGCCTTGCGCTCATGTTTCTCCCGGGCATCGACCTTCTGGACTGGAAGTTCTTTTCCGGCTGCGTCAACTGGAACGTGTTTTTGATGCTGGGCGGCATCATGTGCCTGGGCAACGCCATCCAATCCACGGGGTGTGCGGAGTTCTTCTCCAGCATATTCATGGGCTGGGGGATCATGGACATGGATCCCTTCGCGGTCATGCTTCTGGTGGCATTTGCCGTGTATGCCCTCCAGACGGTGCTTCCCGTGGCCCCGGCGTTCCTCACCCTGCTTTTGCCCCTGCTCGTTCCCTACGCTCAGGCGGCCGGCATATCCCCGCTTGTCCCCGTGCTCGTCATGTGCTCGCTGCTTGCCGGGAATTTTCTGTTGCCTTTGAATCCCAACAGCGTGGTGACGTACGGCGAGGGATACTATTCCTTCACCGACATGCTGCGGGGCGGCTGGGCGGCTGCCATCGTGCACGTGGTGGCGGTGGTGGCCGCGTCGTTCGCGGTCACGGGGCTGTTCTGGCCGTAGGCCGCGTCGGCGGGCGGTGGCGTGCCGGCGGCGGGAAGGGGGCGGGTATGCGCATCGAGCACCTGAAGGAATTCGTCACGCTGGGGCATACGTGCAGTTTCGGCGCCACGGCCAAGCTGCACTACGTCACCGAGGCGACGCTGAGCAAGCACGTGGCAGCCATAGAGGCGGAGGTGGGGGCGAAGCTCCTCATCCGCGACACCCGCCACGTGCGCCTGAGCAGGGTGGGGAGGGAATTCCTGCAGGACGTAGAGGGACTGGTGGAGGAGTACGACTACGCCATGGCGCGGGCGAAGGCGCTCGCCGCGTCCACGTGCCTCCTGCGCGTGGGCTTCCTCTCGGACGCCTGCGGCGGGCTCTTGCCGAAAACCCTGAAGTGGATGGGGGAGCGCCATCCCGAAATGAACGTGCAGCTCACCTCCACTGACTTCTCCGCCTTGGCGTCCGGGCTGGTCGCACGGCGCTACAACCTCATCCTCACCATGGACGTCGATCACGAGCTGGCGCGCCGCTGCCACGTCATGAAGCTCCACGAGGACGAACTGTGCGCCGCCGTGTCGCTCGACCACCCGCTTGCCGGCAGGGAGGCGGTGGGCATCGACGAGATGGCCGCCTACCCGCTGCTCCTGCCCGACGCGCTGCAGATGTCGCCCTTGCATCAGCGCATGCTGGAAGTGCTGGACCGCCCGCTGGACGAGTGTTCCGTCGCGAAGGTGTGCTACGACATGTCCTCCATCATCCTCCTTGCCGAGGTGGGCATTGGCGTGGGCATGGCGCCGCGGTTCATGGAGCGGCAGTACCGCGGGCGGATGCGCTTCGTTCCCCTCGTGGGCTCGCCGGCGGTGCGCCTGTCCATTGGCGCGTTCTGGCTGAAGGGGAAGGACGAGGACTTGGTGGCGCCCCTCGTCGCCGCGTTCGGGGACGTGGTGCAGGGCAGGGCGTGAGCGCGTCCCGCGTGCGGTGTGGACGTTTTCTGCTGAACGGCGGGCTGGCTGGCGGGGCGCGGGTGCGCTTGGGCGGGTTTTTGGTAAAGTACGGAGGTTGCAAAGATTTTCCGGAACGCCAACGAAACCCCGAAGAAAGACACGGACACCATGCAGATTCGCGAACAACTGGAACAACTCATCGACGCGGCCGTGGCCGCCGCCATGGAAGACGGGTCGCTGCCGCTCGAGCAGGCGCCGGAGGCGGCGCTCGAGCGCCCGCGCGACGAGGGCAACGGCGACTGGGCCTCCACCGTGGCGCTGCGCTCGGCAAAGCTCGCCCGGAAGAACCCGCGCGAGGTGGCGCAGGCCATCGTCGATCACCTGCCGGAAAACGCGCTGGTGGAATCCGTGGAAATTGCCGGCCCCGGCTTCGTGAACCTGCGCCTTGCCCCTTCGGCCCTGCAGGGCGTCGTGGCGCGGGTGCGCGCCGAGCGGGGCGACTTCGGCAAGGGCGAGGCGCCCGAGGGCGAGCGCAAGGTCAACTTGGAGTACATATCGGCCAACCCCACCGGCCCCATGCACGTGGGGCACGGCCGCTGGGCCGCGCTCGGCGACGCCACGGCGCGCGTCATGCGCCACGCCGGCTACGACGTGTACGAGGAGTTCTACATCAACGACCACGGCACGCAGATGGACAACTTCGGCGAGTCGGTGGCCGTGCGCTACCAGCAGCTGCTCGGGCGCGACGTGGAAATGCCCGAGGCGTGCTACGCCGGCGCCTACGTGAAGGACATCGCGCAGGCCATCATCGACGAGGACGGCGACAAATGGCTCGACGCCGACCCGGACGAGCGCCGCGAGAACTTCCGCGAACGCGCCTACGCCTACGAGCTGGCCGAGCAGCACCGCGTGACCGAGCGCTTCGGCACGACGTTCGACTGCTGGTTTTCCGAGCGCACCCTGTACGTGCCCGACGAGAACGGGCAAAGCGCCGTGGACCGCAGCCTCGCGGCCATGGACGAGCGGGGCTACGTCTACCAGAAGGACGGCGCCACGTGGTTCAAGTCCAGCGCGTTCGGCGACGAGAAGGACCGCGTGCTCATCAAGGCCAACGGCGAGATGACCTACTTCATGAGCGACGTGGCCTACCACTACAACAAGATGGAGCGCGGCTTCGACCGCCTGATCAACATCTGGGGCGCCGACCACCACGGCTACATCGCCCGCTGCGAGGCCATGCTGGCCGCGTGGGGCTGGCCCGGCG
>CAJFUR010000106.1 GCA_904420215.1 uncultured Eggerthellaceae bacterium
AGATGGACGCGCCCGTGATGTTGATGCCGTAGCGCGCCGCCTGGATGATGGCGTTCTGCTCGGCGTGCAGGCCGCGGCAGATCTCGTTGCGCTGGCCGCTGGGCACGCCGAGCTGCTGGCGCAGGCAGCCGGTCTGGGCGCAGTGGGCCATGCCGGTGGGCACGCCGTTGTAGCCGGTGGCCAGGATGCGCCGGTCTTTCACGATGACGGCGCCCACGGCGCGGCGCAGGCAGGTGGTGCGCGTGGCAACCTCGTTCGCCAGCGTCATGAAGTACTCGTCCCAGCTGGGGCGGTGATCGATTGCGTCCGTTTCCATGGTTCCTCTTTTCGTGCCGCGAGTCCGGAGGGCGCCGGCGGGGCGCCCAGTCGCTCAAACAGTCCTGTGCTCGCGCGAACAGCCCACTGGGCTGTTCGGCGAGTGCGGAACTCGCTTGGTGGGCGCCCCGCCGGCGCCCTCCTCCAAAGTTGCTGGAGGCCATCGGGGAAGGGGCGCGCAACCACCCCCTCCCTTGCCCGATTCATGAGGCTAGCTCCCTCATTAAGAAGGATTCTACCAGCGAGACGCCCCTGCTTCGGCACGTGAGGGCAAGCGAAAAAAGGGGCGAGATCGGGTGCATCGGCGCTTCGCAGCGCCGGCCGTTCCGCCGTTCGGCGAAACGGCGGAACCTATTTGGTGCCGAAGATGCGGTCGCCGGCGTCGCCCAGGCCGGGGACGATGTAGGCGCGGTCGTTCAGGCCCTCGTCGATGGCGCAGGTGTATATCTGCACGTCGGGGTCGGCGGCGAGCACGGCCTCGATGCCCTCGGGCGCGGCCACCAGCACCATGAGCTTGATATTCTTCACGCCTTGGCCACGCAGGTAGTGGATGGCGGCCGTGGCGCTGCCGCCCGTGGCCAGCATCGGGTCCACCACGATGACGCTGCGCTGCGCGATGCTGTCCGGCATCTTCGCGTAGTACTCGTGCGGCTCGTGCGTTTCGGGGTCGCGGTACATGCCCAGATGCCCCACGAACGTGGAGGGCACCAGTTCCTGCAGCCCCTCCACCATGCCCAAGCCCGCGCGCAGGATGGGCACGATGACCATCTTCTTGCCGGCCACCTGCTTGCACGTGGTCTTGCAGATGGGCGTTTCCACCTCCACGTCTTCCAGTGCGAGGTCGCGCGTGGCCTCGTAGCCTTCGAACATGGCGAGTTCCCGCACCAGTGCGCGGAAGTCCTTCGATGACGTGTCCTTGTTGCGCAGCTTGGAGAGCTTGTGCTGCACCATGGGGTGATCGACCACCGTGACGCGTTCGTAGTGCATGCCTGTCCTTTCTACCTGGACGGTTGGGAGGGCGGGGCAACGCCCTCTCTCCTGCGTTCTGGCTAATACTCCAGCTCGGGGTACAGCGGATGGGCTGCCAGGAGGGCTTCCACCTTGCCGCGCACGTCGGCCAGGGCGGGCTCGTCGTCGGCGTGGAACACCGTGCGGGCGATGAGCTGGCCCACCTCGTAGAAGTCCTCGGCCGTGAAACCGCGCGTGGTGGCCGCAGCCGACCCCACGCGGATGCCGCTGGTGACGAAGGGGCTGCGCGGCTCGTTGGGGATGGAGTTCTTGTTCACCGTGAGGCCCACGCCCTCCAGCAGCTTCTCGGCGTCCTTGCCGGTGACGTCGGCGGGCGTGAGGTCCACCAGGCACAGGTGGTTGTCGGTGCCGCCGGACACGAGGCGCAGGCCGCCGTCCATCATGCCCTGCCCCAGCGTGCGGGCGTTCTCCACCACGTGGTCGATGTACTCCTTATAGGAGGGCTGGAGCGCCTCGCCGAAGGCCACGGCCTTGCCGGCGATGACGTGCATGAGCGGGCCGCCCTGCGCGCCGGGGAACACCGCCTTGTCGATCTTCTTGGCTATCTCCTCGTCGTTTGCGAGGATGAAGCCGCCGCGCGGGCCGCGCAGCGTCTTGTGGCTGGTGGAGGTGACCACGTCGGCGTGCGGCACGGGGCTGGGATGCGCGCCCGTGGCCACGAGGCCGGCGATGTGGGCCATGTCCACCATGAAGTAGGCGCCCACCTCGCGCGCGATGGCGGCCATGCGCGCAAAGTCGATGACGCGCGGATAGGCCGAGGCGCCGCCCACGATGAGCTTGGGGCGGATGTCCTTGGCGATGCGCTCCAACTCGTCGTAGTCGATGGTTTCCGTCTGGGGGTCGAGCCCGTAGGCGGCGAAACGGTAGTAGCGGCCCGAGAAGTTCACCGGCGAGCCGTGCGTGAGATGCCCGCCCTGGTCCAGGCTCATGCCGAGCACCGTGTCGCCCAGCTCCAGCAGCGCCGTGTACGCCCCGAAGTTGGCGTTGGCGCCGCAATGGGGCTGCACGTTGGCGAAGTTGGCGCCGAAGAGCCGGCAGGCGCGCTCGCGCGCGAGGTCCTCCACGATGTCCACCTTCTCGCAGCCGCCGTAGTAGCGCTTGCGCGGGTAGCCTTCGGCGTATTTGTTCGTGAGCACGCTGCCCACCGCCTCCATGACCGCCGGCGACGTGAAGTTTTCCGACGCGATGAGTTCGATGCTGTCCCGCTGGCGCGCCAGTTCCTGACGCAGCGCGTCGGCCACTTCGGGGTCGGCCTGGGGAAGGTGGTTCAAAGGCATGGTCGTCCGCCCTTTCCGAGAATGCGGTTTTTGCTGACGCCTATGCTAGCACAATCGGCGCCCCGGCGGCGGGGCGCCGGCCCCCTAATCCTCCTCGAGTTCGGCGATCTTCTGGACGCGGCCCGCATGACGCCCGCCGCCGAAATCGGTGGAAAGAAACGCGTCCAGAATGCGGCGGTTCGTCTCGCCGTCCACGAAGCGGCCGGAAAGCGCCACCACGTTCGCGTCGTTGTGCTCGCGGGCGAGTGCGGCGAATTCCGGCGTGGTCACGTTGGCGGCGCGGATGCCGCGCACCTTGTTGGCGGCCACGGCCATGCCGATGCCCGTGCCGCACACGAGCACGCCACGCTCGGCCGCGCCCGCGGCCACGTCGCGCGCCACTAGGGCGGCGAAGTCGGGGTAGTCCACGCGATCGTCGGTCTCGGGGCCGAGGTCGGCCACCTGATGGCCGAGTTCTCGCAAGTAGGCGGCCAGTTCCTGCTTCTGCTCGAAACCCGCGTGGTCGCTTGCGATGCTGATGTTCATGTAACCTCTCTCCTTCTGCGAGACCCTTCGACTCCGCGCCTTCGGCGCTGCGCTCGGGATGACAATCCTTTACGCTGTCCGTCGCCGCGCCTCCGGGCAGGCCCGAGACGCCGCCTAGCCCATGGTGCGGGCGACGGCGCGCGACCAGCCGGCGAGCAGGCGGTCGCGATCGCGCACGTCCATGCGGGGCGAGAACACCGCATCGGAGGCGCGCAAGTCGCAAAGACGGCCCGTGTCCTTCCAGAAGCCCGAGGCCAAGCCGGACAGGAACGCCGCGCCGAGCGCCGTAGTCTCCGTATTCTGGGGGCGCCGCAGGCTGCGCTGCAAGACGTCGCTTTGGAACTGCATGAGAAAATCGTTCGCCGAGGCGCCGCCGTCCACGTTGAGCGTGCTGATGGGCACCCCCGCGTCGGCTTCCATGGCCACCGCCAAGTCGCTCACCTGGTATGCGAGCGACTCCAGTGCGGCGCGCACCAGATGCGCGCGCGTCGTGCCGCGCGTGAGGCCGTAGATGGCGCCGCGCGCCTGCGCGTCCCAGTACGGCGCGCCCAGCCCGGTGAACGCCGGCACCACGTACACGCCGCCGGTGTCGGGCACGCTTTTCGCCAGCTCCTCGGTGGCCGCCGCGCTTTCCACCAGCCCCAGCTCGTCGCGCAGCCACTGCACCAGCGCGCCGGCCACGAACACGCTGCCCTCCAGCGCGTACTCGGTGGCCGCCCCCGGTGCCGAGGCCGCCACGGTGGCAACCAGGTTGTGCTTCGACGCGCAGGCCTCGCGCCCGGTGTGCATGAGCAGAAAGCAGCCGGTGCCGTAAGTGTTCTTGGCCTCGCCGGCGTTGAAGCAGCACTGCCCGAACAGCGCCGCCTGCTGGTCGCCCGCCACGCCGCAGATGGGCACGCCCTCCACCACGCCGGGGTGCGACGTGACGCCGAAGTCGCCCGCCGAGGGGCGCACCTCGGGCGCCATCGACAGCGGGATGTCGAACAGGTCGAACAGCCACGGATCCCAGCGCATCTCGTGGATGTTGTACAGCATGGTGCGGCTGGCGTTCGTGGGGTCGGTGGCATGCACCTTCCCGCAGGTGAGCTGCCAGACGAGCCACGTGTCCACCGTGCCGAACACCAGCTTGCCCGCCTGCGCGTCCTCGCGCGCGCCCGGAACGTTGTCGAGGATCCACTTGATCTTGCTGGCCGAGAAGTACGCGTCGGGCACCAGCCCCGTGCGCTCGGCTATGGCGCGCACCGTCTGCGGGTCGGAGGCGATCTTTTCCATGAGCGGGGCGCTGCGGCGGCACTGCCACACGATGGCGTTGCACACCGGGCGCGCCGTCTCGCGGTTCCACACCACGCACGTCTCGCGCTGGTTGGCAATGCCGATGCCGGCTATGTCGGTGGGCGCGAGGCCGCGGGACACCACCAATTCGGTGAGCGCGCCCAGCTGCGAGGACAGAAGGTCGGTGGGCGAATGCTCCACCCAGCCCGGTTGCGGGTAGATCTGCGGGAACGGCCGCTGCACCGAGGCCACCGCGCGGCCGCGCGCGTCGATGAGCATGGCGCGCGAGGACGTGGTGCCCTGGTCGAGCGCGATGACGTATTTCGTGTGCATGCCTGTTTCCTTTCCGAAAGCCGCGCCTACCCCTTGTGTCCCTGCATCCACGCCAGAACGTCGGCGTACACCTGGGCGTGCCCCAGCTCGTTCAGGATCTCGTGCCGCATGCCCTCGTAGAGCTTCACCTCCACGTCGCGCACGCCCGCGTGGCGCAGAAGGTTGGCGGCGGACTCCACGCCCTTGCCGCAGGCGCCCACCGGGTCCTGCGCGCCCGCGACGAAAAGCACCGGCAAGTCCTTGGGAACCTTGGCCGCACAGGCGGGCGAGGCCGCCTCGCCAGTGAGGTCGGTGAGCGTGGCGTAGCCTCCGGCGGAGAACATGGCACCGCACATCTCGTCGGCCAGGTAGGCGTCCACCACGGCGGGGTCGGTGGAGAGCCAGTCGAAGGACGTGCGCGGGTTTTCCACCTGTCGGGAAAACGCGCCGTCGGCCATGGCGTGCAAGCGCTCGCTGCGCGCGTCGGCGCCTTGCTTTGCGGCAATGCGGCGCGCGAGCCAGTTGCCCGCCTTCGACAGGGCGCGCGACTGGTTGCCCGTGCCGCACAGGACCGCGCCGGAAAGCCCCTCGGCGTAGCGTGCCAGATACGCGCGCACGACGAAGCTGCCCATGGAGTGCCCGAACAGGAAGTAGGGCGTCTGGCGGGAGTAGCGCGCCGCCACCGTCTTGCGCAGTTCGTGCACGTCTTCTATCAGGACGTCCTTGCCGCCCTCCAGCGGCAGGCACCCGCGCTCCCGCGGGTCGGCGACGCTCTTGCCGTGGCCTACGTGGTCGTGCGCGCACACCACGTAGCCGTGCCCCACCAAAAACCGCGCGAAATCGTCGTAGCGGCCGATGTGCTCGGACATGCCGTGCACCAGCTGCACGATGCCCGCAGGAGACGTGGCGCATCCGCCCGGCCGGGCGCGCTCGGCGGCCCAAACAAGACCCTTGATCTGGGTTTTCCCATCGCTCGACTTGAAACCGATCGACGTGCGCGCGACCGATTGAACCATGTGCGCTCCCTCCCCTGCCGGATGACTGCGCTCCATTATAGCGGAAACCGCCCGCCGCGCAGGGCCGCGGATGGGAGGGACGGGAACGGGACGGGGCGGGGATGGGCGGACGGTGCGGTGGCGCCGGCGCGGAGGTGGGCGGCGGCGTGGACGCGCCCCGCCCGCAGACGGCTACGCCAGCGCGTGGATGGCGGCGGCGGGGATGGAGCCCTCGCGCAGCACCTTGGGGCGGGCGGCGGTGCAGTCCACCACGGTGGAGGCCACCCCGCTTTCCGGCACGCCGTCGCGCACGACGGCGCCCGCGGCCTCCACGATGGCCGCGTCCAGTTCCGAAAACGAACCCGGCGCGGGACGCCCGGAAAGGTTCGCCGACGTGGTGGCCACCGGACAGCCCGCCGCGCGGACGAGCGCGAGCGCCGTTTCGCTTGCGGGCATGCGCAGCCCGATGGTGCCCGCCTCCGACCGAAACGCCGGCGGCACCGCGTCGGAAGCACGCACCACCAGCGTGAGCGCGCCCGGCCACCACGCGCGCGCGAGCGCCCGGGCGTATTCCGGCACCTGCCGCCCGTAGCGCTCGAGGTCCTGCGGGCCGGCCACCAGCCATGCCACGGGCTTTCCCGCGTCGCGCCGCTTGATGTCGAACAGCGCCTGCGGGCTGCGCGCCGCTTCTACGGACACGCCGAGGCCGTAGACCGTGTCGGTGGGAAACGCCACCGCCTGCCCGCGCGCGAGCGCCCGCGCCGCCGCCTCCAGCGTGTCCGCGCGCCGCCGCGCTTCCTGCCGCCGCGCGCCCTGCCCTTCCGCCATGCTCCACCGCCTCCGCATTCCCGTTGCCGCCTCCATGCGCGGCGCCGCCTGCGCGCCGCGCGCACGGCTGTCTCATGGGCGAACATTGTAGCATTGGGGAAGGGTGACCGACCGGATCGGCGCCCTTTCCCGCCGCCAGACGCCGCGCAGGGCGCCGCCTCCCGCAAGGTTGCGGCAAGGCGCACCCCTTTGCCGCGCGGCACTCCAGCGATGCCGGCGGCGTGACACGCGCCGGCGGGGCCGGCAAGCCCGCCCGCGGGCCTGTCGGCCAGCGCACCTGCGGGGCTGCAGGCCCCGTCAGCCGCGCCCCATAAGGGCGTACTTGCGCTTGATACGCTCGAGTTTCTTGCTCCACGGCACGAAGATGGCCAGCAGGAACACCACGGTGGCGGCACCGTGGACGAAGTCGAAGGGCAGGGCGGCGGCATAGGTGAGCACGGCCGAGGCGGGCGTGATGGGGTGCACGAAGCCCACGAGCGTCCACGTGTTCAGCAAAAACCCGTACAGAAGCGCCGAAAGGAACCCGTAGACGCAGATCACGGGCAGGCGCGGCGTGCGCACGCCGTCCGCGTCGGCGCGCCCGAAGGCGCCGTGGTCGGCCAGCACGCCGGCCAGATACCCCACCAGCCCCCATGCGTACATCTGCCACGGCGTCCACGCGCCCTGTCCCAAAAAGAAGTTCGACACCAGCGCCGCCAACGCGCCCACCATGAACCCGCAGCGCCGCCCGAACACCACGCCCGCCACGACGCAGATGGCGCTCACCGGCTTGAAGCTGGGCAGCGGCGCGAACAGGATGCGCCCCGCCGCCGCAATGGCACCGAGCACCACCGTGGGCATGATCTGGCGCAACGCAGGCGCGGACGCCTCGAAGCTGGCGAAGAACAGCGCGAGCGCCGCGAACGCCACCACCAGCGTGAGCAGCGCCGTCTGGTCGAACTGGAAGAAGGCGCACAGCGCCAGCACCAGCGGCACCGCCACCAGCAACGGGGCCTCCAGCGCCCGCAGCACGCGCGCTAGCATGAGGAGCCTCCGGCGGCGCCTGCCGCGCTTTCCGCACCGGTGGCGCCTCTCGCGCAGCCGGCGCCACCGGTGCCTGCGCGCCCGGCGCCCGCGGCCCCTTCCGCGTCCTCCGCGCCTGCGGCGCTTTCCGCACTTGCGGCCCCGCGCCTCCCCGCGGCGCCCTCGGCGCCCTCGCCATCCGCAGCGCTTTCCGCACCCGCAGCCCCTTCCGCGCCGCCTGCGCCCTCCACCAGCAAGCGCGCCAGGCCGTCGAACACGGGGCGGTAGAACAGGTTGCCCGCAAAGAACTCCTCGGCAGGCTCGGTGCAGGTGATCTCGCCGTCGAACAGAAGCGACACCTCGTCGGCGGCAAGCGCGGCGAACATGAGGTCGTGCGTCACCATGACCACCGTGCGTCCCTCGCGGGCGCACTCCAGGAGCGTGCGCGCCGACTGCATGCGCGAGGGCGCGTCAAGCCCCTTCGTCGGCTCGTCCATGAGCAGCAGTTCGGGGTCGGTGAGCAGCACCTTCGCCCACGCGAGCCGCTGCTGCTGCCCGCCCGACAAGTCGTAGGGGTGGCGCCCCTCCAAGCCGCGCAGGCAGAAGCGCTCCACCACCTGCGCGATGTCCGCATCCCCGTAGCCGCAGCGGTCGCGCCACTCGGCCAGCTCGTCGCGTACCGTGTCGCACACGAACAGCGCCTTCGGGTCCTGCGGCAAAAGCACCTGCCGCGCCGCCAACCCGTTGCGCACGCGTCCCCGCTCGGGACGCAGGACGCCGGCAACGAGGTTCAGCAGCGTGGACTTGCCGCTGCCGTTGCCGCCCACCACGGCATGCACGCTGCCGCGCGCCACCTGCAGGTCACACCCGCGCAACACCTCCGGCGCGTCCTTGGCGTAGCGGAAGCGCACGTCGGAAAGCGCGACGGCGGGGACGCCGGAGGCTGCGACGGGAACCGCCGGGGCGCCGGACGGCGCCGCGCCCGCCGGGGCGCAAGATCCTTCGACTGCGGCGGGCTTACGCCCGCCTCCGCTCAGGATGACAGGGGAAAGACGCCGCGACGCCGTCACAGTGCCCGCCGGCGCCGCGCCCGCCGGGGCGCCCGCCGCCGGAACGTCCTCCCCTGCCGCGGCTTGCGCGCGCAGCAGCTTCCGCAGCTTTCCCACCTGCGGCGACCCCGATGCCGCCGCACGGAAGCGGTCCAACGGCGCGGCGTGCGCCACGCTGCCCGCAAGCTCGGTGCACCCGCTTGCGTAGTCCACCATCGTCTCGGGCGCATGCGTGGACACCACCACCGTGATGCCCAGCTCGCGGTTGATGCGGAACAGCGCGTGCAGGAAGTTCTTCTCGGCAACGGGGTCAAGCTGCGCCGTCGGCTCGTCCAGAAGCAGCAGGCGCGGCTGCAGCGCCAGCACCGCCGCCAGGTTCACCAGCTGCTGCTGCCCGCCCGACAAGTCGCACGTCGCGCGGTCCATCAAAGGCCCGATGCCGAAGAAGTGCGCCACCTCTGCCACGCGGCGGCGCATCGCCGGCTGCGGCAGGCCGATGTTCTCCAAGCCGAACGCCAGTTCGTGCCACACGCGGTCGCACACGATCTGGTTGCCGGGACTTTGCGACACGAAGCCGATGCCCGCCGCGCTTTCCGCCGCCGACCATTCCTCCAACGGCACGCCGAACGCGCGGATGGAACCCGAGCGCTCGCCCGCAGGCGCGATCTCGGGCTTACAGGAACGCAGAAGCGTGGTCTTGCCGCTTCCCGTGGCGCCCACCAGCAGCATGAACGCGCCCGCGGGCACCTCCCACGCAAGGCCGTCCAGCACGCGCGTGCCGCCGGGGTAGGAAAACGACAGCCCCTCGACCTCGATGGCGGGCACTGCCCCGCCCTTTCCGCCTTCTGCGTTCATCGGCGCCTCCAACGCACTTCTTCGGCCGCCTGCAGAAGCAGCGGCAGGAACATCAGGATTGCATACACCGCGTAGCCCCACCACGCCACCAGCACGCTCAGACGCGGGTAGAACGCGAACTGCGAGCAGGCCACCCACGCGAGGAACGCCGCGGCCGCCACCAGCGCGCCCAAGGCGCCGGCCGCCACGCCGTCGCGCATGCGGAACCGCACGCGCCGGTACACCGTGCGCCTGCGCGACGAGCCCCAGCCGCGCGCGCGCATGGCGTCGGCGGTTTCAAGGGAGTCCTCCATGCTCCACCCCATGAGCACCGAGGCCAGCCGCACGCGCGCCGCCGCCTGCTCGCGCGGAGTGCGCGGGCGCACGGGCGCGCACGCGTCCTGCACGCCGGAAATGAGGTTGCCGCGGCGCACGAACCGCGGGACGAGCCGCGCCGCCATGGACAGCATAAGCGCAATGACGGGGGCCACGTTGCCGAACAGCCCCATGACCTTGTCGGACGTGAGCACGTGCGAGGCATTGGAGAACCACAGCACCACCGACACCAGAAGCATGCCCATGCACAGCCCGTACGCGAGGCTTTCCAGATACACCGCGCGCAGGCCGATGCGGAACAGCTCCGTGGAGCCCATGGCCGAAAACAGCGGGTTCACCGCCGCCACCACCAGCACCAGCGGCAGCTGCCAGCGCAGGCCGAGCGCCGCCGCATGCCATCCGCGCAAATAGACGCTGTAGGCGAAGCCCGCGGCAAGCGTGAGCGCCACCAGTACCGGATGGAACGCCGCCATGCCCAGCACGAGCACGGCGGCGAAGTAGGCGAACTGCACGGCGGGGTGGTACGCGTCGAGCGCGGTATGCGAACGCTCGCTAGCCATCGGTGGACAGCACGTAGCGCCACGCGACGGAATCGCCGTCGGAGAGCAGGTACCGGTTGCATGCCATGGTGGAGTCCACGCCGTTCACGGAGAACTTCCATCCGCTTTCGCCACCGTGCTGAAACTCCGCCAAGCCGCCGATGGCGTTCACGTACACGCCCATGGGCGACTCGGTGGCGTTGACCGACACCCCTTGGGCGGACGCCCACGCGTACAGTGCATCGTACACCGACACGTCCTGCCCGAACGACAGCTGCATGCTGCCCGAAACGGGGTTGCCCACCGTGGAGCTGGTGACCGAAACGGTCACGGTGACCACGTTGTCGGGCACGGAAGGCGCCGGGGTTTCGGACGCCGAGCCGCCGCCCTGCGCGCCGGAAGACCCCTGCGAACCCTGCGAGGGCGCGGAAGCCCCGCCGGACCCGGATCCGGACGATGGGTTCTGCGCGCCCGCAGACGCACCGCCGGATGCGCCGGGCGTGCCGGCGGCTCCGGCGGCCCCTGCGGACGCGGCCGCGTCGTTCCCGTCGGCGGCCTGCGCGTCCACAGCACCGTCCGCCGCATCCCCGGCCGCGGCGTCTACCGCCGCGTCGTCGTCTGCCGCGGCATCCCCGTCGGGCGCCGTCGTCTGCAGGAGCGCCTGCGCGCCGTCCGCCCCGTCGCCTTCCCCGCCGCCTGCGGGATTGGCCAGCGCGAACGCCGACACGCCGATGACCGCCACGCACACAAGCGCCGCCACGCCCGCGCCGACGCGCTGGGCGGGCGTGAGGCCCCGCCGCGGCGCTGCGTCCGCGGCGCCCGCCACGCCCGCGGCCGCCTTGCCGCCGGCGGCATCCGCCGCGGCGCCCTCCGCCCCCGCCGCGCGCGGCGCCGTGGGCGCCACGCGCGCGTCGAGCGGCTTCGTTTCCCCGTTCTCCACACTCATGCCGAATGCCTTCCCTCTAGGACTGCGAGCGCCGGCGCGCCACGACCAGCCACGCCGCCACGCAAACCAAGCCTACAACTCCCACGCACAGGCCCGCAAGCGCCCACCAGTTCAAGCCCGCGGCAACCTGGCCGCTCTCGGCGCCTGCGGCACCCTGCCCGCCGGCGTCCGCCGAAAGCGTGCGCGCGCCTGCGGCAGCCGTACCGCCGGCGGCGTTCGTCGCCACGGCCTCCGCCGCAGCCTCGCCAGCCGTCTCTTGCGCACCCGTGCCGGAAAGGGGCGCTTGGGACGGCGCCACGGTTCCCAGCGGCGTGGTGCTTGGCGGCACCTGCCCGCCGGCAGACGGCGCCTGCCCGCCCTGCGAGCTGCCCTGGCTGCCCTGTCCGCCCTGTCCGCCCGCGTTGAGCGGCGTCCACTTCGCGTACAGCGTCGTGTCCTGCACCACCGCCTGCGCGAAGTCCCACGCCTGCGTGCAGGCGGCATCGGCGAACCAGCCGCCGAACACGTACCCGCTGCGGGTGGGGTCGGCGGGCCGCTCCACGGCCGCGCCGGCCTTCACCAGCACGGACGCCACGTGGCTGCCGCCGTTCGCCTCGAACGAGACGCGGTGGCCGGCCGCAGCGGCCAGCTTGAACAGCGTGCCCGAGTCGTTCGTGTAGTACAGGTTGCCCTCCGCGTCGGCCACGATGGACGCCGAGCAGTACTCCTGCATGCCCTCTCCCGGCGTGAACAGCTTCGTTGCCACCGCGTCGCCCGCCTTGTACACGTACACCGCGCCGGGCAGCGCATTGCACGTGAAGTACACGTACACGCCGTCCTGCCGCGCCGACACCAAAGGCGCGCTCTTCACTTCGCCCAGATCGGCCGTCACCGACGCCTCCACGCGCATGGCGGACACGTCCACCACCGAAAGCGTGCCGTAGCCGTTTTCGTCCACGCCGCCCACGTAGGCCTTGCCGGCGTGGACGGCCGGCGTGGACGTGGAAAAGGCCGCGAACTTCGCCGACCCGGCCACCTTCAGCTCGTCGCCCACGCGCGCCACCTCGTGCAGCACGCCATCCGAGGTGACCACCAGAAACGCGTCCTCGCCAGGCACGGCCACCGTGGTCGCGCGCACCGCGCCGCCCACGTTCGCCGTGGAAAGCACCTTGCCCGACGCGCCGTCTATCAGGCTCACGTCGCCCGCCTCGTCGCCGATCACGATGCACGAGCCCGAGACGGCGGCACCGGCCCAGTAGTAGCCCTCGCTGGTGTTCGTGACCGACGACTCGCTCACGTTCGTCCACGCCACGGAGCCGTCCGCCACGTTCACACACACGAGCGTGCCCACGGTGCCCACGCTGCCGCCACCCACCACGGTGAACCCGGCGTACACGCGTCCGTTTGCAACCGTGAGCGACGAGAGCGACTGGTACGACCCCGCCGCCGGCTTGGCGAGCGCGGGCGTCTTCCACACGCACGCAAGCGCATCGGCGGTGAACGCCGCCAGGCTGCCGTCGTCGGCCGGCACCACGATCACGCCGTCGGCGTACACCGGGCGGCAGAAGTACGTGGAGGAAGACCCCGTGTCCGCGCGGGCGTCTTCCACGCCCGTTGCGCGGTTGATCTTGATGAGCTGCCCGCTTGCCACCACGTAGACGAAGTCGCCCACCACCAGCGGGTCGGACACGTTCGTGCGCGGCTCGCCGTAGGAGAAGCTCCACGCCTCGTCGGCGGCGGAATCGGGGGTGAGCACGCCCTCCACCACCGCGCCGCCCTCGGCGGAACCCGAGGCGAATCCCGGCCAGGCGCTCTCCCAGCTGGGGCGCGGGGCGTCGGGGTCGATCTCTATGCCGCCGCCCGGGTTGTCCAAGTCGGGCAGCTCGTCGCGGTACGCGCCGAAGTAGAGCGTGAACTCGTCGCCCTGTTCGAAGCCGGCGAACTTCGTGCCCTCGTCGCCTGTGAAGGACCCGCCCTCCTCGAAGCGGCTCACCCATACCTCGAAGCACTCGCCGTTCAGGTACGGATACCAGCTGTCTCCTGGCACGATGCCATGGGCGTCCGGTTCGCCGGCCGCCAGTTCCACGCCCGACCCGGTGGGAGACGTCACCGAAAGCACGCGCGTCATGCCGAACTGCGCGTTCTCGTCCAGCGCATACTCCGCGCCCGCCGCTTTCAGCAGGGCCTCCACCACCGTCACGCCGTCGGCGCCCTTGGGCACGGTGACCACCAGATCGCTGCCCCAGTCCTCGGGGTTGCCCGCGGCGTCGCGCCCGATGACGCTGCCCGCAAGCGTGACGGTGAGCGGGGCCTCGCTCGAGGCCGTGAACGCCAACGTCACCGCATCCCCGGATTCGAGCACCGTGTTGCCGTCCGTCGTCACCGCGCCGTTGACGAACGCCTTCCAGCACGGCACCGCGGGGTCGTGACCGTCGCCCGAAAGCGTCTCGCCGTCAGGCGAGGTCACGGACGACACGAACAGGTAGCCACTCGTTTCGTCATAAGACAGCTCGTACTTGACGCCCGCCTCGTCCAACATGGACGCCACGAAAGCGTGCAACGTCGTGCCCCGATCAACGGAGTGCGTGCGCTCGCCCACCCAGGCAACAGGCTCGCTGCCGCTTGCATCGATCACCGAAAACGCCACGTCCTGCCGGGTGAGTTCCTCGTCGCTGGGAAGTTCGGCGCCCCACGGCGCGTAGTACCACGTGATGTTCATGCCGTCCGTGAGGTTCACGCTGGAAACGCCCACGTCCGACACCGCACCGTTCACGAACAGGCCCCAGTACGCGCCCGTGCCCTCGTTCCATCCAAGCACCTCTCCCGTGTAAGGCGAGGTGAGCGTATTGAGCGTGAACCCGTATTGGCCTACCGAGTAGTCGTATTTGATTCCCGCCGGGCTGAACACGTTGTTGAACGCCTCGAACATGGCGTCCTCGCCCGTTGCTTCGCCATACCAAAGCGGCACCTTCAAGTACGCGTTGTCCACCCAGTACACATCCTTGCCGTCCGCATTCGGCCCGATCACCGACATGCGCACGTTCACGCTCGTGCGCTCGACCTCAGGAAGGGACACTCCCGACGTGTAGCACACCGTGATTGCCTCGTTCGAAGTCACGGGATCGCTGCCGAACTGCCCGAAAATGCCCTGTGTCTTCCCGTCACGGAACACCTGCCAACTGCGCACACCGTCCTTGAGCGTAATCGACCCATCCATCGAAGTCATCGATGCAATAATAGGATCACCCTTGTAACTTTTGCCCATCTCGTAGGCCAGCCCTGCCGCGTCGAGCGCCTTGCATACCACGTCCTGCGCTGACGTGCCGCTTTCCACGCTCACGGGAATCTCGTAGGCCCAGTACTCGTATTCTACTTTGTCGGAAGCCGCCGTGCGCCCGATGACCGACACCGTGGGCTTCACCATGGTGGCCGGCTCGTCGGCGGTGCCCCTCACCGTGAAGGTGGCCGACACTTCCTGATTCGCCAGCTGCGCAAACAGCGGCCCGTACTCGGGGTCGTCCGCGTAGCGCTCGGCATAGCGGGCGTATGTCTCGCTGGAAAGGCAGCTGGTCACCGTCACTTCCACGTTGTTCTCGGCACGCGTGACCTGCAGGCTCTCGTGCGCCACCGCGCTCGGGTCGCTCGATTTGAACGTCCGCCAGCCCTCGCTGCCCATGGGGTCGTATCCGGGCAGGTCAACCGGCACAATGCCCGCAGGAGCCGCGTCGGTCGCGTCTTTGTCGTATGTCCATGCGAGGTTGCCGTCGGCATTGAGGTAGGCTTTCTGGAACGTGCGCAGGCTCTCCGTCACCGCATCGGCATCCTGCCCGTTCGCGATGGCGGCGAAATAGCCCTCTTTCGCCTGCTGCATGAGCGCCGCTTCCGCTTCTATGTCGGCGCGCGCCAGCGGCGCCACCGAAACGTCAACCGACGCCGACGCGGAAATGGCGGGATTTTCCTTGCTCGTCACCGTGAGCGTGAGGGTGGCCGGGGCCGCTTCGGTGCCGGGAAGGCCGCGATACACGTAGCCGGCGTAGCCGTTCACTTCCACGACGGCGGAAGACGAGGAATATTCCACCCGGTAGGCTCCCCCGTCGATGCCCAACGTGCGCGTGGTGGGCAGCTGCACGTCGCAGTCGAGGGCTTTCGCATCGACCGCGGCGTTCGAGCCCAGCTGCGCGAGCGCGTCGGCGGTGAACGCCGCATCCACTTTCTGCTGCAATGCGACCTTGGCTTCCTCCACGGCAGCGGGGTCGGCCTTCACGGTGACGGTAAACGGCACGTCCAGCGTCGTCTCGAACCCGCCGGACGCCGTCATGCCCACCGTGGCGGCAAGGGTCACTTGGACATCGGCGGCGGAACGCGCCACCTTGCCCGTGTAGTCTTGATAGCCGTACCCGCCGCTCACGACAATGGCGTCCGTGTCACCCGAGGCCCACGTGACCTCCGTCCACGATTTGCCGCCCATTTTGTACGGCAGCACGAGATCCTGCGTCACGGCGTCGGCCGCATCGCCTGCGGCGAAGCCGATGGCAAGGTCCGCCGCCGCCTTCTTTTCCAGCAGCGCCTTGGCCTTGCTTTCGTCCCACGGCATGGTGGACTCGAGCGAAGGCGCGTACTCCAGCGTTTCGCCATCGCGCTGCAGCACGAACGTGGGCTCGAACTGTCTCCACACCGCGTAGCTGGCATACCCCGTCACTTCGTCGGGGTCGATGAAAAAGTACGTGATGTCCCCGTTCGTGGCGTCGTCGGCAGTGGACACGCCCATGTCTGCGCCGTCGGGCTTGGCGCTGTTGTATTCGACCGACTTCGTGCTCACGGCCACGTCGGAAACGCCCATTTCCGCGAGCTTTTCCACAAGCAGGTCGTTCAGGTTGCCGTCCTCGCCGAACGCCGGTTCGGCACGCCAGTTTTGCGCGTCCAGCTTCGCCGCAATGCCCGCAAGCGACGTGCCGTCGATGACGGGATTGGCGGAAACGAGTTCCACCGAAGACACGCTGGTGGCCACCACCTTGAGGTACTTGCCCGCAGCGGACGCGGGCACCTCCAGCACGGCCGACGCGGCGCCCTCGATGGGCGCGAAGTCCCCTTCGGGGGCGTCGGCGACATACCACTGGAACTGCACGGCGTCTGCAGGCAGCGCGTCGCCGCTGGTGGTGCTGCCATCGAGGCGCTTCGCCTGGGCCGTCGCCTCTACGGTGTCGCCGGTGAACACGTCGGTCAGGCCGCTGTTCAGCGCGGGCGAAGTGGTAACGCGCAGCAGGTCGTACTCGCCGGTGCCCAGCACCTCGTAGGTGGAACTCGTCACGGTGTTGTCGAGCGAGTACGCCTCCACCTTCAGGAACTTGCCCTTCAAGTTTTCGGTCAGGGTGAGCGTGCCGTCGTCCGCCACGCCGTCCGCAAGTTCCGCGAACGGGCCCGCCTGCACATCGGCTGCGTACCACGTGTACGTCACCTTCGCGTCGGCGGGCACGTCCTGTTCGGAGTAGCTGGTTTTCGCTATCTGCGCCACAGGCGTGATGGTATTGCCCACCTGCATGCCCTGCCCCGACGATTCCAGCTTCACGCTGGACAGCGTGTACTGCCCTTCCAGCGTGACGGGACCCAGCGGATAAACGGCACCGTAACCGCCATAGTAGCCAGCCGACACGCTGTATTCGGTGTTCTCGCTGGTGGCGCGCACGCAGAGGTACTTGCCCAGAAGCGACGTGCCGTCGGAGGTATTCTCCTGCACGGTGTAGGTCTTGCCCGTGGCGCCGGGGATTTCCGTATAGGCGGAGGGATCCGTCGAGCGGGTGTCGGCATACATCCACTGGTAGTACACCACGTCGGTGTCGGCCACGGCGGCGGAGCTGTAGGAGCCCGTTTTCTTCTGCGCGCTTGCCGTGAGCGTGCTACCCACTTTCGCCGTGCCCGAAGCCGACACGCTGGACAGCTCCACCATACCGGGCACCACCACGGGGCCCACGGCGGCGGAATCTTCCTCGCCGAACCCGCCGTCGGCGCGCGCCTCGATGTATTTGCCCAACAGGCCGTACTTGTCCACGAGTTCCTGCGTGAGCGTGAGCGTGTTGCCCTGCGCCTCCTCTATCTTGGTGTCGGCGGACGCGGACGTGCTGCCGCAGTACCACGCCCACGTCACCTTCTCGCTGTCCGTCACGTCGCCTTGCGCGGCGGTTGCCGTGGCCGTGAGCGTGGTGCCCACGTTCACCTTGCCCGACGCGCCCAGCTTCACCGACGTGACGTTGATGGAACCCGCTGCGGCCACGGGAAGGTTGACCGTGGCATTGTACGAGCTGCTGCCCACGTTCGCCTTCACGACGCAGCGGAGGTACTTGCCCTGCAGCGAAGCGTCGATTGCCAGTTCGGAACTCGTGGCCTTTTCGATGTCGGCGTAGGTGCCGCCCTTCTCGTCGGCGCATTGCCACTGGAACGTGACCAGGCTCTCGTCGATGTAGACGCCGCTTGCGGCGCCCTGTTCGCGGGCATACGCCTTGGCCGTGTCGCCCACGGCGAAAACCGACGTGTCGTCCTTCGTGTTCCGTATGGCAACGGAGTAGATGTCCACCTGCCCCTTCAGTTTGATGGGACCAACGGCGTCATACGTTCCCAAGTTCACCGTGTTGTAGCCCGCATACGCCGAGACAGAGAAATAGGCGCCCGCGTACTTTTCGCCGCTCACCGTGAAAGTGGGGCCGGTGTGTTCCTTGATGGTGATCCACTCGTTGTCGTAGGGATCGCCCAGCGTGTACTTCCACGTGTACGTGACGCCTTCGGCCACATACGTCGGCGACCACGAGCTCCCCTGGTACGCCTTCGCCTCCAGCGTGCAGCCCAGCTCGAGCGAGCCGCCTTGCGATGCCAGCTCCACGCCGTAGAGTTCGATGGCGCCCTCGGCCATGACCGGGCCGACCGTCGTTTCCACCGTGTTCAGGCCCGCCGACGCGGTCACCTTGAGGTACTTGCCCTGATATTCCCCGGTCACCTCGAACGTGGCGCCGTCCGCGGCCTCGATGGGAGTGTAGCCGCCGTACTGAGAATCGCTTTGCGACCACGTGAACGTCACGTTGACGCTGCCGTCAACGGGGTCGCTCCCCCAGCTGTCGGTGTAGGCGGTGGCGGTCAGCGTGTCGCCCACGGCAGGCTTGCTGCTGCTGAGCCCCACCGAGCCGAGCTGCGCCTGCCCCGGCCCGGCCACCGGCCCGGGAACGTAGTTCTGGTTGATGCCCGTGCCATACGACGGAACCGGCGCCCAGAAGTCGAGGTCGCCCACCGTCACCTTCACGATCAGGTACTTGCCCTGCAGCTGTTCGGCAAGCTCGTCGGTGATTTCGAGGTTCTGGCTCGTCTGCCCGCTTATGGGCGCGTAGTCGTCGGCCGAGTTGGACTTCGCATCGCCCGCATACCACTGGTACGTCCACGTGTCCTCGTGCGGGATAACCGAATACGAGCTGGAGAACAGGTTCGCCCACAGCACGTCGCCCGCCGCGAGCACGCCGTACTTTTGGGAGTACGCCGACGCCTCGTCCTCCGGCTTGTCCTGTATTTTGGCCACGCACGACGAAGTCACACTTGCCGCCAACACGCTCGCGGAAGCGGCGCGCGCCTTCGTGGCAGGCGCGGACGTATCGCCGGCGGCTCCCACGCCGGCGGATGCGGAAGCGCTCGCCGCGTTGCCGTCCGCAGACGACGCGCCGCCCGACGCCGCGCTTTCGCCTTCGCCCGCGGCGCCCGACGCACCGGTGCCGCCTTCGGCCTCACCTGCGGCGCCCGACGCGCCCTCGGACGCGCCCGAACCTGTAGCGCCCGCACCCGCAGCGGCGGCGCCCGAGCCCGCACCCGTGTCCGAGGCGCCCGGGATGGATTCGATCTCCCCAGCCGATGCGCCCTGCACCTTTGCCGCGACGCTGGCTGCGAGCGCGCCGGACGCGGCGCCGGCGTCCGCACCGCCGGCGTCCGCCCATGCCGCGCTGGGCACCATCGAGGTTGCCAGCGTTGCCGCCATGAGCAGCGACAGGATTTTCTGGGAGATTCCCGCAGACCGTTTTGCGGGAGGTGCGCCCGCGCCACCGCGGGCCGCGCGCGCACGTGCGCGCCAAGGCGAGCCGGACATGTTCGACCTCTCTTTCCAGGGCCTAGTGCGATGGATGGGTGCTCCGACTTTGCCTCGGCGGTCGGTTCGCATGCCTGCGAGGTTCTCCGGCCATCGGCGTTCACGGTTGCTGGTACAGCGCAGGGCTTCCACCTGCATTCCCCCAAACAGGCGCGCCCCTCGCGCCTGCCCGCACCCCCTCGGGCGCAACCATCTGATGCCATTCGCTGACGAAGTATAGCATGGTTGAGCCAAGCGCCATGGGACTGGCGGTATTAAATTGACCCGAAACGCCATAGCACGCATCGTCCGACGGACCGAGCGACGGGCCGGGCCGCCCCCGTGCGGAAAGCCGCGCGGTGCGCTAGACTGGACACCGCACGGATACATGGAGGGAGGGCGCATGACGAAGCCGGAAACGATAGGCGGCGACGCGGATGCTGCAGGCTGGACATTCTTCGCCAACACGGCCTGCCCGTGGTTCCCCTGCCACGAGACGCCGCACCCCGAACGCTTCAACTGCCTGTTCTGCTTCTGCCCCCTGTATCCCCTAGGAGAGGCGTGCGGGGGAGACTTCGCGTACACGCCCTCCGGCACGAAGGACTGCTCCCACTGCCTGCTGCCCCATGAAGGCGCCCGGGGAAGCGACTTCGTGCTGGGCCGCATCGGCCGCGTGTGCGCCTTGGCGAAAAGGGAGCCGTGATGGGAACGTTCTCGGAGAAGGTGTTCGCCGTGGTGCGGCGGGTGCCGCGCGGCAAAGTGACGACGTATGGGCAGGTGGCGCGCATGATAGGCTCGCCCCGGTCAGCCCGCTACGTGGGCTACGCCCTGCGCGCGAACCCCGAGCCCGGCGCCGATGAGGGCTGCACCCCCTGCCACCGCGTCGTGTTCAAGGACGGCGGGCTGTGCAAGGGATTCGTGTTCGGCGGCCCGGACGAGCAGCGCGCCATGCTGGAAGAGGAGGGCGTGGCGTTCGTGGACGCCACGCATGTGGACCTCGAGGCCTGCCTGTGGGACGGCCGCTGCGAGGACGGCGCGGAAAGCGGGCCGAACGGCGGCGCGGGTGTCGCGGAAGGGGAACCCCTGACCCCGCCGCCCGATTTCGACTGGAAACGCGAACTGGGCGAGGACTAGGCACGCGGCGGGCGCGGCGGACTAAACGCGCGCGGCGGCGCGGACCAGCGCCCTCCAGCGGCATGCCGGCGACTCAATGAAACAAGGACACCACAGCCAGACCGTGCGCTGCGCGTCACAAACGCAGCGGCGTTCCGCTATGAGCTAGGCGCGCCGAACCACTTCGCCGACAATCGCCTCGGCGACGCGCAGGCCGTCCACGGCGGCGCTCATGATGCCGCCGGCGTAACCCGCGCCCTCGCCGCAAGGATACAGGCCGCTTCCCCGCGCAGGTTCCGCCGCGGGCGCGCGCCCGTCCATCGTCGCCTGGAAGTCCGCGCCGCGCACGATGCGCACCGGGCTGGAACTGCGCGTTTCCACGCCGGTCATGACGGCGCGCGGGTCGGCGAACCCGTGCAGCTTGGCGTCGAGCAGGGGCAGCGCCTCGGCCATGGCAGACGACACGAACTCCGGCAGGCATTCCCGCAGGTCGCACCACGTCACGCCACGGGGATAGCTGGGACGCACCGACGGCGCGCCCGCGCCCGCGTCGTGCGCCCGCGCGCCGCCGGCACGCGCGGCGCGCGGCCCTTCCGCCAACGCCGCGCCCCCGCCGCCGCAACCCGCACCCGCGCCCGCGCGCGCCGCGGCGCCGCTGCCGCCCGCCGCAAGGAAGTCGCCCACTGTCTGGGCGGGCGCCGCATACGGGGCGCCTCCCGCCGCCTGCGCCGCACGGTACGCCGCACGCTCCATGCGCCGCTGCAGCGCAACCCCCGCAAGCACGTCGTCGCCCGAAAGGTCGTCGGGGCGCACCTCCACCAGAAGCGCGCTGTTGGCGTTCTCTCCGTCGCGCGCGAAGCGGCTCATGCCGTTCGTGCACACGCCGCCTTCTTCGCTCGCCGCAGCCACCACCGTGCCGCCGGGGCACATGCAGAACGTGTACACGCCGCGCCCGTCCGGCAGGTGGACGGCCAGCCGGTAGTCGGCGGCGCCGAGCGCCGGGTGCCCCGCCGCCGCGCCGTGTTGCGCGCGGTCGATGAGCGCCTGGGGGTGCTCGATGCGCACGCCCACCGAAAACGCCTTGCGCTCCATTGCGAGGCCCGCCTGCCGCACGGCCTCGAACGTGTCGCGCGCGGAATGCCCGCAGGCAAGCACCACGCGGCGCGCCGGCACGCGCTCGGTGCGGGCGGCGTCGGAGGCAGGGGCCTGCGCCTCCACAAGCGCTTTCTCCGCGGGCATTGCCGCAATCGCCTGCGGACGTGCGGCACGCGTGTCCCGCACGTCAACCGCGACGAGCGCACCCCCTTCGAAGTGCAGCCCCGTCAGCTGCGCATGGAAGTGCACCTCGCCGCCAAGCGCCACGATGCGCTCGCGCAGCGCGCGCACCACCTGCGGCAGAAGGTCGGTGCCGATGTGGGGCTTCGCTTGCCACAGGATCTCCTGTGGCGCGCCCGCCTGCACGAACGCCTCGAGCACGTGGCGCACGTGGGGGCTTTTGATGCCCGTGGCAAGCTTGCCGTCGGAGAAGGTGCCGGCGCCCCCTTCGCCGAACTGCACGTTCGTCTGCGGATCGAGCGGGCCGCCGGCGTCGAACGCCGCCACGGCGGCGCAGCGTTCCTCCACGCTTCCCCCGCGCTCGACGAGAAGCGGGCGCAGCCCCGCCTTGGCCAGATACAGCGCGCAGAACAGCCCCGCGGGACCCGCGCCCACCACCACGGGACGCGCCTCGCCGCATGCGAGCGCGGCGGCGGACGCGTCGGGCACTTCCAGCGGCGGCGCAGGTTCGAAGCGCCGCGCACGCGCGCCTCGTGCACCGCGCGCACCGCCTGTGCGGCGCGAGGCGCGCGCCAGCAGCCGCTCCTCCGCCGCCCCGTCCGCCAAGGCCACGGCGAGCGTCGCCACGAAATGCACGTTGCCCTTCTTGCGCGCATCGACGCTGCGCTTGAGCACCTCCACCTGCGCCACCTGCGCCTCGGGCACGCCCAAGGCCCGCGCGGCCGCGGCGCGCACGAGGGCGTCGCCGCCCGGCAGGCCGGCGTCCAGCGGGAGCGCCACGTTGGAAAGCTCGATCATCGCCGCGCCTTTCGCCCGCCGGATGCCGCGTGCGCGGCGCCGTCCACCCCGCTTGTCACTTGCTTGCAGGCAGTTCCGGCCGTTCTGCCCACGTCCCCGCAGGCGGTTTCAACCGTTTCGCCGGAACCCGCTCCCACCGCCGCGCGCGCGGACGCGAAGGCGGCAGCCGCGGCGCCGGCCAAAAGGCCGCTCGCCCACGCCCAGTGCAGGTTGTAGCCGCCGCACGGCGCATCCACGTCCAGCGCCTCGCCCACCACGTGCAGCCCCGGCAGGATGCGCGCCTCCATCGTTTCGGGGGAAAACGCCTCCACCGAAAAGCCGCCGCGCGTCACTTGGCACTGCCGCGCATCGCCGACGCCACGCACTTCCAGCCGGAACCCCTTGAGCGCCCGGGCGAGCGCGCAGACGCCGTCGCGGGAAAACCCGTCTTCCACGCGCACGCCCGCCTGCTTGCACACCGCGCGGGCCACAGCGGGAAGCAGCATGCCGGCGAACAGCTGCTCGCTGGCAGACATGCCCACGCGCCCGCCCGCATGCCCTCCTTCCGCCGTTACCCCGGGCGATGCCGAAAGCCCCTGCGACCGTCCCGCCGCCGGACCGGTCGCCACCGGCTCGGCAGGACTGGCAGCGCACAGCCTGCGACCACCGACGCGCAAGCCGGCGGCGGGTGGGTCGGCGGCTGTACGCGGGTCGGCGGCAGGCGTGAATAAACGCTCCCAGCGCGCCTGCAGCATGCTTTCGCAAGCGCACGCGTCCACATGGGGCGCAAGGTCAAGAAGCAGGACGTCGCCAACCTCGGCGAAACGCGACAGGTTGAACACGGCAATGCCCGAGACGCCGTAGTCGCGGAACAGCACCTCCCCCACTTCCGCAGCCTTGCGCGTGCCGTCGGGCGCGGCCAGCGTGGCCACGCAGCGCACGCGAATGTTGTTCAGCGGCTTTGTCCACGTGGGATCCGTGCGCAGCGGCCCCAGCACGGGGCGCAGGTCGCAGTAGGGAAGCGAGCCGGGAGCAGGCGCGGGCGCCGTCCGTTCGTCCGCGGCCGCGAACCCGCTCCCATGCGCCGTCTGGCCGTCTGCCGGCACAGGCCCGCGCGCCGTCGGGTCATCCGCCACCGCGGATTCGCCCGCCACCTGCCCGCCCATGGGCGCGAAACCGTGTGCCACCGGGCGGCTTGCCGCCACCAACCCGCGCGCCGTCTGACCGCCCGTCGCCACCACGCACGCGCGCGCATGGACGATGGACCCGTCGGCGAACCGCACGTGGTAGCAGCCGCCCGGGCGCGCGGGCGCGTCGATGCGCACCGCCTTCCGGTTGCACACCACGCGCACCCCCCGCCGCGCGAGCTCCAAACGCAGCACGTCAAGCACGCTCGAAGCCTTGTTCGCCAGCGGGTAGAGCCGGCCCTCCCCTTCCTCGCGCCACACAAGCCCCAAGTCGGCGAAGAACGCATGCACGGGATCGGGGCTAGAGTCGCAAGCAGAGCCGGAGCCGGCCGCAAGATCAGGGTCGAAACCGGAACCGGCGGCAAAGCCAAGGGCGGGGGCGACCGCATTACGCAGGGCGTCAAGCGCCGCCGCGACGAAGGGCACATTGCGATACACGCCGGCGTCCACATGCGCGTTCGAGAAGTTGCACCGCCCATTGCCCGTGGCCAGAATGGAGCGCCCCACGCGTTCGTCGGCCTCGAGCACCACCACCTCGGCGCCCGCCGACGCCACGCGCGCAGCCGCCGCGGCCGCCGCAAGGCCCGCCGCGCCGCCACCTATGATCGCTATCGTTTCCATGCGCCCATTATACGGCATGTCGCCCACGCGGCATGCCGCCCGCATCCCCGCGGTTGGGGCTTCCTGCCACTTTTTCGCCGATTTCCGACATCGCCCGCACCCGGACCCGTCAAAGAAAAATCCCGACCTGCCCTTTTGCAGGGCATCGGCCGCCGTCAGCCACCAAAGGGCCACGGCACATGCAGGAATCGCCAAAAAAGTGGCAGAAAGCCCCTCCCCGGCGCATGCTCCCGCACTCCGCACGCAAAAAGGCGCACGCAGGCCGAAACCCACGTGCGCCCCACTCGTCGCACGCCATGCCGCCCGCGCCCAGCGTGCAGGCGGCATCCCGCACGCCGCCCGCCCCGGACGGCATCCCGCGCACCA
>CAJFUR010000107.1 GCA_904420215.1 uncultured Eggerthellaceae bacterium
GCCTTTTCGTTCGCCATTTACACCAGCTCCTCGTTCGGTGCGAAACGCGACACGATCTCGTCCATGTCGGTGTCGCCGATGATCTCTTCGGGCGCACACGCGTACACGCGGCACATGTGCGACTTGCAGTTGTTGCCGAACCCACTCTCTCCGCAGCCCGCCTCGATGATGACGTTGGCATTGGAGATGTAGGTGTCGTAGCACCCGTTGCCCGTGTCCTCGGCGGCGCGCTCGGGGAACCACCAAGCGTGGTCGAGCGAGATGGTGGACGGGTCGAGTACGGGCGACACGTTCGCCTTCAGCTGCACGCGGCCCAGATGGTTCTCGATCCAGCACCAGTCACCGTGGTGCACGCCGTACTTCTCGGCCGTCTCCGGATGGATCTCGAACTCCGGGTTCGGGTTCAGCGCGCGCAGGTGCGGCATCTGCCGGTGCTCGGAGTGGAAGAACGCGAAGTGGCGCGCGCCCGTGGTCATGATGAGCGGGTACTTCGCCAGGTACTCGTCCTTGTCGAAGCGCTCCGGAACCTGGTTGGGGCTGTAGGGCGGCTCGGCGTAGTGCGGAACGGGCTTCTGGCCCCACTGCCCGAACAGCGTGGAGTACAGCTCGATGCGGCCGGTGGGCGTGTTGAAGCCCAGGTTGCCGTCGGGGCGCTGCTCGCCGGTACGGAACTTCTCGTAGTGGTACTCGGGGTAGATCCAGTTCTCGGCACGCGCTTCCTCGAAGGTCATGCCGGTTTCCTTCATCGTGAAGGTGAAGAACTCCTCCAGCGTCTCGCCCGGCCACAGCGTGTCGTTCCACTGGCGGCCCAGCTCCCAGCAGATCTCCATGTCCGACTTGCTTTCGCCGAGCGGCTTGCAGGCCTGGTTCGTGGTCTGCACGTGGTAGTAGATGGAGCGGATGCCGTTGCGCTCGGGGTACATGCACACCGGCAGGAACACGTCGCAGCACGCCTGCGCCGTCGGCGTCATGAACGGATCGACGTACACGTTGAACTCGGCGTTCTTGTACGCCTGCTCCATGCGCGTGTCGGGTTCCTGCGCCGTGCAGGAAAGCGGGTTGGTGGACTGGATCCAGTTGGCGCGGATCTTGTAGGGGCGCCCGGAAAGCATCTGGTCGATGGTCATGTCGGCCTGCGTGAGCACCACGCCGGAATACTTGAGCGCCGGGAAGTCCTCGCCGCCGATGCGCTGCTTCTGTTCTTCGATGGTCAGGCACTCGGCGGGGTCGGGCGGGTTCCACGTCTGGATGTTGAACGGCTGGTGCACCGTCACCATGCCGCCGGGAATGTCGATCTGCCCCGTGATGGACCACAGGTCGATGACCGCAGCCGAACCGGCGAGGCATTCCATGGTCATGTCGAGCGCGAGGCCCCACTGCACCGAGGTGGGCTTTTCCGCCATCATCCGCGCCGCACGCTCGATCTTCTCCGCCGGGATCCACGTGACCTCAGCGGCACGCTC
The DNA here is from genome assembly GCA_904420215.1 of uncultured Eggerthellaceae bacterium. Lineage (GTDB taxonomy): Bacteria > Actinomycetota > Coriobacteriia > Coriobacteriales > Eggerthellaceae > CAJFUR01. The sequence continues at coordinate 1,464 of CAJFUR010000107.1, forward strand.
GAGCGTCCATTCGCGCGTGGCTTCGTAGTACTGCTCGAAGCCGTAGCACCAGTTCTCCACGAACTCGTGGTCGTACAGGTCGTTCTCCACGATGAACTTGCCCATGGCCAGCGCCAGCGCGGCGTCGGTGCCGCAGCGCACCTGCAGCCACAGATCGGCGCGGGCCGCCAGCCACGTGAGCTTCGGGTCAACCACCACCAGCTTGCTGCCGCGCTTCATGCAATCGACCACCCAGTGCCCCAGGTTGCCGTCGGCGTTCGACTTGATGGGGTTGTTGCCCCACACGAAGATGTTCTTCGGCGGCACCCAGCCCTCGTGCTCGTAGCGGTCGTAGTGGTTCTGGGAGCAGTCGGGCACGGTGTAGGTGCCCATGAGCACGTTGGAGGCGCCCACGCGCGGTACGTAGCAGCTGTTGCCGGAAAGCATGTAGGCGTACTGCACAGAACCGAATGCGTACTGCAGGCGCGTCATGTACGGCGCCGTGCCGCGGCCGGTGCCCAAGTGGAACACGACCGCCTTGGCGCCCGACTCGGCCTTGATGGCGTCGAACTTCTCCTTGATCATCGCATACGCCTCGTCCCACGTGATGCGCTCCCACGCATCGGCATCGCCGCGCTTCCTGGGATCGCGCTTCATGGGGTACAACACGCGATCGGGATGGTACACCGCTTCCTTGAGCGCGATGCAGCGCGCGCACAGGCGGCCTTGGTAGTAGGGGCTCTCCTCGTCGCCCTCCACCTTCACGAACCTGCCCGTCTCCTTGTCGGTGTACACGATGACGCCGCAGCCGTCGTGGCAGCCGGGCGCCGCCCAAGCGCCCGTGCGCGTGGCCACCAGGCCGTCTTCCTCCCACTGCCACGGCAGGTCGCCGCCGGTGTACTTGACCGGAGGCTCGCGGAAGAAGTCGGGGCGCACCTCGTTCGTGCCGCCCTGCTCGACTTCCATGTCGATACGCTTTACCATACCTCGCTCCTCTCGAGAACTCGTCCGATGCCCGATGCGCCGCAGCCGCCAGAGCGCGGGACGCGCAAAGGGCCCTGCCCCGCCCGCGCTTGCCGTGCGCCCGAGGTACGCGGCAACCGGGCGGGGGCAGCGAAACGGCCAGAAACGCCTTCGACCCCCACCAGCGACCGCCCTCGCCGCCGATGAGGAGAACAACCCCCAGATCAAGCGCCGAATGAAGCAGTCACGGCGAAGCATACGGAGAAAAAAGTAAGTTTGCGAGGGGTGGCAAAGCATCGGCGAGCGGCCAAAACGCTTTCCGTCCGCTCGCACGTGGACGATGGGAAACTTACTTGTCGCCCCCTATGATGGAACGGCCAGCGACCAGACGTCCCACCCCCCTTTCCCAACAGGCGAAGGCGTGGCGCCGCCCGCGCCCTGCGGCATTCCGACAGGGCGCCCGCAGCACGCGCCGCAAGGCCTGCACGACGAGTCAAAAGGAAGGAGTGCACGATGGCGTTTCATTTCAAAGAACACCCCGCACCCAAGAAGACCGTGCTCGAAGACGGCACCGAAGTCATCCGCACCTGCGCATGGTCCCCGCCGGGCTGCCACGCGGTCGGCTGCGGCATCCGCCTGTTCGTGAAGGACGGCGAGCTGGTGAAGGTGGAAGGTGACCCCGACCACCAGCTGACGCAGGGCCGCCTATGCCCGCGGTGCCTGGCGCTCAAGGAGGCGGTGTACCACCCCGACCGCATCCTCTACCCCATGAAGCGCGACCCCAAGGACCGCGGTCTGGACAAGTGGGAACGCATCAGCTGGGACGAGGCCACCGACCTCATCGTTTCCAAGACCGAAGAGATCCGCGCAAAGTACGGCTCGGAGGCCATCTGCGTGTACATGGGCACGGGCCGCGAGGCCGTGCGCTACGGCTTCACGCTGTCCTCCAAGGTGCTGCGCACGCCGAACAACTGCTATGCGCAGTCCGGCTGGTCGTGCATGGGCCCGCGCCAGACGGCCATGACCATGATGCTGGGCAGCGCCTACATCGAGCTCGACTTCAACGGCGGATCGCTCCAAACGTGGGACGACCCCGAGTGGAAGCGCCCCGACTACGTGTTCTGCCTGGGCAAGGAGCCGCTGAAGTCCAACCCCGACGGGCTGTGGGGCCACGCGCTCATCGAGCTCATGAAGCGCGGAAGCAAGCTCATCATGGTTGACCCGCGCCTGAACTGGCTGGCCACGCGCGCCGACCAGGTGCTGCAGATCATCCCGGGCACCGACGCGGCGCTGTGCCTGGCCATCCTGAACGTGCTCGTCAACGAGGACTTGGTGGACCACGACTTCATCGACAAGTGGTGCTACGGCTACGACGAGCTGGTGGAGCGTGTGCAGCAGTACACGCCCGAATTCGCAGCGGCCACGTGCGGCATCGAAGCCGATGAGATCGTGACTTGCGCCCGCAAGCTTGCCTACGACGGCGGCGAGCACCATTGGAGCCTGCTCATGGGCGTGGCCGTTGACCAGAACCCCAACGGCTGCCAAGTGACGCAGTGCCTCATTGCCATGTCAGCCATCACGGGCAACCTCGACGTGCCCGGCGGCACCGTGGTGGGCGTGCAGATGCAGTTCGAGATGACCGGCGCCACCGACTTCATGAGCGACGAGCTGAAGAACAAGTGCATCGGATGGGACGTGTACCCCATCGTCAAGGTGCTGCTGAACACCACGCACCCCGACATCACGCTGGAGGCGCTGGAAACCGGCCGCCCCTACGAGCTGAAGATGGCCTGGCTCGATTCCACGAACCTGCTTTCCCCCACGTGCTCGGCTCAGCCGAAGCGCTGGCACGACGCCCTCATGAAGATGGAGTTCACCGTTGCCAAGGAGATGTTCATGACGCCTACCGTCATGGCCTTGGCCGACGTGGTGCTGCCGCTGGCCACGTGGGCTGAGCACGACGGCATCGTCATGACGAACCAGGGCTGCCAGATGGGCATCGCCGGCGCCATCAACAAGGGCCTGCAGGTGGGCGAATGCAAGTCCGACCTGGAAATGCTCATCCACTTCGGCAACGCCTTCTACGAGCGCGCCTACGGCGAGGAGTATCCCTTCAAGACCGTGGAGGAATACCTGACCGACGACGTGGGCAAGATGGACACCACGTGGGAGGAACTGTCCGAGAAGGTGGTGGCAACCAACGACATCGGCGGGTACCGCAAGCACGAGCGCGGGCTCATCCGCGCCGACGGGCAACCCGGCTTCCAAACCACGACCGGACGCGTGGAGCTGTGGTCTACCGGCTACCAGTCGCTCGGCGACGACCCCCTGCCCTACTACTTCCCGCCGAAGCTCGGCGCGGAGACGCGCCCCGACTTGGCGAAGGAATACCCGCTCATGTGCACGACGGGCGCACGCTACTTTGCGTCGTTCCATTCCGAGCATCGCCAGATTCCCAGCCTGCGCCAGCTCACCCCCGACCCGTACCTGGAAATCCATCCCGAGACGGCCGCCGAACTGGGCATCAAGGACGGCGACGAGGTGACCATCGAGAACCCGTGGGGTAGCGCGCACGAGATCGCCAAGGTGACCCCCATCGTCCGCAAGGACGTGGTGGGCGCGGCCCACGGCTGGTGGTACCCCGAAGAGGACGGCGAGGAGCCGCACCTGTACGGCGTGTGGAAGAGCAACGTGAACAGCCTCATCCCGCACCGCGTCCTGGGCAAGATGGGATTCGGCGCACCCTACAAGCAGGTGCCCGTGAAGGTGTACAAGACCCCCGTCGAAGAGTGCATTCTCTAGGAAGGAGGAAACCATGGGCAAGATCGGGCTGATGATCGACTACGAATACTGCACGGGCTGCCAGAGCTGCGAGCTGGCCTGCAAGAACGAGCATGGCTTCCCCATGGACAAGTGGGGCATCAAGATGGTCGAGTTCGGGCCGTTCGAGATGGAAGCGGGCAAGATGGAGTGGAACTACCTGCCCTTCCCCACCAGCTACTGCGACATGTGCCAGGATCGCGTGAACGCGGGCGGCATCCCCACCTGCGCCCTGCACTGCCTGGCCAACGTCATCGAATGGGGGCCGGTAGAAGAGCTTTCCAAGAAGCTCGAGACCAAGGGATCGAAGGCCGTGATCTTCCTTCCCTAAACCTCGCAGACGCCGCTGGCATGCGCAAAACCTGAAGCATGGAACGCGAAATGCGGCCGGGAAACCCCGGCCGCATTTCGCTTGCCGGCAAACCGTTGGGAGTTGGGCACATGAAAGACCCAGGAGACCCGAAAAGCCTTCCCATTTTCGAGATACGCTATGGCTGCGCAAGAAGGAACGCGCGAAACAAAGCGACCTTCGAGCTCCAACCGACCGTCATGTTCGGCTACGCCCTGCTCATAGCTTGGACGACCATTCTCACATGGAGTCCCGAATGTTTTCTGGCAAGCCCGCTGCCCGACAGCCAAGCGCGTCTCCTGCAGACGGTCCTGTTCGCCGCCATCGCAGCCTTTTCCCTGCTCGCCATCCCTTTGGCGCCCCTGTTCTCATCGGAGAGGGGGCGCACGCTGCTTGCAGCTTGCGCAATGGCTTCTTTGATCGTTTCAGTATGCTGCTCCCGGATTGCAATCGAGCCACCCATCGGCCTCGCTGCGGCATGGGCATGCGCAGGCATTGCGTCTTCTTGTCTCGTGATTCTCTGGGGCCGCATTTTCACCCTCGTCAAACGCAAGTCCCTCATCATGTCCACGTCCTGCTCGTTCATGCTTGCCGGGCTGCTGTTCGCACTTGTCTCGGTCATGCCCGTGCCGATGACCAGCGCGGTCACGTTGTCGTTCCCGCTTCTTTCTTTCACGTTGTTTAATCTCGCATGGAAAAGCCAGTCGGCCGGATTGATTGCCCTGCATTCGCGCAGCGAGTCCTCCGACAACGTGCGCCAGCCAGCCCGCCTCGACGTCGCCGTTTCCGCTACTTGCAACCTGACCATGGGGTTCGTCACGGCCACCGCCTCGTCGCAGCATTTCGGCGCATCGGTGCCGGCGTTCGGGGGAACCGCCGTCGCAGTTGCAGGCATGCTGTCCCTCGCCTGCCTTTTCAAAACCAGCAGGAACCCCTCGTATTATTTTGCACGCCTACTCCCACCTTACGCCGCCGTCATGCTCGCCCTCATGGGGGTTTGCCCGCCTCCAGCGGGAGGAATCGCAGCCGTTTCATTAGTAGTGGGGCTTTGTCTGGCCGACCTCATAAACACCTCGAACGTATCGAAGAACGCAAGCGGCGATTTCAACGCATACGCGCGCCTGTTCGGCCAAGATCTGGGCTTCAGCCGCCTTACGTACGCAATAGGCTGGATGGGGGGATCTCTCGCGCTGGCTTTGCCCGCCCTTGAAGGCGATTTGTCGAAGCCGTGCCTCGTAGTGCTCGCCATCGTCTTGACGGGCTTCGCCTTCAGCAACTTTCTCGGCATCGACCGTCACGCTTTCGTGGCCCACGGATCGGTGGACTCGGAAAAGCCGTTCGATCCCGCCGCCAGCAAAACCGAGCCGCACGACCGAAGCTCCACACCACCAACCTTCGTCACGAACGCGGCAAGGAAGGATGACGGCACCTTGCAGGCGATCCCCTTCCCCAGACCCGACGACACGGACGAGGCGACACGCATCGACCACACCTTGGTGCGCGTGATCGAGCGCTACGAGTCGTCCCGAAAAGAAGCGGAGACGCTCGCCTACCTCATTCGCGGCCGCAATGCCACCCACATAGCGAAAAAGCTGTTCGTTTCCACCAACACCGTCAAATCGCACATGCGGAAAATCTACGGCAAACTGGGTGTTCATTCGCAGCAGGAACTGATCGACTTCATCGAGAGCTACCCCAAGAACGCATGATGCGACTGCGGGCGCCTCGACGCACGCCACAGCCTTCATCACTTCCGGGTGAATTCCGTCATTTTCATCTCGGCCGTATGAACCCACCCCGCCGCCCTTTCAATATGATCGGCCACAGGCGAATGGTCATGCATCCGCCATTCGCGCAATGGAAGGCAAACCGACAAGGGAGGATCCATGGACAGCAGAGAGAAGGAGAAGGTCACGTCTTGCCGATGCCATTTCTGCGGATCGGCAGCTTGCAACGTCAACGTCTTCTCGAAAGGCGATATGGTCACCAAAGTGCTTCCCGACCCCGAATGGCCCAACTCGGAGGCGCACTGCTCGCGCCTTGCCAACGAAGGCAAGGCCGCTTTGGAGTACCATTATCATGCCGACCGCTTGAACTACCCGCTCAAGCGCACCGGCAAACGCGGCGAAAACGCATGGGAGCAGATTTCGTGGGATCAGGCGCTCGACGAAATATCCGCTCGCCTCAACGCGTTGAGGGCAGAATTCGGACCCGAAACGTTGGCAGCCATCACGGGCACCCATCACTACTCGGACAACACATGGCCGAAATCGCGCTTCCTGAACCTTTTCGGCTCCCCCAACAACTTGGGAAACGAACAGATATGCCATGGACCCATGACAAAGGCCTATGAGACCACCTTGGGATGGGCAGGCCAGCTTTACATGGTGGCGGGCGTCACCAAATGCCTCGTGCTCAACTCCAATCAACGCGAATCCGCCCCTCCGATGTTTTCTAACATCGAACAGTGCAAATGGGCAGGAGGGAAAATCATCTCCATCAATCCCCGCTTCGGCGACGTTGGCCGCCTGGCCGATTACTACGTGCCGTTGCGACCGGGAACCGACGGGGCCCTGTATCTGGCATGGCTGCATGTGATCATCGAGGAGGAACTGTACGACAAGGAATTCGTCGAGAAATGGTGTGTCGGCTTCGACGATCTGAGGGAAGCCGTCAAGGAATGGACGCCCGAAAAGGCGGCCGAGGTCTGCTGGGTTCCCGCAGACACCATTGCGGAAACCGCACGCGTCTATGCCACCAACAAGCCTTCCCGCATCATAGCCATGCAGGCGTACGACGGACAGGCTCCCAATGGATTCCGCACATTGCGGGCAGTGGCCATGCTCGAGGCCATAACGGGCAACATAGACGACGCCTGCTACGTGCTGGGCCCCTACACAGGCGAAAACCTGTTCATCGACGATTTCCAGATGGAATGCACCGACCGCATACCCGAAGACCAGTGGAAAAAACAGGTAGGCGGCGAGCGGTTCAGCGTGCTGGGATACCCCGGATGGAAGCTCATCGGAGAGCAACAGAAGAAGCGCTTCGGCACGCAAATGTACAGCTATTGGTCGAATCAGGCCCACGGTCCTTTGGTTTGGCGACAGATTCTTTCGGGCGAGCCGTACCCCATCAAAGCACTCATCATTTCCGGAGCCGCCCCCCTCACCAAATATTCCAATCCAAAAATCATCTACGAGGCGTACAAGAAACTCGATCTTATCGTCGTGCTCGACTTCTTCCACAACCCGAACACTATGATGGCCGATTACGTGCTGCCCATGTCCGACTGGATGGAACGCGACATCCTGGAGACCAACACGGGGCATCTTTCGGGCTTCCTCGCATCAGGCATGCGCGCCGTGAATCCGATGTTCGAGCGGCGAAGCGATTACGAATTCTGGCGCGAACTGGGCATGCGTTGCGGCCAGCAGGACGATTGGCCTTGGAAGACCCTCCGCGACGTATACGACTACCGCCTTTCGCCGCAAAACCTCACGTTCGAGGAATTCGCCCTCCGGAAAAAATCGGACGCCATCCCCTTGGTCTATCACATGTACGAGCAAACGAACCCCAAAACAGGAAAGCCTTACGGGTTCGGCACCCCTTCGGGGAAGGTAGAGTTGAAAAGCGCCATTCTGGACGAACTGGGCTTCGACCCCGTGACCCATTACGAAGAACCTAATTTCAGCCCTTACTCGACGCCGGAATATGCCGAAAAGTACCCCTACATCCTCATCACCGGCGGCCGCGTGCAACCCTATTACCATTCGGAGCACCGTCAAATCCCTTCGCTGCGTGCCCAACATCCCGATCCCATTGTTGAAATCAATCCCGAAACGGCACAGGCGCTCAACCCGCCCGTAGCGGATGGCGACTGGGTACAACTCGAAAACCACATGGGACGCGTGAAGATGCGTGCACGCGTCACGACAGCAATAGGGGTGGGCATCCTCTCGGCCGAGCACAATTGGTGGTTTCCCGAAAAGGATCCAAAAGACCCCAGCCTGTTCGGCGTCTGGGATTCAAACATCAACGTACTGCTCGATGACGACCCCGACATCTGTGGCGAGGAACTGGGAGAATATACGAACAAGAACGCAATGTGCACCGTATACAAAGCCTAGGGGCGCAGGCGGTTCGGACGGGTGGCCACGTCACGTGCATGCCCGCGCCGTCCGTCCGCAAATCCCGCCAACAGGCCACCGGAAAGGGTAGAAGACTTACTTTTTTACCCGTATCATGCGCGAGGCGGAAGTGGAGAAGCGCTTTCGCCTCGCGTTATCGAGAAAGGACATGCCATGTGTTTCAGACCAGCAGCCGTAAGCCTTGACAAGAAGTGCGAGAAGTGCGGCGCCACGAACGACGCCAACGCCACCGTGTGCGCGGAATGCGGCGCGGAACTGCCGGCCGGCCCGGCCATGCCGGGTGCGCCCGGTGCCCCCGGCGCACCTGCGGCCCCCGGCGCTCCCGGTGCCCCCAAGGCTCCCGGTGCGCCCGGTGCACCCGCGGCCCCCGGCAAGCCTCAACAGTAGGCAGATAGCGAACCTCGCATACGACGAAGTTAGATTTTCAAAGAAGAGGGCCGGTGCGAAAAACCGCACCGGCCCTCTTCTTCGCCCCCCTTTTTCGGGGGGGGGCGCTCCCTTCTCCCCGGAAAGTCCTAGGGGATGAAGATGGAGCACATTTTCCCCTTCTGCCCCATCTTCGCGGCCAGCTCCTCCAACGCGCCGAATTCGATGGCATCGGCAAGGCAGTGGTGCACGCAGCTGGGATCCTCCCCCGCCGCCACGCGCCCTTCGCACAAGTCGCACGACGACGTGGGCACCGGCACGAAGCGGTATTCCCAGTGCTTCTTGTCCGCAAGTTGCCACGGACCCAGCTCCAGCACCTTGATGCCCCACTGCCCCAACGGCAGGTCGTGCTCGTTCTTGCAGGCCACTTCGCAACTATGGCAGCCCGTGCAGTACTCGTTGTCTATCAAAAGGCCGTATTGAGCCATGACTCGTCCTTTCCGGCGCGCGGGACCCTTGCAGGCGCCGCCTTACAAGGGAACGCCGCGCGCGCTTGCCGGCGCCTAGTCGGCGCGATACACCTTGCAGGGCATGCTCTTATAGTGGGTGCCGAAGCCCAGGGGGCCGTTCTCTTCATGCGGGATGAGCGAGCCGATGTTGTGGGTGATCACCCCGTAAAGCTCTTCAGGATCTTCCTCGGGCAGCCACCAGCCGTGGTCGCACGACACCGTGTTTTCCTTCACGATGGGCGTCAGGTGCGCCACCAGCTTCGCCTTGCCCCACGGGTTTTCCACCCACACCCACGTACCCTCGGCAATGCCCAGCTTCTCCGCAGTCTCCGGATGGATTTCCATCGTGGGCCAGCGGTGGATCTCGCGCAGGGTGCCTATCTGGCGGTTCTCGGAATGGAACGACGTGAAGCGGCGGGCACCCGTCGTCAACACCAGCGGGTAGTCATGGGCCAGGTCGGGGCGCGACACGGCGCTGAACTTGGGTTCCAGGTAGTACGGCAACGGGTCGTCGCCCAAGTTCTGCAGCACGGTGGAGTACAGCTCGATGCGCCCGGTGGGCGTGTTGAATCCAGGCTGCCCATCGCCGCGCAGAAGGCCCTTCTCGTACTTGCGGTACTCTATCTCGTACTGGCCGATGACATGCTCCTGCAAGTCGGCGTAATGCGCGTTCAGGTCGCGCACGCCGGCTATCTCGCTGTCGATGTAGTTCTCGATGGACGAGAACTTGGCGTTTGTGCTCTCCGGATACAGGCGCCGGTGCAACTCGAGCATGATCTCCAAGTCGCTTCGGGACTCGCCCCTGTTCGAAAGCACCTTCTTGATGGCACCGAACTGTCCCGGCTGGGACGCGTTGGAATTCGACACGTACCCGTCGTGCTCCAGGAATGTGTCCACGGGCAGCACCAGGTCGGCGCACGCCATGGCCGTGGGCGACATGAAGACGTCGGCCACGCACACGAAGTCGATCTTGCGGATGGCCTCCATCCAGCGCTTCGGCTGGGGCACCATGCAGGAGATGGGGTTGTGCGCGAAGATGTAGGCGAACTTGATGGGGAATGGGACGGCCGTCTCCAGCGTGTCGAGCGTCGCGTCGGGATGCGTCGTGTTCACGATGGCCGAGAGGGCCGGGAACCGGTCGTGCCCGAGCGGCTGCACGCCCAGATTGCCATAGAGCGCCAGACCCTCGAGCGGCCCCTCGCCCGCTTCCGCCGGCGCGTTCTCAGCCATGCCGGCGAACGTGGGCGGCAGGCCCATGAAACACCCGCCGGGAACGTCCATGTCCCCCAGTATGGCGAACAGCGACAGCAGCGCATGGCCTATCTGCAGGCAGTTCGGGTTCTGGTCCACGGCAAGGCCCATGGAAAGCGTCGAGGGGCCGTGCGCAAGGCAGCGCGCCGCCGCGCGGATGTCGTCCGGATCCACTTCGCAGATCTGAGCCACTTTCTCCACCGGGTAGCCCTTCACGCGCTCCGCCAGCTCGTCGAAGCCGTAGGTCCACTGCTCCACGAACGCGTGATCGTACAGGTCTTCTTCTATCACGACGTTGAGCAGCCCCAAGGCCAAAGCTCCGTCGGTGCCGGGGCGCAGCTGCAAGTGCACTTCGGCACGCGTGGCCAGCCAATTGACACGCGGGTCCACCACGACGAGCTTCATGCCCCGCCGCATCATCTCCACGATGGAGTGGCCGAACAGCCCATCGGGGTTGGAGCGCAGAGGGTCGCGCCCCCACACCAGCATGTAGTTCGGGCACGTCCACGCGGGGTTGTCGTAGCGCCCCACCAGGCCGATGGAGTTGTCGGCCTCGATGTAGGAGCTGCCCATGGTCCACAGCATGCACGCCATGCGCGGCACCAGACACGACCAGCCGCTGTTGGGATGCACCGCCGTCGTGGTGCCGAAGACGTCGTTGGACATCTGGAAGTGGTATTTACTCGCCTCGCGGCCCGTGCCGTTCCAGCACGACACGGAATTGATGCCGTACTTCTCCACCGTTTCGTGGTATTTTTGCACGATGAGATCGAATGCCTCGTCCCACGTGATGCGCTCCCATTTGTCGAGTCCGCGGTCCTTGTGGGCACGCTTCATGGGATGCAACAGGCGGTCCTTGTGGTAGAAGTACTCCTTGGCCGTCAGGCAGCGCACGCACAAACGCCCCTTACTGATGGGATGGTCGGGATCGCCCTCCACCTTCACCAGCTCGTCGTCCTTCACGTACACCTTGAGCCCGCAGCCCAGATTGTGGCATCCGAAGCCTGCGGCGCACGTGCGGTACACCTTGGTGCCGTCGGCCAACTCGGTCACGGCCGGCGCGGCATTCTCGTCGAAATGCAACTGCGGCATAGCCCCGTCCTCTCTTGTCCTCGTCCTTTCCCTGCCCGCTCCGCCCGGCGGCGCCCTATGCCCGCTCGAGGGGGAAGTCCCCCAAATTCAGGCTCTTGTCCACCTCGATGGACGGCCGCTCCACCGGCTTGAAGCCCTCCGCCTCTATCCGGAGACCATAGGTGCCCGCGTCGATGCGGCGGAAGTAGAAGTCGCCGAAGTCGTCGGTGGCCGTTTCCCGCACCGACCCGTCGGGCATGGAAAGGGTCACCTTCGCGCCCTCTATGATCTCGTTCGCCTCGGGGTCCCACACGTCGCCCGCCACGAACAGGTGCGGCAGGTTCAGGTAGTACACGCGCGGCTTGCAGCCTTCTTCGGGCACGAACGTTTCGGCGCGCGCCAGCTCTTCGGCGAAATCCTCCTCGTCCCCGAAGCGCAGGGCGCCCGTAGCGCACAGGTCCACGCAATGCGGCAGCTTGCCCTCGTCCACCAGATGCGCGCAGCCCGTGCACTTCTGCGGCACGTCCAGCTCCTCGTTGTAGAACACCGCGCCGTAGGGACACGCGTCCACCAGCTCGCGGTGCCCCTTCGCGCGCACCGGGTCGATGACGACCAGGCCGTCGTCGCGCTGGTACACCGCATCGGGCGCCGCCTGCATGCATTTGGCGTCGTCGCAGTGCATGCAGGGCCAGGGAGTGTACTCCACCCACACCTTGGGAACCTGTCCGTGGTCCTTCTGCTTGACGCGCATCCAGAACTGCCCGGAGTGCGGCTGCGGCAGCGCGTAGGGCATCCAGTCGTTTTCGCAGTGCTCGTCCTTGCAGGCGATCTGGCAGTTGTAGCAGCCGCTGCATTTGTTCGCGTCTATCACGAATACCTTCATCTTCGCTCCTTCAGTCGAGGTCGAACCAGGCGCTTTGCAAAACGCCGTAGTCGGGGTCGTAGGGCTTGCTGAAGGCTTCGGGGTACTGCCGCGCAAGTTCGAACACGTCCACCTTTTCGACGCCCACCAAGTACCCGCTCGTCACTTCGCCGGCGCAGTTCTTCGACGCCACGGCCTTCGGGGCAATGAGGTTGTTGGTGCCGCCGCGGTCGCTTTCCCCCACCACGATGGGGTCGATGCGGGCGCCGTGGTCCTGCAGCACCGCGCGCTCCATGATGCGCTCGGTCACATAGGCGCCGCCCAAAGTCCATCCGCGCTCGTTGTACAGCTTCACGATGTCGCCGTGCTCGATGCCCAGGCGCTTGGCGTCGGCGGGGTTGATCCACACCGGCTCGTAGCGGTAGCCGTCCGGGCCCATCACCTTGCACGTCTCTATCTCGCGCAGCCACGTGCAGTCGTCCATCTGGGAATGCAGGCGCCAATGCGGATGGTTGGACACCAGCAAGAACGGGTACTTTTCGGCACGCGGCGTGGTCAGGCGCTCGTCGGGGTGCGTCTCGCCCTTCTCTATCCAGTGCGGGTACGGCGGGCGCTCCGCATCGTCGGGGAAATGCTCGGCCAGGCGCGGCGAGTAGTACTCTATCTTGCCCGATGGCGTGGAAAGCGGGTAGCGCTCGGGGTCTTCGTAGAAGCGCTGGAAGCCCGCCTTGTCCTTCTCCCACCCCTTCGCCGTGGGCACCACGTAGCATTCCTTTTCCAAAAACTCCTCGAACGAGATGCGGTTCTGGATGCCCGAACCCTCGAAGCCGCGCCGGATCTTGTCCTCCACGGTCTCGCCGCCGGTCACCGCCTCGTACATGCCCAGCTTCCGAGCCACTTCGAGCGTGCTTTCGTAGTCCGACTTCGACTCGCCCAAAGGCTCGATGCTCTGGTCCTCTATCATGAGCACGTTGTAGTTGCCCGACGAGATGTCGCAGTTGATGTCGCGCTCCTCGAACTTCGTGTTGATGGGCAGGATGATGTCGGCCAGAAGGCAGTCGTCCTCCATCCAGATGTGCTGCGCGACCACGGTCTCGATGTGCTCCGAGCGGATGGCGTTCATGAACTCGAAGCCGCCGTTCCACGAACTGGTCCATTTGGGGGAGTCGGTCCACACCATGTGGATGCGCTCGCTGCCGGGAACGGGATACTGGTACTTCACGAACTGGTCTTCGGTGGGCAGGCCCGCGCACGTGACGCCGTACCATGTGAGCGGATGGTCGTGGTCGTAGTCGCCCGCCAGCGCTTCGGGAATGAGCGTCTCGGGAACGAACGATTCGCGCTGGTCGGCGGCGTAGGGCCACAGGATGTCGTTGAGCGTGGGGATGAGCTCGGAGCGCGGGGCCGGCATCTGGCTCGTCAGGCCGAAGAGCTGCCACTCCATCATCTTCACCTGGTTGCGGCCCGGATGCCCCAGCGCCTGCATGCCCAAAAGCGCCACTTCCAAGCGCGCCGGCTCGTGGCTGTAGGTGGAGCGGATGAACGAGCCGCCGTTGCAGTGCGCGATGGACACGTTGTGGCGCGCCCAGTGGCGGGCGAGCGCCTTGATGATGCGCGCCGGCACGCCGCAGACGCCCTCGGCCCACTCGGGCGTCTTCGCGATGCCGTCGTCGCCGCCGTTCACGTGGTACACGAACCAGTCGAAGCCGATGGAGTGCGACTCGATGTAGTCCTTGTCGTACAGGTCCTCGGCTATCCACACGTAGGCTATGGCCAGCTGCAGCGCGGAGTCGGTGTTGGGCAGCACGGGAATCCACTTGTCGGCATGGCACGCCGCGCCGTAGTTCACGTCGGGACAGATGTAGATCTGCTTGACGCCGATGTCGGACAGGAAGAAGCAGTAGCGGCTGGGAAAGCACCCGCCCCAGCCCCACGGCGTGGTTTCAACGTCGCACCCCCAGAACAGCACCGAGTCGCAGTTGTTCGCCACATCAAGGAACAGGTTGTACTGGTCGCCTTCGCCCACCGGGTCCTGGCCCCAGATGTGCTTGGCGCCCCAGTACCAGCCCTCCCAGCTGTCGGGGTTGCGCGCCTGCATGGTGTAGCCGCCGCCCTTGACGCGCCCCGTTTGCACGGCGCCCTGCTCGTCCTCGTGCATCCAGAAGTCGTTGACCAACTCCACGCCCGTCTCCTTGAGGGCAATCTGGTCGAGCAGGTAGCCTTCGGTGCCGCGCGGGCCGTGGATGGTCTTGATGAGATGGTGGCCGTCCGACTGCACGAGGATGGAGTTCAGGCCGTAGGCCTCCTTGACGCGCAGCACTTCCTTCGCAATGATGTCGGTGGCTTCGTCCCAGCTGATGCGCACATACTTGCTGCGCCCCCGGTTCTGCGGGTTGCGCTCGCCCTCCGGGTCCCAGTCCACCCGCTTCATGGGGTACAGGATGCGGTTGGGCGAATACACCCGCTCCTTGTAGGCGAGGGCGAACGGGGAAAGCTCCGTTTTCTCCTTCGCCTTGAATTCCTTGCCGCGGACCTTGATGGTCCACGGGTTCAACCCGTCTGCGCTCTGGTGTTCCACGTAGCTGAACGGGCGCGTGCGCAGGATGCGCCCGTCGCGCACGTCGATCTCCGCAGTGTCCGATGCGGTGCACGGCCCGCAGAAACCCATGGTCTTGAGCGTCGTTTTGATGTCCGACATGCACATTCCCCCTTGTTCGTCGTTGGTTGCCGGTATTACCGGCAGCGGGCCGCGCACGGCACGCACGCCGCGGCGGCCACCGCCGCCGGGCGCGCGCAGGGGCGCTTTTCGCCGCCGCGTTTCCGTTCTCGTCCGCCGTCGGGCGAAAGCCGTCAGGCGGGAAGGCGTTCAATCCAAGGGGGAAGACAGGTGGGAAAGCCACCAGGAAAGGCGGTTGTCGTTGTGGAAGTTCTGCTCCACGAAGCGCCACGAGAAGGGCACGGCCGCACCGAAACTCAGCGCCCCGGCCGCTTTCGAAAGGCGTGCGGCATGCATGCGGTCCCCCTTCCGGCGTTTCTCCGTCCATTTCTCGTCGCTTTGGGAGTCTAGCAAGAAAAAAGTAAGTTTATTCCCGTGGAGCGCGGGTGGGAGCGGGCGCCCCCTTGCGCGACGGCACGCTGCGGGGGTTCGCGTTTCCGCTGGCGGATGCGGCGCGGGCGCGCAAGGCAGACGAAGGGCGCGAAAGCGCGCCCGCCCGGTTCGCGGGGGAAAACTTACTTTCGTTCGCGTAGTATGCTTCTGACGAAAGGAAACGCATGGGCGCCTGCTACAGCTGCAACGGGTGCGGCAAATGTCACACGTGGATGAAGGACCTCGAAGGCCTCTGCCCCTTCTGCAGGAAGCCCGTGACAAAAGGAGCGGCGCGCTGCCCCGCGTGCGGGCGGCCCCTCCCCCTTCCGCCGGGAGCCGTCTCGCCGGGTCCCGCCGCATCCGGGGCCGAGTCGTTCCGCCAAGCCGGAGGGCTGCCACGCGAAGGTGGGCGCATCCGGCAAGCCGGCGGGCTGCCGCGCCATGGCGAACGCGCCCGCCACGCCGGCAAGGGCCCGGCGGGCGCGGCAGGGGCGGATTCCACCGGCGCGCCCGCCGCGGGAGCGCAGCTTGGCGAAACGCAACCGGCCCGGTAGAATGGGAAAGGGTGCCCGCGCGGAGCCGTCCGGTGCCTTGGGAAAGGGGAGCTGCCATGCCAAGCCGTCAAGAGAACAAGCGGGCGATGGAGCAACATCTCTACGATGCCGCCATCGACCTCTTCTGCGAGCTGGGCTACAAGAAGACCACGCTGATGGACATCGCGCAGGAGGCAGACGTCTCCACCCGCACCCTGTACAAGTACTTCCCCACCAAGGAGTCCATCCTGCGCAAGTTCACAAGGGAAAACATCCTGTCGCTCAAATCGTTCGCCGGCAAGCTGCCGCCCAACATGCCCTTGAAGGACAAGGTGCTCGAAACGATGGTGCAGGACTCCAAGCTCATGTTCGGACTGTTCGACGTCAGCTACATCCTGCATTCGGCACGCGACGACAGCGGCATGTTCAACCGCTTCGAACTCGAGAACATCCTGGCCAGCGAATCCATCTACTGCGGATTGTTCAAGCAGGAGCAGCTGAAGGAAGGCCACGAGCCCAACGAGATGGTGGCACTGTGCGCCTCCATCGTCATGGGCCTGTACCGGCACTGCAACGACCTGTACCGCTTCAGGAAAAAGGGCACGTTCGACGAAAGGGACCTGCGCGCCTTCTACCGGAGCCACGTCGACGTCGTGTGGGAGTCCCTGTACCAGACGCTGCTTTCGGCCCCGGCCAAGAACTCCCCGCTGTCGAACATCGACAAGCACCTGTTCGGATCCATGGAAGACTGAACGAGGCGGGCGGCGGTGCAAGCGGAAGGCGGAAGGGCCGCTGCGCAGCGGCCCGTGTCGCGGCGTGCGCGGAAGACGGCCGCAACCGCCGCACGGGCCGCTGCGCGCCCTAGGGGCGGTCGGCGCTGCGCGGCGTGAACAGCAGCATCTTCGACTTCACCTTGAGCAGGGAGGCCAGTTCGTCAACCGTGCCGTAGGTGATGACGCCGTAGGGGCAGTGCCGCACGCAGGCGGGGCGGTTGCCCTTTTCCACGCGAACCTTGCACAAATCGCACCAGTCAGTGGGAATGGGCACGAAATCGTACTGCCACGACCCGTCCCCCGTTTTCCACGGGCCCAGCTTCGCCACTTTGACGCCGAGGGAGTCGGGACCGCGGCCATGCGCCGTCATGCAGGCCGTTTCGCACTCCGAGCAGCCCAAGCAATATTCGTAGTCGATCAGAAGCGCATGCTCCACACCCATGTCCGCGTCCCCCTTTCGCGCGAAGCGGCGACCCGCCGAACCGGCGTCAGCACCGCATGCCAGTGCCGGTCCCGGCCGCCAAACCCCAAAGCCGGCCCCCGCGCCATGCGCTACCCGCAAGCGCGCGCCGCGAAGACGGCCTCCTGCGTCACGCGCCGCCCCTCACCCCGGCATGCGGCGTGCTCACGGCCAGCCTCGATCCCGGCGGAGGCGGCTGCAAGGCCCCGCATGCGGGACAGCGCGGTGCGAACAGGCGGGGGAGCTTCTCGTGGCAGGCGATGCAGCGCCCCTGCCTGTCAGCGCACTTGCCGCAATGGTTGCACGGGCAGCACATGCTATTCCGTCACGTCGCCGTAGGGATAGGAGGCGTTTTTCCGCGTGGCCAGAAGGTAGACGAGCACGACCGCGAACAGCACGACGAACATGACCGACATGACTTGGAACAGCGCGGCCGTGCTGGTGCCGACGACCCCCTCGACAAGCGAGACATACACCGACGAGGCGGCCTGCCCCGCGAACATGGCCATCGAGAGGATGGACAGCGCGTAGGTGCGGCGGTACGGGTGCACCAAGCCGGAAAGCGACGTTTGCAAGTAGGGAATGATGGTGCCCAGATAGACGCCGTACACGATGGCTCCGGCGAACACGCCCACCGAAGACGTGGCGGAGGACAGCAGCACGAACGAAAGCGCGATGGAGGCCATGGACACCAACACGGTGTAGCGTTTCAGGAATTTGAAGATCAGGGAGAACGCCAGCGACACGACGAGCGCGGTGCACGTGGAGGAAGACGACGCCAAGCCAGCCATGACCGAATCGCCGATGCCGCTCTCCTGAATGAAGATGGCCATCTTCAACAGGTACACCATGCCGATGGTCATGGAAACGAACATGAGCAGGATGCCCATCCACGCGCGCGGCCCGATGCGCTTCTGCTCGGGGGCGAGGCTGTCCACCTTCTTGGAAAACTCCATGTCCTTCTCGGGCGGGACCTTCGGCAGGAACACCAGCTGCATGACGAGCACGAACACGAAGAACACGTTGACGAAGAACGGCACATGCCAGCCGATGACGGCCAGCGTCCCCGAAAGGGTGGAAAACACCATGGCGATGATGGAGCCCACCGCGTTCGCGCCGCCCATCATGGACACGCGCTCGTGCCCGGCGAAGAAATACGAGATGAGCGTGGGCACGATGGGATACACCAAGCCGCAGCCCAAGCCGAAGAACACGCGCGTGGCCAGCAGGAATTCGAAGTTGGGAGCGAAGGCGCCGCCAAGGCCGCCTATAATGAACAGGATCTGGCCTATCGTGAGAATGGTCTTGCGGCTGATGTAGTAGGACAGCTTGGCCGCCACCAGCGACGCGGGGATGATGCACAGCGGGGGCAGCGCCACCAGCAGGTTCACGTTCTCGCCGGGAAACGCCAAGGCGATGACCGCCAGGATGGGCGTCATCTCGCTCCCGAGCGCATTGCTGTCGCACGCGCACAGAAGCAGCGTGGCCTTCGTGCCCAGCTTCGAGCGATGCTTCGTCGCGGCACTGCCGGCACTGGATGCATTGGACATGTTTCGGAACCCCCTTGACCCGAAAGGCGGAAAGGAGCAAGGCACACAGCGCCGTTTCCGCCACCCATACCAAACGGAGCGCAGCCTACCCGAGACTTCCCGAAGCGGCCAAGGCGCTCACAGTCTGACGCGCGAAAGATCAGACTCTGGGTATGAGGGGAAGCACCCGGCGGCGGGGCATGCCGGGCTGGCCGGCCCCGACTCGCCGTTCGGCGCGGCGTCGGGCGAAGGGCCGGAGGCGCAGCGCATCCGGCACGGCGCCAGCCTGCCCGCCTTAGGCGCCACCTCGCCATGCGGGGCCGTCCGGCGGCGAGGCATGCCCCGGGCGGCGCATCCCGGCGTCACTCCGGCGCGCCTTCGGCGTCCACGATGTCGAGAAGCTCCTGCTGCGAGTGGATGCCCAGCTTGTTGTAGATGTTGTAGATGTGGCTTTTGGCCGTGTGGGTGGAAATGGTGAACCGCTGGGCTATGTAGCCCGCGTTGCGCCCTTGCGCCAGGCACAGCAGCACTTCCTCCTGCCGCGAGGTGAGGCTGTAACGCCTGGCCACGCTTGACGCCTTTGCGTCAAGCCCATCGGCTGCCACGTGCGTCGCGGCCGTGGCGCACGCAGGCGCGCCCGAACCCTGCAAGGCGCGCGGCGGCGCGGCATCCCCGCCTGTTTCGGCCGCGCGGGACAGGGATTCGGGATGGAACACCGCGAAACTGGTCGTGACCGTCAGGAACACCACCAAGGCGAAGCACACGAACAGCCTTCCGGACACGTCGATGCCCGGCAGGAAGTTGAGCAGCATGCCCACCGCCCACCCCAGCGAACAGCCCAAGCCGTTCAGCGTGCGGCCGACGGCGAAGGTCTTCACGTAATTTTCCCCGAAAAGGCGCGAGCTTCTGGAAACGCTTGCGATGTCCACGATGTCGTGGCAGGCCAGAAGTGCCAGCATGACCATGATGCACGCAAGCTGCCCGGCACGGCTGGCGAACGAGTACGCGAATATGCACACCAGCATGACGGGCAGGAACACTTCGGTCAGCACGATGGACAGGTTGCGCGACCGGCGCACGAGGAACAGCACGCTGAACACCGCCGCACAGGCGTTTCCCGCCGCAATGACGTACACCGACGCGGGATAGTACGCCTGCACGGTGGCACACGACCCGGCAAACCCGATGCCGATGCTGTAGGCGAAGGCCAGAAGCATGGTACGCACGAAGGCGGCACGCTGCTCCCCCGAAGCCGCCCCTCGCGGTTCGGCCTCCGGCGGCGCGGACGCGCCGGCGCCTGCGGAAGCGGGATCGCCCGCCTGGTTCGCGGCCGCCTGCAAGGCATCCCGCCCGCCGTAGGAGAACGACAATGCGGGAGAGAAGTCCAGACACGCCACGGCCACCGACGCCACGGGCAGAAGCGCAATCGACAGAAAGGCAACGCCCGCCGGCATGAACGCCGTTGCCACGAAGAGGAACGACCCGGCAAGAAAGGCGCTCGAACCGGTGAATATGACCTGCTTGCGGTTGAGCTCGACCATCTTCTTGGACCAGACGAGCAGAAGCGCCGACGACCCGATGCCGCTGGCAACCCACAGCGCGAAATGCCAAGCGAGCCCAACGTCGCCGGGAAGCAGGCCGGCAACGCAGCCCAGCGGGCAGCACGCAAGCGAAACGCCGCGCAGCGCAACCTCCCCCCTGCGCGAGGCGAAGAACCGCGCGAAAAGGCCGAACGCCACGTAGGCGGCGAACATGGCCACAGTCATGGCCATGCGCACGGCATGGATGGCAACGTCGCCGAGCACGCCGGCGGGAAAAAGGGCGGGACTCCAGAACAGGCAGAATATCCAGCCCAGATACAGCGAGAAGCCCAGCACGCACAGCACGGGCACATGCAGCGAGAACACGCGGGGGCGCGGCTGTTCCCGAAACGCCCTTTCGGAAACGTGGGAAATGCGCCCGTGGCGGGATGCCCGGCCGCCCGCTTGCTCGCACTGCATGTAAGTCTCCCCCTGTTCGACTTAGCCTATGCAAACGCAGCAAGTGTAGCACACGCCCCCTCGGCGCCCCCGAACGCGCATTTCGGCGATTTCGGCGATTTCGACACAGTTTTTCGCTGGAAATCACCAAACTGTCCGAACGGCGAACGAGATGCAGACAGAAAGCGCCGCCAAGCAAAGCATTGGCGCAATCGAAAGGAACCGCCCCCCGGGCGTCCCCGCCACCCGGAAGGGGCACCCCGCGCGCGGCGCGCCGCCGCAACGGCGCGCGCGGATCCCTTCCCCACCGCGCGACTGATGGTATACTGGCATTGGACATTCGCAAGGGCGTGCGCACAGAACGGGGGTTCCTGTGTCAGAGACGAACAGGCCGGGCGTGGACTTCGCGCCGGCATCGGGAGCGAATCTCCCGTCGGTCACCATGAACATGCTGATCGACTTCCTGTCCCAAAACGAGACGCTGTACCAGCCACCGTCCGCGCGCAGGTCCTTCCATTGGCTCGCGGCCGTGTCGCACGAGAACGTCTCGTGCGCGGTTCCCGCCAACATCGCCGACGCCCACCTCCTGTTCGTGTGCAGCGAGGGCGAGGCCGCGTCGCTTCTGCAGGAAAAGCCCACGGCGTTCGCCCTAGTGCTCGTGAGCGAGGAGCACGGAGGCCAGATACCCCCCCCCCTGCGCGAAACCGTGGAGCGCTTCCCCGACCGCATCATGTGCGTGCGGCAGCAGGACCGGTTCTCCTACTTCGTCTTCCAACTCCAGTCGTACTTCACGCAGCTTCTCATTTGGGAAAACGAACTCGACCGCATAGTGGCGCGCCGGGGCACCTTGAACGACATGCTGAACACCGCCGCCCTGCTCATGCGCAACTTCGTCTTCATCTCGGACAGCAACTTCAGCGTCATCGCACGCTCCACCGCCCTTGAACCCCCCGACGACCTGCACCGCCACATCGTGGAAACCGGCTGCCTGACGCCGCAGATGATAGAGGAGAAGCGCCAGCGCCTGCCAGAGAAGGTGTACTACATCAAGCCGCCTTCCGCCCTCACGCCCTACGCGCGGCTTTCGCGCCCGCTGTACATCAACCACATCTACTTCGGGTCGCTTTCCATGTCGTGCCATGCCACGCCGCTCACCGAGGGGCTCAAGGACCTGTTCGGCATTCTGGTGCGCCACATCATGCCCCTGTGCGAGATGCAGTGGCGCACCCAGGTGAAGCTCAACGTGCCCCACTACTTCTTCTTCGCAAAGATGCTCGAGCATGCGCCGGTGACCGACGAGTACCTGCACTCCCAGATGGAACTGGCCGGCCTTGAGGAGAACATGGAGTTCAAGCTCATCGTCATGGACGTGGACGGGGGAACCGAACCCGAGCGCGCCTCGGCGGCCCTGAGGGCGGCGCTGCACATCAACCAGGGCAACGTGTCGTGCTTCCCCTACCAGAACGTCACGCTGGTGCTGTGCCACACGCCGCCGAGCGACAACCGTCTTTCGCACATCAAGACGATCAAGGACCTGCGCGAGCGCATCTACGAACCCCTCGGCATCGCGAGCGGCGTTTCGGAGGTGTTCACCGGCATCACGAACCTCGATCTGGCCTACCGCCAGACGAAGATGGCGCTTGGCCTCAGGCGCACCATCGAGCGCGAGCAGTTCGCGTCCGACCAGGACGAAAGCAAGGGCATCTACCTGTTCGGCGACGCGCTTCTGTACTACCTAGTGGATCCCAGCGACAAGGACGAGCGCTTCATGCGCTTCTGCTTCCAGCACACCATCCTGAAGAAGCTCTACGAGGAAGACCAGCAAAACGGCACGAACTGCCTCGTGCTGTTCTGGTTCTACCTGTACTACGGGCGCAACGCCACCGCCGTGGCGCAGAAGCTGCACATGCACCGCAACACCGTGCTGTACCACATAGAGAAGATCCAGAAGCGTTTCGACTTCGACCTGTCGTGGCGCGCCGCGCGCGACCGCATGATGCTGGACTTCAAGGTGTTCTTCCTCACCATGAGCCACGAATCGGTGGAAAAGATATTCGCCGACATCCAAGACGAGCCGGCGGAAGGGGCGGGCGGGGAATAAGGCGGGCACTCCGAGCCGCCACAACTCCGAACTGCCACAGGCCACCCGCAAGTTGGCACGCCGCTCGTTTTGGCTAGGCAAGCCCTCTAGGACTGAGCAGCAAGGTAGTAGTCCAATGCATCGCGATAGATCTCCGACGGCCTGACGCCGCGGCGACGGGCAATGGCTTCGGCGCGTTTGGTTGCGGACGCATCGTAAATAACTGTCACGCGGCGCTTGCCAACTGCATCGATATGCGAACCGGCATAGACTTCGCCTCCACCGCTTTCGTAATCGCCGCGTTCGTAGGGTTCCGCCATCGCGTCGAGACTGGCGTCGTCAAGGCCATGCTTCTTCATGTATTCGGATACGTCCATGCCAGTCACCTCTCCATCCCTAACTCTTTGAGCGTCTTGGCCGAAGGAGGCGTCATGCCGTGGAACACGAAAAAGAAGTCTTCCTCTTCGTCGTATTGGTAAACCAATTCAACCAACCTGCTCTTGTCGTCAAGGCCCACCGCCAACCATTCGCCGGCAGGACGCTGTCTGTAGCGAATCATCGAACGCATGGCTGCAAGCACGTCGGCGTCAGTCACTTCCGGATGGCGCTCGCTGATTCTCGGATGCACGCCGACAACGCTCATGTTACTCCCTTCATATGATATGATATCATATCATATACGCTTGATTCGACCAAACGTCTACCGACCGTTGCCGCCGCGTTTCGCAATCCCGGCCGCGCTCGGCGGCGGTTCGCGTCCCTCCTCCCATGCTTCTCGCAGGCTGTCGCGCTGCTCGCAGGTTGTCGCACCGCTCACAGGCTGGCATCACGATCACCGGTCGGCGCAGCAAGTCAGCGAGGGGCACCCTCGTGCCGAAGATCGGCCCACCGCGCTGCCAAGCGTACTTCGGTACGCGCCGAACAGCGCACAAGGGCCGAGATTCGGTGCGAGGGCGCCCCGCAGCGTCAGCGTGTTCCGCCGCTCGGAGAACAGCGGCACCCAAAGGGGCCCCGCAGCGTCGAGCGGTCCCGCGGGCCGCAGGCCCGCGGGACCCATTCACTTCGCGAAGATCACCATCTTGTCCTTCGCGGCAGCGGCGGCTTTGGCGGCCAGTTCCTGCAGCGGGCCGTACACCATGACGCCGGCTTGGCAGTGGTGCACGCAGGTGGGCAGCTTTCCGCTTGCCACGCGGTCTTCGCACAGGTCGCACAGGTGCGTGGGCATGGGCAGGTAGTCGTATTCCCACACGCCGTCGGAGCAGCGGCGCGGACCGTCTTGCAACACCTTGATGCCGAAGTCGCCCTTGGGCATGCCGTGCTCCTTCTTGCAGGCCACCTCGCAGGCGTGGCAGCCGGAGCAGTACTGGTAGTCCACAAGCAGGCCGTATTGTCCCTTCTCAGCCATGGATTCTCCCCCTTCACTCGGTCCAGTAGTCGTAGAAGCTGGGCTCGTCGGACTTGTGGGACGGGCCGTGGGTGTAGCCGTTGGTGGCCGTCACCTGATAGGTGGGCTGGTCTTCGGGCCGCATGTTCTCCGGCGTGCAGGGGTACACCTTCGCCATGCCGCACTTGATGGGCGCACCGTAGCCGGAGGGACCGTTCTCGCACATGGGAATGAGGTTGTTCGGGTTGCAGTCGAACACGCCGAACAGGTCCGGTTCGGCGGCCTCCTTCTCGGGGAACCACCAGCCGTGCTCGGTGGAAATGACGCGCGGGTCCAACGTGTCGTTGAAGCGGGCCACCTGACGGCACTTGCCCATCTGGTTTTCTATCCACGCCCACTGGCCTTCCGCCACGCCGTACTTGGCGGCCGTTTCGGGATGGATGTCGAAGTACGGCACGGGATGCAATTCGCGGCTCGTCGTGTCGGCTTGGCGCCATTCGGAGTGGAAGAACTCGAAGGACCGCTTGCCGGTCGTGAGCACCAGCGGATATTCCTCTGCCAGCCCCGGCGTGGAAACGGGGCTGGTGGGCGGTTCCTCGTAGAACGGCAGCGGATCGGCCCCCCACGCGTCGAACAGCGTGATGTAGAACTCGTAGCGGCCGGTCGGCGTCATGAAGCCGGGTTGCCCGTCGGGGCGCAGAAGGCCCTTCTCGTACTTGCGGTAGCGGAAGTCGGCGTAATGCATGCCGTGGTACTTCTCCTCCAGCTCCTCCATGGTGAAGCCCACGTTGCCCAGCTGCATGCGCCAGTTCATGTAGTCGCGCGGCTCCTTGACCCACTCCGGCCACAAATCCGGCGCAAGGCGGTGTCCCAAGTCGATCATGATCTGCTCGTCTTCCTTCGCCTCGAAGTAGCTGGAACACTTCGTGAGCGAGCGCATGGGGTCGAACCACACGCGGATGCAGTCGCGCTCGTTGGACATGGCGCACGGCAGAAGCAAGTCGGCACAGGCCACGGCATACGGCGTCTTGAACAGGTCAACCACGCAGATGAAGTCCACCTTCTTCATGGCGCGCCACAGCCGCGGCGCGTCCTGGCCCATGTTGGCGATGGGGTTGGCCGACTGGATCCACAGCATGCGCACCGGGCGCGGGTCGCCCTTCTCGTCAAGGCCGGTCTCGATGGCCTCCAGAATGGCGTCGGACTGCGACGAAGCGGAGAATCCGTACTTCTTCAGGTTGTACTTGGAATTGCCCAGGCGCTTCTCCTTCATGCCCTCCTTGAGCGTCTCGATGCCGGAA